>CABUKY010000009.1 GCA_902492185.1 uncultured Collinsella sp.
TCGTCCACGCGCACGGGAATGCCGCGCCAGGCGCAGCGGCGCTCGAGAGCGATGACGTTGCCGCCGTCGCCGTAGAGGTTGAGGGCATCGGGGTACAGATAGACGATGCGCAGCGGGCGCGAAAGCTCGGTCGGCGCGACGCCGACGGGGACAGCGCTCCCATCGGCGCGTGTTACGGCGCAGGAGGCAACCGAGCTCGCATCGGTATCCTTAAGCTCGTCGAGCTCCTTGACCAGCGGCGGAAAGGCCGTGTAGTTGGCGACGGCGTAGAAAGTGTCGCCAGCCTCCTCGTCTGCCACGGCGCCGATTGCCTGCTCGATATTCGAGATGATGGCGGCGTCGATGCCGGCGTACTTGAGGCGCACCTGCATGTCGTGCGCGCGCGTGCCGCCAGCAAAGGCGACAAGCCCCGTTGTGTCGGCGATGCGCTCAAAGTCGACGTCGTAAATCCACGATACATCGTGGCCGTCGGCATCGTTGTCGTTGAGGAAGAAAGCGCAGAGCCTGCCACCTGCTGTTTTAATGGACTGGATCTGGCGATCGAAGCCTACGGGATTCTTGGCCAGGTTTGCCTCGACGGTACGGCCGGCGATCTCCCAGCGGCCCATACGCCCGCCGGCGGGGATGTAGGCATCGAGCGTGGGCTGCAGATGCGCCGCGTCCACGCCCAGCTCGTGGGCGGCGAAGAAGGCTGCGGCTACGTTGTAAACCATATATAGGCCGTTGTAGCGTGTGGCGATGTGTACGGCAGCCGCGTCGGGCGCAGACCCAAAGACCAGGTCAAAGCCGTAGCCGTCGCAGCCGAGCTCCACGCCCGTCACGCGACGGACAAGCCCGGGGCGGGCCCAGCCGCACGAGGGGCAATGGTATGCGCCAAGCTGTCCGTACTGCACATAGTCGTACTCCAACGGCGCGTTGCACTGTGAGCAAAAACGCGAGTCGCTAATGCGGTCGGATTCGGTGTCGGTGGCGCCGTCGATGCCAAAGGCGATGCTTGCATTGGGAACGCGCGCGGCGATTGCGGCACACAGCGGGTCGTCTGCGTTGTAGATGAGCGTCGTTGCCGGTGAAAGCTCCAGCGCGTGGGCGATGACGTCCTGGGTGTGGTCGATCTCGCCGTAACGGTCCAGCTGGTCGCGGAACAGGTTGAGCAGCACAAAGTACGTCGGCTTGAGCTTGGGCAGAACGCGTACGGTGTAGAGCTCGTCGCACTCAAAAACGCCCACGCGTTTGTCGCTGCTGGTGTGCTTAAGGCCGCCGCGGGCCTCGAGCAGAGCGCCCACCACACCAGGCTCCATATTGTTGCCGGCACGGTTGCACACCACGGTAGCGCCGCTGGCAGCAACGGCGTCGGCGATGAGGTTGGAGGTTGTGGTCTTGCCGTTGGTGCCGGTGATCACCACGCTGCGGTCGACTAGGCTTGCGAGGTCGCTTAGCAGCTCGGGGTCGATCTTCATGGCGATACGGCCGGGAAGCACGCCACCCTGGCGTTTGAAGACAGAGCGCAGTCCCCAGCGGGCGATATCGCTCGAGGTGCAGGCGAGAGATGAGCGGAGGTTCATGAAGCCGTTCCTAACATAGATGACATGGTCGGGGCGATCGCGTCGCTAAAAGCCGTAGCGGCGCGCAAATTCCTGGGCAAGCTGCGACACGTCTTCGCAGGCATTGGCCCAGGGGGCAAAGTCGGGGGTGTCCGAGATAATGCCGTCCGCTTCCCAAACGGCCTGGTGCGAAAGATCCCACGGATCGCGTGGCTCGGGTCGGCAGGGAAGATACGGCGTCTGGTACATGGGGTTCAGCAAGAAGAACGCGCCGCCCTCGCAACGGTTGGCGAACTCACGCAGCGCGCGCGTCGCCGGGCGCATCTTGTTTGTTTTGAACAGCAGAATCGTGCGGGCGAGCAGGTACCAAGGAGAGTTTTCGAGTGCGTCTGCCCCCATCTGCTCCTCGAGCTGGTGAGCCAGGGCAAAAAAACCGTCCTGGTCTTCCAAGCGGGCGAGGGCAAGCAACACGGTGCCGGCGGCCCGGGTGGGATAGCCCTCCGCCTTAAGGACACGGCGAGAATAGTTGGCGGCGGCGCGGTAACGAGCGCTCGCCATACACAGCTGCGAGATGGCCTCGAGCGTGTGGAGCCACCCGATAAGAGCCGGCTCGCTCACGGTAAGGTCTGCTGCGGTGACACCGTCGGCCAAAACATTATTGGCCCAGTAGTGCGGGGCCTCCATATCAAACCCGGGCACGCTCTGTTGCAGGTAGTCGGCCGTACTCGCCTCGAGCTTCATCAAGTCGCCCAGGCAGGCATCGACGGGCGTGTCCGCCAGGATGATGGCGAGCAACTGGGCATCGAGGACATGCGCATCGACGCGAACAATCTTGAGCAGCTCATCGCGCATGTCGTCGAACAAGCGGTTGCGCGTCTGCTCAAACTCCTCGTCGCTGCCCATGTCCTCGATGCGATGGAGCTCGTCGAGTAGGTGACGATGAACGCCGGCATAGGACAGCAGCGCCTGGGCATGCTCGGTCTGCGCATACTTATGAGGGTTGACGCTCACGTCGTTATGGACAAGCTCGCGTGCTGCATCGGTGAGTTCGGGGTGCGACGCAAGGTAGGCGCGCTCCAGGTAGGCGGGGAGGTAGACGCTTGGATCCATTAGAGGTCTCCTCCCTTAAACGGCAGGCCCTGCTCGGCCGCCCGCAGGATGCGCTCGTCGATCTGGGAACGCACGATATCGTTGGTGGCGACCCAGGCGGCAAAGCTGGCGTTGTCGGGGGCGCCCAGGCCCTCCTGCAGTACCGGCGTCGCCTCGGACAGCGCGAGGACAAGCTCGTCGGTGGAGCCCGCACCCACGTTGACGCGGGCATAGACGCCATCGGGAAACTCGGTTTGGAAGTAGAGCGCCTCGGCTGCGTGTGGACACGAGCGCGCAAGGATGCGCAAGTATTGCTCGGCGCCCTCGTAGTCCAGCTCGCGCCAGGCAGCGCTCATCAGCGCGATGAGCGTCCATGGGTCCAAGTCGCGCTCCGCGTCCTTGGGACGACGGCGCAGCGGCGTGTTGGCGAGATAGGGGACGGAGTGGGCAGAGCGAAAGCGTTTGAGCTCCTCGGCGGGGTATTCGAGCTTTGCCATGGCGAGCATCGCGGTGTGGCGGACGCCGGCAGGATCGTTGGGGGCAAAGTCGAGGCTGCGGTTTGCGGCTTCGAGCGACATGCGGTAGCGGCCGCTAATGAGGGCGCGCGATGCCAAGGCGGCAAGCCAGCGCAGGTAGGGGCGGCGCATAAGGTCGCCAGCGGCCTCGCGCTCGTAGGGGTCCTGCGCCGAGGCGATCTTGAGCGCCAGGTCGTGCTCCACCTCGTCGCACTTGGACACCAGATACTGCACGTATTCCTCGTTGGATTCGGCGGTGAGGGCGGTCAGCATGCGCTGGGCATCCCAGTTGGCCGGATCGAGCGCGGCTGCCTCGCGGAGCATGTTCTCGGCAGCTGCCTCTTCTTGCTCTGCCTGGGTATCGTCAGGGATAAAGGGAATGCGGTAGTCGACAGCCTCGACCACCTTGGCAATGAGGTGCCCGGCGCGGTCGCGGTCGTGCACGATGAGCGGTGCGGGGTTGCGGGTGAATTGTTCCATCAGACGCTCTACGGCGGCACCGTCGGTGAGCGGGATATTGTCGCGGCGCAAGGCCTCAAGAACGAGGCGATGGCAATCCTCTTGAATGGGATCGAATGCCATGGGGCCTCCTTTGCTGCGGTTAGGGTTCAAATGTTTCTATATAAGGTTCTAGTTTACCCGCATGTGGCACACCGGGGGTGCCGCACTTGGACTTGCACCTTTGCACCACGAAGACGGATGTCGCACAAATGTCGGCACCTTGGACGACCGAGTGGTATCACGGTGCCGCAAACGGTCGATTTTTGGCGGCGAACGGTGCATATTTTGGAGGGGCACGGTCCTGCCCGGGATATGTAGTCAACCTTGATAAAACGTTTGCCCAGCTTGGGAGTATGAATGCCGCACAAGGGTCTTCAGGGATAGAAAAAACGTTTCATCATTGGCGGCTTTAGGTGAATAACTGACCAACCAGAACGGTAAAATAGTGTTTGTCTGAGCGTTGAGACGTTTAGACATCGCGCATTGTCATCGCCGGCAACGCGCAAACCGGTCCTAACGGAGCCAATTGGGTGCTCCGTTATATACGCAAGTCTAAGAGGGGCTTGTTTAGGAGGCACAGTATGGGACGTTTTACCAATCCTCGCGATCTGTACTTTGGTGAGGGCGCTCGCCACGAGGTGAAGAACCTCAAGGGTAAGAAGGCCATCATCGTTTCTGGCGGCAGCTCTATGCGCCGCGGCGGGTTCCTGCAGGACGTTGAGGCCGACCTCAAAGAGGCCGGCATGGAGGTCAAGCTGTTCGAGGGCGTCGAGTCCGATCCCTCCATCGAGACCGTCATGAAGGGCGCAGCCGCTATGCGCGACTTCGAGCCCGACTGGATTGTTGCTATCGGCGGCGGTTCGCCCATCGATGCTGCTAAGGCCATGTGGGTCTTCTACGAGTATCCCGAGGAGTCCTTCGACAACATTATCCAGCCGTTCAGCTTCCCCGAGCTGCGTCAGAAGGCTCACTTCTGCGCCATTTCCTCTACCTCCGGCACTGCTACCGAGGTCACCGCATTCTCCGTCATCACGGATTACGAAAAGGGCATCAAGTACCCGCTGGCCGACTTCAACATCACCCCTGATGTCGCCATCGTCGACCCCGAGCTCACCTACACCATGCCCGCCAAGCTGTGCGCTCACACCGGCATGGATGCTCTGACCCACTGCATGGAGGCCTACGTTTCCACCTGCGCCTCTATGTTCACCGACGCCAACGCTCTGCACGGCATCCGCGAGATCGTCGAGTGGCTGCCCAAGTCCTATGCTGGCGACCATGAGGCCCGTCAGCACATGCACGAGGCTCAGTGCATCGCCGGTATCGCCTTCTCCTCGGGCCTGCTCGGCATCGTTCACTCCATGGCTCACAAGACCGGTGCTGCCTTCGAGAACGGCCACATCATCCACGGTGCCGCTAACGCCATGTACCTGGGCAAGGTCATCCAGTGGAACTCCAAGGATCCCCGTGCTGCCGAGCGTTACGCTTACGTGGCCAAGGAGATCCTGCACCTTCCCGGCGAGACCAACGAGGAGCTCATCGCTGCGCTCGTCCAGAAGATCCGCGACCTCAACGACCAGCTCAACATTCCGCAGTCCATCAAGGATTACGCGAATGGTGGCGTGAAGGTCGACGCCGAGAACCCGCAGATGGTTTCCGAGGAGGAGTTCCTCGCCAAGCTGCCCGAGATTGCCGCGAACGCCGAGCAGGACGCCTGCACGCCCGAGAACCCGCGTGAGACCAAGGCTGCCGACTTCGAGAAGATCCTCAAGGCCTGCTACTACGACACCGACATCGATTTCTAATCGACTCTTGTTATCGTAACGAGGGGCTCCGCACGTATCTGTACGGAGCCCCTTTCTTTTTTCTTTTAGAGAATGGGATAGTTATGGCTGCAATTTTCAATAGCCCCAGCAAGTACATCCAGGGTCCGGACGAGCTCGCCAAGCTCGGCTCCTATGTCGAGCCGCTCGGCGCTAAGGCCCTCGTCATCGTGACGCCTTCGGGCAAGAAGCGCGTCGGTGCCAAGATCGAGGGCGGCTTTGCCGAGGCCAAGGCCGAGCTGCTGTTTGAGGACTTTAACGGCGAGTGCTCCAAGGGCGAGGTCGATCGCCTGGTTGCGCTCGCCCGCGACAACGGTTGCGACATCATCGTCGGCGTCGGTGGCGGCAAGATCCTCGACACCGCCAAGGCCGTCGCCTATTACCTGGAGTCCCCGGTTATCATTTGCCCCACCATTGCTTCGACCGATGCACCGTGCTCGGCACTTTCGGTGCTCTATACCGACGACGGCCAGTTCGATAAATATCTCTTCCTTAAGGCAAACCCCAACATTGTCCTGATGGATACGACGGTTATCGCGGCGAGCCCAGTGCGCCTGACGGTTTCCGGTATGGGCGATGCGCTCGCAACCTACTTTGAGGCCCAGGCGACGCACGATGCCGACGGCGGCACCTGCGCCGGCGGTAAGGGCGGAATGGCCGGCCTGGCGCTCGCCAAGCTCTGCTATGAGACGCTCATGGCCGATGGCGTCAAGGCCAAGGTTGCGCTGGAGAAGGGTGCGCTCACGCCTGCCGTCGAGCACATCATCGAGGCCAATACGCTGCTTTCGGGTATTGGCTTTGAGAGCTCGGGCCTTGCCGCTGCTCATGCCATCCACAATGGTCTGACGATGCTGCCCGAGTGCCACAGCATGTATCACGGCGAGAAGGTCGCCTTCGGCACCATCGTCCAGCTGGTACTCGAGGATGCCCCGACCGAGAAGCTCGAGGAAGTCTTGGGCTTCTGCATTGAGCTGGGCCTGCCGGTCACGATGAAGGAACTTGGCGTTGCCGAGGTTACGCGCGAGAAGGCCATGATTGTTGCCGAGGCCGCGTGCGCGCCCGAGGACACCATGTGCAACATGCCGTTTGAGGTGACGCCCGAGATGGTCGCAAACGCCATCCTGGGTGCCGACGCACTGGGCCACTACTATCTCATGGATGAGTAAATCAAGCTAAGGAAGGGGCAAAGCCAGCAGATGGCTTTGCCCCTTTTTGCTATGGCGCAAAGGGGTCAGGTTACTTTGCACCAATCGTTGTTTGATGAAGGGCGGATTCTCGTATGGCGCTTCCTATGGTTTACGGCGGTCCCGGTCGGTATGTTCAGGGGCCGGGCGAACTCTCGCGTCAGGGCAGGTATTTGTCATGGTTGGGCTGCGCTGCTTACGTCTTGTTTGACCAGGGCACCGAGGATCGGCTGTGCAGGCAGATCGTCGATGGATTTCTGGACGATGATCTAAGCGAGCCGTTCTTTAAGATTTACAACGGTCCGTGTACGGAAGATGCCGTTGTCGAAATGGCCAAGGAAGCCCGGGCCGAGTATTGCGACATGGTGGTGGGCATTGGCGGCGGCAAGATGCTCGATATCGCCAAGGCCGTTGCGTTTTATGCTGAGCTGCCGTTGTGCGTATGCCCCACGGCGGCTTCGATGGACGGTCCGTGCAGCGAGATTTCCGATGCCGATCTGCAGGGTGTTGCAAATGCGGTCTTTAGAAACGAGCGCAATATGGCCAACGAGCAGGCCAAGGTGACCAAACAAAAACTCGTGCAGCTCATGTGCGAGGCATAGCTTGGCACTTGATTGACCTTGTGCAATCGAGGCGGCGATAGGCCATGGGCTATTTGCCGCAAAGATGCTCCGCGTGTAATTTGCCCGAGGCGTGGGCCGATAGCGTATCATTATCTCTTGCTTGTTTGCACTGCTCAGGGAGGGGCCGCGCATGGCGCAGGAACACGATCTGTTTGATGACATTATCGAGATCAGCAAGGGTTTCGACTTTCTTAAAAACCCGCTTGGCGGCGTGACCGATGCACTCGATCCATCGGCGCCGCAGTGGAATCCTGCCGACTACAAGGAGCGCCCGCGCGGCAACACCATTCCGTGCTTGACCTGCAAAAACGAAAAGAGCGGCTGCACCGCGTGCATGGACGTGTGCCCGGTCAACGCTATCGAGGTCGAGGAAGACGCCATCGAGATCCTCGACTCCTGTCGCAAGTGCGGCCTGTGCGCCGCTACTTGCCCGACGGAGGCGATCATCTCTCCGCGCCTTGCACCCAAAAACGTCTACGACGACATTGTCTCGGCGGCTACGAGCCACGAGACCGCCTACGTTACCTGCACGCGTGCCCTTAAGCGCATGCCGCGCGAAAACGAAGTCGTCGTTGCCTGCGTGGGCGATATTACGGCGGAGACCTGGTTCTCGGTACTGGCCGACTATCCCAACGTGAGTGTGTACCTGCCGTTGGGCGTGTGCGATAAATGCCGCAACACCGGCGGTGAGGACATTCTTGGCGAGGCGATTGCGAAGGCCGAAGAGTGGTCTGGCACGGGTATGGGCCTAGAGGTCGACCCCAAGAGCCTCAAGTGCCATAAGCGCCGCGAGTACGAGCGCAAGGAGTACATGGAAAAGATCGCCCGCACCACGGGCCTGACGGTGACCAAGCTCAATCCGGCGACGGCGGCGCTGGCCTCGGTGACGCAAAAGCTCAAGGCCCATCGCCATCAGATTACCCAGCTGGAGCGCACGCTCAACACCATGTGCGGCACCACGACGACCAAGCGTCGCCGTTCGCTCACGCACGGGCGCCAACTGGTGCTCTCGACGTTGCAAAACCACCCCGAGCTTGCCCAGAACATGCAGGTGAGCACGCCGGAGTGCGATTTTGACAAGTGTACGTCGTGCGGCGAGTGCGTCAACGTGTGCCCCACGTTTGCCTGCGATCTGGTGGGAAGCGGCCGCTTTGCGTTGGAGTCCACGTATTGTTTAGGCTGCGGCGCCTGTGTCAAGGTTTGTCCCGAGCATGCGCTCAAGCTTGTTGAGCACGATGCGTCCAATCTGGTCGTCGTCGATCCCGAAGCCGAGGAAAAGGCCGCCCAGAAGGCGAAGGCTCACGAAGAAGCTGAGAAGGTCAAGGCCGAAGCAAAGGCCAAGCTCGACAAGATGCTCGATCAGGTGGAGAAGCTCGCGGACTAGCTAAAAGAGCGTAAATGATGGCCGGTGGGACAGGTACTGCCCCGCCGGCCAAAAAAGTTGCGGTGGAATAGTTCCTGTTTTGCCCTTAAGCTGGCAATTCTAGGAACTATCCCACCGCAACTAATAGATGGTTAGTTCATGCTGCTTTGGTGGCCGGTTCGACCGGTACCGTTGCGCGTCACGGTTTCATGGAGCAAAAAGAACCCGGGGACCTGTTTGGTCTCGGTGTATTCCATAAGGATGCCGTCGGCGTTGTAGGTCTGCCCGCGTATAACGGCGAGTGCGTTAAAGTCGTCGAGATCGAGCACGCGCGTATCCTCGGGCGTGGGATGCTCGATCGTTACATCGCGTTTGCCCGTGGCAATCTTAATGCCAAGGTCTTCTTCGAGGTAACGATAAATCGAATCGTTGACAATCTCGGGTGTCAGTCCCGGTACCTGTGAGCTTAGGTAATAGGAGTCGTCGGAGCACACGGCATGTCCGTCTGCATAACGAATGCGTTTGGCGCGTGTGAGCTCACAGCCTTCGGGAAACCCGGTAATCCCGGAGAGTGCCTTGCTACAGACGAGGAGCTCAAAGACGGTGGTGACAGTCTTGAGCTCAAAGCCTCGGCTGGTCGCGATTTCCTTAAAGGTCTCGAGTCCGCCGCCACCACGACTCTTCTCGTCACTGATGTTGCGAATGACGCGCATGCCTTTGCCTTGCTGGGGGAGCACGTAACCATCTGCCGCAAGCATCGAGATGGCGCGACGGACCGTCATGCGCGAACAGTCAAACAGCTGCGTGAGCTCAGTCTCCGAAGGCAGATAACTCTGATAGGCGTATGTGCCGTCGTCAATCGACTGCTTCACGTTGTCATAAATAGTTTGGAAGATGGCTCGCGCCATGACGGTCTCCTAGAGCTGGGTGCGCGAGTGGTGGATGAGGACCGCTCGCGCGGGTGTCGATCGATTTACTTGCTGGGGTCGATTATATATTTACCCATGGCACGCAGGGCCGGGTCTGACAGGATGGCGCCGAGTTCGTCGAGGGAGGCTACCTTTGCGACCATCGAGGATACGTCGAGCCTGCCAGAGTCGATGAGCTCGAGCGCGCGACGCTGCGTATAAGGGTTAATGTAGGACGAAGTAAGCACAAGCTCCTTCTGGAAGACCTCGAAGGGCTTGACGGTGATTGTCTCATCGGGCTTGGTGAGGCCGAACATCATGACCGTAGCCTTGTGGCCGGCGATCTGGATGGCCTGCTCGATGGTGGCGGGCTTGCCAACACACTCGATAACGACATCGACGTTGCCGACGCCCTCCTGCTTCAGGCGGGCCGGGACGTCCTCGTGGATGGAATCAATTGCCAGGTCGGCGCCGAGTTTGAGCGCAACCTCGCGCTTGCCTTCGACAGGCTCGAGCAAGACAACCTTGGTGGCGCCGGCGTTTTTAGCAAGCTGCATCATGAGCAGACCGATCATGCCACCGCCGATAACGACAACTGTGCTGCCGGGCTTGATGTTGCACATATCGATGCCGTGCAGGCAGCAGGCGACGGGCTCGGTCATGGCGCCCTGCTCGAAGCTGGTGTGATCGCCCAACTTGTAGACTTGCTGCATATCGACGGAGCAGTACTCGGCAAAACCGCCGTTAACGGTGGTGCCGTAACCGGTCATATGCTCGCAGTAGTGGTTGATTCCGTCGCGGCAGGGTTCGCAGCAGCCGCAGGGATGGTTTGGGTCGATGCACACGCGATCGCCCGGTTTAAAGCCGGTGACATCGCTGCCCACGGCCTCGACAACGCCCGCAAACTCATGACCAAGGATCGTGGGCGGGGTAACGTCGGCTGCACCCTTGTCACCTTCATAGATATGCACGTCGGTGCCGCAGACGCCGCAAGCTTTGACGTTGATCAGAACGTCACGCTTGCCCACGGTCGGTTTTGTCGAATCCTCGACCCTGAGATCGTGCTTTCCATAGAAGACCGCGCTTTTCATGGTGACTCCTTAACGTAGCGGGAATGTTGTAATGAAGTATAGGTATGTCTATAGATATAGACAAGCACATCTAGACAAGTAGAAAAGAAATTTATAATGCAGCCATCAGCTATGTCAGATTTAACAGGCGAAATACTGGACATATACCGTTTACGGCCAATAATCAACCGTTTACCGACCGTAGTATTTATGCTAACTTGTCTAGATAAGTGATATGATAAAAATAGAAGCGCAAGAAGTCAGGGAAGCGGGCCCACCCGTCCTATTGCACGAGGTACACGCAAACGGCGCGTCTGCGGTCTCGAGTGAAGCCAAAACCGCAGTCGCTCCGAATGAAGAGAGGGGGATTCCCCGTCATGATGCAAAAGATACAACGTTTCGGCGGTGCAATGTACACGCCTGCAATTCTTTTCGCATTTTCCGGAATCGTCGTCGGCCTGGGTACGTTGTTTACCACCGAGGCGATCTTTGGCGAGATGGCCACAGCGGGTCATCTTTGGTTTGATTGCTGGAATGTGCTGCTCCAGGGTGGTTGGACGCTCTTTAACCAGATGCCGTTGCTGTTTTGCGTAGCGTTGCCAATCTCGCTCGCGAACAAGCAGAACGCTCGCTGCTGCATGGAGGCTTTGGCCATCTACCTTACCTTCAACTACTTTGTAAGCACAATCTTGGGGCAGTGGGGCCCTGTCTTTGGGGTCGACTACTCTGTCGAGGCGGGCAGCGGTACTGGTCTTGCCACTATCGCAAGCATCAAAACGCTTGATATGGGCATCATGGGCGCGCTTATCATTTCGGGTATTGCCACGATGCTTCACAACAAGTACTTCGACACCGAACTTCCTGAGTGGTTGGGCGTGTTCTCGGGCTCCGTGTTCATCTATATGATCGGTTTCTTCGTTATGGTTCCGGTCGCTCTTATTGCCTGCCTGGTATGGCCGCATGTTCAGGCTGCTATCGCCGCCTTCCAGGGATTCATCCTTTCCGCCGGTACGTTTGGCGTGGGCGTCTTTGCTTTCTTCGAGCGCGTGCTGATTCCTACAGGCCTGCACCACTTTATCTATACGCCGTTCTATTACGACAACGCGGCGGTCAACGGCGGCATCTTTGCCGCTTGGGCTAACATCCTGCCCCAACTGGCTGCCGATCCGAGCATTGCTCTTAAGGATGCCGCACCCTGGGCCGCCTATACCTGCCCTGGTTGGACTAAAGTCTTCGGCTCGCTTGGCGTCGCCATTGCGTTTTACATGACCGCCAAACCCGAGCGCAAGCAGCGCGTCAAGGCTCTGCTCATTCCCGTCACCCTTACCGCTATGCTTTGCGGTATTACCGAGCCGCTTGACTTCACCTTCCTGTTCATTGCGCCCGGCCTGTTCGTCGTCCACTGCGTGCTCGGAGCGCTTGGCTGCATGGCTCAAAACCTCCTTGGCGTCGTGGGTATCTTTGACGGCGGCATCATCTCGATGCTCTCGTGGGACTGGCTGCCCCTTTGGGCCGCGCACGGTCTGCAGTACGCCATCTCCATCCTTGTCGGTCTGTGCTTTACCGCCCTTTGGGTCGTGGTCTTCCGTTTCCTGATCGTCAAGTTCGACTTTAAGACCCCCGGTCGCGAGGATGACGATGTTGAGGTCGAGCTCAAGTCCAAGGCCGACTACAAGCAAAAGCAGAGCGGTGCTGCTGGCAAATCGGTCGCCCAGAGTAAAGATGATGAGCGCTTGGTGCTTGCCGAGAACATCCTCGATCTGCTCGGTGGCACGGATAACATCATCGATGTAACTAACTGCGCTACCCGTCTGCGCGTTAACGTCAAGGACAAGAGCGTCGTTGCACCCGAGGCTTCCTTCAAGGCGATCGGTACGCATGGTTTGGTGGTCCAAGGTCAGTCAATCCAGGTCATCATCGGCCTTACCGTCCCGCAGGTTCGCGAGAAGTTCGAGAGTCTTCTGAAGTTCGAGAGTCTTCTGTAAACCATCGTCCATCGAAACAATCGGCCTTGCAGAGCCGGTATGCACCGCAAGGCCGATTCTAGAGATAAAAAACTCCACTTCTAGGTAACAATTCCAAACCGCGCAAGGCCGCGTGCGGGGACGGATTGAGCAAGCGGCCAGAATGAGGAGGACATCATGTCCAAGAAGAACTATGCCGTGACCATTGCCGGCGGTGGCTCTACCTTCACTCCGGGCATCGCTCTGATGCTGCTTGAGGAGCGCGACCGCTTCCCGGTCAACAAGGTGACCTTCTACGACAACAACGCCGAGCGCCAGGAGATCGTGGCAAAGGCCTGCGAGATCTACTTCCACGAGAACGCTCCCGAGGTTGAGTTTAGCTACACCACCGATCCCGAGACCGCATTCACCGGGACCGACTTCGTACTTGCTCACATCCGCGTCGGCCTGTACGCCATGCGTGAGCTCGACGAGAAGATTCCTCTCAAGTACGGCTGCGTTGGCCAAGAGACCTGCGGCGCCGGCGGCATCGCCTACGGTATGCGCTCCATCGGCGGTGTCATCGAGATCCTGGACTACATGGAGAAATACAGCCCCAACGCCTGGATGCTCAACTACTCCAACCCCGCGGCTATCGTCGCAGAGGCTTGCCGCGTGCTGCGTCCCAACAGCCGCATCATCAACATCTGTGACATGCCGATCGACCTCATGGATAAGATGAGCCGTATGTGCGGCATCAAGGATCGTCGCGAGCTGCAGTACAGCTACTACGGCCTCAACCACTTTGGTTGGTGGAGCAAGATCTACGACAAGGAGGGTAACGACCTCATGCCGCAGATCAAGGAGCACATGGCAAAGAACGGCTACTTGGACGGCATTGAGCACGAGGCCGGTAAGGAGCAGCACGTCGAGGAGAGCTGGATTCACACCTTCGGCAAGGCCAAGGATGTCTATGCTGTCGATCCCGAGACGATTCCCAATACCTACCTCAAGTATTACCTGTACCCGGACTATGTTGTCGAGACGTCTGACCCCAACTACACTCGCGCCAATGAGGTTATGGACGGCCGCGAGAAGAAGGTCTTTGGCGCTTGCCGCGACATCATCGCCAAGGGTACGGCCAAGGACGGCGGCTTTGAGCCGGATGTACATGCCAACTACATCGTCGACCTTGCCTGCGCACTGGCCGAGAATACGCTCGAGCGCTTCCTGCTGATCGTCCCCAACGATGGCGCTGTGCCCAACTTCGACCCGACGGCCATGGTCGAGGTGCCTTGCATCGTCGGCTCCAACGGCTTTGAGAAGATCTGCCAGGGCCCGATTCCGCAGTTCCAAAAGGGCCTGATGGAGCAGCAGGTTTCCGTCGAGAAGCTCGTTGTCCAGGCTTGGGTCGAGGGCAGCTACCAGAAGCTCTGGCAGGCACTCACGCTCTCCAAGACCATTCCTTCGGCAAGTGTTGCTAAGCAGATCCTGGACGAGCTCATCGAGGCCAACAAGGATTTCTGGCCCGAGCTTAAGTAAGGACTGCTGTCTCGAACTCTCACGCATCTCTGCTTCATTTGCGCCGCCGCGGTGTCCGGATTCGCCCGGATGCTGCGGCGGCGCTATACTTATACGGTTTGAAGTACCTGTACCAAAAGGAGCTGTCGTGTCCCTTTCCATCGGTATCGTGGGCCTGCCCAACGTGGGCAAGTCGACGCTGTTCACCGCGCTTACCAAAAAGACCGGCCTTGCCGCCAACTACCCGTTCGCCACGATCGACCCCAACGTGGGTATCGTCGATGTGCCCGATGGCCGCCTGCAAAAGCTTGCCGACATCGTCAACCCGGGCCGCATTGTGCCGGCGACGGTCGAGTTTGTCGACATCGCAGGTCTGGTGAAGGGCGCTAACGAGGGTGAGGGCCTGGGCAACCAGTTCTTGGCAAACATCCGCGAGACCGACGCCATCTGCGAGGTCGTGCGCTACTTTAAGGACCCCAACGTCATGCGTGAGGTGGGCCGCACGGGCGAGTTCGTCGACCCCGCCGGCGATGCCGACACCATCATGACCGAGCTCATCCTGGCCGATATGGGCACGCTCGAGAAGCAGCTGCCCAAGCTCGAGAAGGAGGCCAAGCGCGACAAGGAGCTCATGCCCAAGTTCGAGGTCGCCAAGCGTCTGCTTGCCTGGCTCAACGAGGGCAAGCGCGCCGCATCCATGGAGATGACCGACGAGGAGCGCGCTGCTGCCAAGGGCTTGTTCCTGCTTACTATGAAGCCCATCCTGTATGTGGCCAACGTAGACGAGGACATGCTCAACGAGGACCTGGCGCCCATCGACGGTGTCAAGCCGCTACCCATCTGCGCCAAGATCGAGGCCGAGCTTTCCGAGCTCGATCCCGAGGACGCCGCCGACTACCTGGAGAGCCTGGGCTTGGAGCAGCCCGGCCTGGACGTGCTCGCGCAAGCAGCCTACAAGCTGCTCGGCCTGCAGTCGTTCTTTACGGCTGGCGAGATGGAGGTCAAGGCCTGGACGGTTCGTCAGGGCGCGACCGCCCCGCAGGCCGCCGGCGTCATCCACACCGACTTTGAGCGCGGCTTTATTAAGGCCGAGGTTATTGGCTATGATGACTACATCGAGCTCGGCGGCGAGCAGGGCGCCAAGGCCGCCGGCAAGCTGCGTATTGAGGGCAAGGACTATGTCATGGCCGATGGCGACGTCGTGCACTTCCGCTTTAACGTGTAAGGACGACGCATATGTTTAAATATGGCAAAAAAGCTGGCTACATGGGTATTGCGCTGCTCGTACTTGCGGTGATTCCGCTGGTGGTTGCAGCGTTTGTGATCCCCAACATTGGCCCCGAGGTGGCAACGAAGTTTAACGCAGCCGGCGAGGTGACGCGCTGGGGTAAGAGCTACGAGCTGCTGGCACCGCCGGTGCTCAACCTGCTGCTGAGCGTGGCGACGTACTTTACGGCGGGACGCCAGGCAAAGAACAACGAGGACTCCGCTGTGATGGCACGTCTTGCGTGCGAGCGCTACCTGCGCAACGGCTGCATCACGGGCGTGTTCCTCAATGTAATCAACGTCTACTTTATGTATTCGGCGATTACTGGAACGGGCTTTGGCTTTGGTTTCTAGCTTGTCCTTTTAGGCAACGAGCCTGCACACATATTCAATGGCTGCTGCGAGGCCGCCGCTCGATCGTGGTTTAAAGACCATGTCGGCGGCGGCCTCGTTTTCGTATCCGGCGCCGCGAAGGGCAAGTGCGATACCGGCTTCCAGGAGGTTGCGATTACGGCAGCCTGCTTGAGCGAGCAGCTGTGCGTTTGGCATTGGATGGCAAGTTCACCTTGCGCCGGGCAAGGGACCAGAACGGCGGCGACGCGACTTGATAGCAATGCAAATGCTGTGCGCTCATCGGGCGAAAGGCATTCTGCTTCAACGACGACGAGCTTGGGCGGCGCGCTGTTTGCGCGAAGCGTGGCTCGGTACATGCGGACCGAAGAACCCGACATAGAAAACTCCTGTGTATTCGGCAAAACGTAAACTATAGTTTACGTTTATGTTCGGCTCCATTTCAAACTCGGCTGCATGGACGAACGTGCGAAACAGATTCTTGGCAGGCGGGTCGAAGAGACACGCAGGGACCTTGGTATCTCCAAGGTTGATTTTTGTGTGGCGACAGGAATCAGTCGACCCTACCTCGACCGAATCGAAGATGGGACGGCAAATTTCACGCTCAAGGTTCTATTTAAGATCGCGCCCGCACTCGGCATGACGGTGTCAGAGCTTCTCGAGGGTATCGAATAGGGCGTTCCCCGCTGCTAATTGACGCTCTTTGGGCGGGTCCCCCTGGTTGCGATGTGCAAAATCGCGAGTATTCAGCACTTGTTCAGCCGTAGATGGTAGCTCGAGCGGCTGGCTTTGCCTTTTTGACAGTAGTTAATCCACACGCTTAATAAAAATGTGGAATAAATATTTACTAGACGGCCTCTTCGCCCTAAAAGTTCGTCTAACAATCGGCCGATTCTATGTCTCCGGCGGAGAAATTGCAGAATACTCCGATTTTTGCACGGCCCGAGGGGGACCACCTGTCGTTTGAGGCTGCGATAAGTGGAACTGCCTTAGGGATTACGCCATCGGGATGCGGTCGTGGTTGACTTGCCTGTAGAACAGGCGCTGGATTTCGGCGGCATTGCGTGACTGGCCGAGTGCCCACATGGTCTTGGCCACGAGCGTCTCGGTGGTCATGTCATCGCCGCGCAGAATGCCCGGATGATCGGCGTAAGCACGGCCGACCTCATAAACGCCCAGATCGAGGCCCTCTTCGGGGACCTGCGTGGTCATAACGACGGTGCGGCCCGAATCGACCCAGCGGAAAATTGCCTCTTGGAACGACTCGCCCGACTCACCAAACTCGGGGATACCGCCAATGCCAAAGGTCTCCAGAATCACGGCGTCGTAGCTATCGGCAAGGGCGTCGAGGATGCCCGGGTTTACGCCGGGCGTAAGCTTGAGTACAAATACGCGCGGGTCGATGCTGTCGTAGAAACGAACCGGGCTCTCATTCTGATGAGTGCCGTGAAGCCCGTTGCGCACAATGCGGTCGTTGCGGATGTAGGCAATGGGCGGATAGTTGACGCTAATGAACGCGTTAAAGCTCATGGTGCGCTGTTTGCGGGCGCGCGTGCCGGCAATGGCGACGCCGCCAAACACGATCGATACGTCGTGCGAGTGCTCGTCGAGCGCATAGAGCAGGCTCTGGTACAGATTGAGCTTGGCGTCGGTAAAGGGGTTGCCCATGGGCTTTTGCGAGCCGGTGAGCACGATGGGCTTGGGGCTGTCTTGAATCAGGTAGGAAAGCGCCGCCGCGGTGTAGCTCATGGTGTCGGTGCCGTGTAGAATCACGAAGCCGTCGTGGTCGGCATAACCCTCGACGATGACATCGCGGATCTGCATCCAGTCACTGGGGCGCATATTGGTGCTGTCGATGTTCATGGGCTGCACCACGTCGAGCTCGCAGAGGCCCGAGATCTCGGGGACGCTCTGGGCGAGCTCCTCACCGGTCAGGGCGGGGGAGAGGCCGTTGCCGTCCTCGGTCGATGCGATGGTGCCGCCCGTGGCGATGAGAAGGATGCGCTTCATGCTGGTATTCCTATCGTATTTGCCGCCGCAGAGGCGGAGTCGTTCGGCAGTATTGTGGCACAGAGCGTTCAATGTTCAAACGTATTACATCATCTGTAACGTCTGGTAACACTTCAATTGCCGTCAAATAGGGGCCCAGGTCGTGCGTTTGCCGTGCGCTGATGGCTGCGAGGGACGAGAAACCCCATATAACGTGTACACTATGAAAGTTATTCTCGTTTATTCGCGCGGGTGGGCACCGGCTCCCCGCCAACAAGAGGGGGAACCATGGATCAAAAGGCTTCCGCAAAGGTCCTCGTACTCGACTTTGGTGCGCAGTACGGTCAGCTCATTGCCCGTCGCGTCCGCGACCTCAACGTGTATTCCGAGATCGTCCCCTGCGACATCTCGGCCGACGAGATTCGCGAGATGAACGCCTCTGCGCTCATCCTTTCCGGCGGCCCGGCCTCTGTGTATGCCGAGGACGCTCCGTCTATCGACCCCGCCATCTTTGACCTGGGCCTTCCCGTCCTGGGCTTTTGCTACGGCCATCAGATCACGGCCGTGACGCTCGGCGGCAAGGTCGGCCACTCCGAGGTGGGCGAGTACGGCCGCGCCACCATCACGCGCACGGCCGGCGCCAAGCTCTTTAACTCCACGCCCATGGAGCAAACCGTGTGGATGAGCCATCGCGACGCCGTTTCCGAGGTGCCCGAGGGCTTTACCGTTACCGCCAGCACCGACGTGTGCCCGGTTGCCGCCATGGAGTGCGTCGAGCGCAAGATTTTCACCACGCAGTTCCACCCCGAGGTCAAGCATTCCGAGTATGGTCAGCAGCTGCTGAGCAACTTCCTGTTTGAGATCTGCGGCCTGGAGCCCAACTGGAGCATGGACAACCTGGTCGAGACCATGACGGCCGAGTTCCGCGAGAAGGTCGGCGACGACCGCGTGATTCTGGCCCTGTCCGGTGGCGTCGACTCCTCCGTCGTGGCCGCGCTGGGCGCCCGCGCCGTGGGCAAGCAGATGACCTGCGTGTTCATCAACCACGGCCTGCTGCGCAAGGGCGAGCCCGAGCAGGTGGAGGAGGTCTTCACCAAGCAGTTTGACGTCGACTTTATCCACGTCCACGCCGAGGACCGTTATGCCGAGCTTCTGGCCGGCGTGATCGAGCCCGAGGAGAAGCGCCGCATCATCGGTACGCAGTTCTGGAAAGAGTTCTTCGCGGTTGCTCAGCAGCTCGAGACCGATGGCAAGCCGGTCAAGTACCTGGCTCAGGGCACCATCTACCCCGACATCATCGAGTCCGGCGCTCGCAAGACGGGCGGCAAGACGGCCACCATCAAGAGCCATCACAACCTGATCCCGTTCCCCGATGGCGTGCACTTCGACCTTATTGAGCCGCTCGACCACTTCTTTAAGGACGAGGTCCGCGCACTTGGTCTGGCGCTTGGCCTGCCGGGTCACATCGTGTTCCGTCAGCCTTTCCCGGGCCCGGGTCTGGCCATCCGCATCATCGGTGCGGTCGACAAGGAGAAACTCGAGATCCTCAAGAACGCCGATGCTATTGTGCGCGAGGAGCTCGACGCCTACAACCAGCGTCTGTTTGAGCAGACCGGCGAGCGCAACTCCGAGCACAGCTGCTGGCAGTATTTCGCGGTCCTGCCCGACATCAAGTCCGTCGGCGTTATGGGCGACGAGCGCACCTACCAGCGTCCGATCATCCTGCGTGCCGTCGAGTCCAGCGATGCCATGACCGCCGACTGGGCCAAGCTGCCCTACGATGTTCTGGCCCGCATCTCCGGCCGTATCGTGGCCGAGGTTTCCGGCGCCAACCGCGTGTGCTACGACATCACGTCCAAGCCGCCCGCGACCATCGAGTGGGAGTAGTCTGACAGGGTTCTGACCTGTATTTTTGAGTGCCGCACTGTGCTGCTGAGTTTCGTTTTGTACGAGAGTCACGGCAAAGCCGCCAGCGACATTGGTGAGTAAATCCGATTATCGAGCCTCTGTTCCCGCGTCGGAACGGAGGCTTTTTCTTTGGCTATTTACTCCCTTTCACCTGCAATTTCGCGATTTACTCCCCGTGTTTCGAGACGGCAAGGCACGGGGCGGTATTCGGAGGAATGGGAGTAAGGATTTATCCCGAGTGAGTAGACGCGCGATTTTTGTCCCCGAGAACGAAAAGGGGCCGTTTTAGGTCCTTTGAAACTCAAATCGAACTCAATAGGCCTTTTGACGGTCTCTGTGCGGCGTTTTCCCAGGTCGTTAATGGGGAGTAAAGAATCTCACCGTCTCAAGGAAAGCGGGAGTAACCAGGGGAAATGCCGCGGGGTACTGTCGTGTGCCGCCGTGTAAGCCACCGCGTCATTTACTCCCCAGGTGCGCCGAAAATGCCTTTGCATGCAATGGGGAGTAAAAACTCAACATACGCAGGCGTGAGCGGCGCTCACCGCCTAGCTTGGCGTCCTGATTCGGTTGCGCTGGTTGCGAAATGCGGGGAGCCGCTACAGCGAGGCTTTCCAGTCCTCGTATTCGTCGGCGTCGATCTCGCCGTTCTCGAGCTGCGCGCGCTTCTCTGCCCACAGCTCGATAGCCGTCGCGGCTTTGGACGCGTGCGGAGCCTTGGGGTTCAGGGAGAGGCCCGTGCCGTCGGCGGAGGGAACGATGCCGAACGAGTCCTCGAGCCGCACGAGCAGCGACATGAGGTCGCCCGCGGTCTCGACGCCATAGTCCTTGAGGGCGTTGACGGACACGCCGAGCGCCGCGGAGATGGACTCGAGCAGCTCGGGCTTCACGGCGCGGATGCCGCTCTCGTAGTGGCGCACGGCCCCCTCGGTCAGGCCGACCGCCTCGGCGAGCTGCGCCTGCGTCATGCCGCGCGACTTGCGGTACCGCCTTATGTTCTCGCCTACGGACATGAGCCCTCCTCCTGGAATTACGTACCAGCACATCTTATCAGCGTACGCAAATGTACGCAATTCTATTGACAGTACAGATATGTACGTTTACTCTGAATCTGTGAACCGTACGTATCCGTACGCCATTGATTGGAGGAGCCATGGACGAGAAGGTGGCGAAGACGCCGAGGCCGCACATGCTGGACGCCGACGAGGTCGCGGAGCTGCTGAGGATCAAGAAAGGCAGCGCCTACGAGGTGATCAGGAAGATAAACGCCGAGCAGGAGGCGCGCGGGCGCGTGGTCATCCGCGGGCGCGTTCGAAGCGACGTCTTCGACGCCCTGTACTTCCCGGAGGTGGACTGACATGCCCGTGTACAAGGACGACGGCAACGGCACGTTCTACGTGCAGTGCTACTACCGCGACGCCCGCGGCTCGAAGCGCCACAAGACGAAGCGCGGCTTCTCGACGGAGGTTGAGGCCGCCGTGTGGGAGGGCCAGTTCAAGAGCCTTAACGGCGGGGCCATGGACATGACGTTCTCCGAGTTCGTCGAGGTGTACGCCTCCGAGGTGAAGCCGCGCATACGCGAGCACACGTGGATCACCAAGGAGTACATCATCAACGACAAGCTCGTGCCGTTCTTCGGGGACATGCGCATGTGCGACGTGAGGCCGATCGACGTCATCAGGTGGCAAAACGAGCTCACCGAGCACCGGGACGCCGACGGGAAGCCCTGGGCACCGACGTACCTGCGCACTGTGAACAACCAGCTCAACGCCATCTTCAACCACGCCGAGCGCTACTACGGCCTCAGCGACAACCCGGTGCGCAGGGTCGACAAGATAGGCTCGAAGAAGGGCGGCGAGATGCAGTTCTGGACCAAGGACGAGTACCTGAGGTTCAGCGAGGCCGTCATGGACAAGCCTCTCTCATTCCACGCCTTCGAGCTGCTTTACTGGACGGGCATACGCTGCGGCGAGCTCCTGGCGCTCACGCCGTCCGACTTCATGCTGGAGAGCTCGCGGCTGCGCATCAACAAGTCGTACCAGAGCCTCAACGGCGTTGACACCGTGACCGACCCCAAGACGCCCAAGTCCGTGCGCACGATCGTCATGCCCGCCTTCCTGCGCGACGAGATGGCGGACTTCATCGAGATGCGCGACGACGTCGCCCCCGACGAGCGCCTGTTCGCCGTGACCAAGCACTTCCTGGCCCACGAGATGGAGCGCGGGTGCAAGGCGTCGGGCGTGAAGCGCATCCGCATACACGACATACGCCACAGCCATGTGAGCCTGCTGATAGAGATGGGCTTCTCCGCGCTGGCCATCGCCGAGCGCATGGGCCACGAGGCGGTGGACATCACCTACCGCTACGCGCACCTGTTCCCCACGAAGCAGGACGAGATGGCCGCCGCGCTCGACGGGGCGAGGGGGTAAGAAGGATGCCGTGCGAGAACAGCGCCCGCAAGCGCAGCAAGACGATGGCGTTCCGCTGCACGCCCGAGGAGCGCAAGCTCATATGCGAGATGGCAGCCTGGAGCGGCATGAACAGGCAGGACTACATCATCGCCAAGCTCACCGATACCCAGGTCGAGGTGAGGCCCTCCGTGAGCGTGCAGAAGGCACTGAGGGACTCGATGGCGGAATTGGCCAAGGAGGTGCGGCTGGCGGCCTCCTACGGCGAGCTGAGCGAGTCCCTGCAACAGAGAATTGAGCACGTGATGAGGTTCTTCCTAGCGCTCGGCGAGCCTCTTGACGCGCCGACGGAAGAGACATCGCCACGAACTACGTTTTTGGAAGAGCCGGTTCCATCCGTCATCGATGCGGGTTCCGACACCGCAAGCATCTTCGAGATGGGACGCAGGTAGGGCCTAGCGCCAGACCTCCAACGCCTTGTCCGCAAGCCATTCGGCGCGATCGGCGATATCGCCCTCGTTCCAAGACTCCTTCTCTAGGGCGCCGGCCATGGTCGCAAGGCCGGCGGCGCAGAGGGCAAGGCCGTCCTTGTATCCCTTTCCCTGCTTCTTGGTGGGCCAATCGGCATCGCGGATGGAGGCGTTGAGCGAATGCGTGATGATGGCGAGGTTGCCGAGCGTGAGGAGCTTCCGGTCCCTTCGCGTGGCAGCCTCATCGTCGAGGGCTCCCCATTTGTTGCGCCACTTCTTGGGCATCATGTGCTCGAGGGTGTACTGGTTGAACCCGAGCAGGGCCGTGCTGCTCATGCCCGGACGAATGGCGCTTTCCAGCAGATAGAGGACGCCCTTGGACTGGAGGTTGTACAGACACGATTCCTCGAATGCCGCTCGAACCTCGGCGTCGCCGGGCATGTACGTCGTCGCCTCGTCATTGGCTTCGAGAGCCTTCCTCAGCGCCTCCGCGTCCTTCACCTCGTTCAAGATCAGCGAGGTGAACAGCCTGTTGTAGTTCTTCGTGGTCGCCTGAACCAGCATTCGGCGGACGATGTAGCTCTCAAGCAGGGCGTAGATCTTAGATTCCTCGCTCGAAGACTCCGCGTTCTTTCGAACGTAGAGCACGTACGGGATGAGCGTCGAGTTCTTGAGGCCGAATATCAGCACGTTCAGGCGCTCGACGCCGGAAGCGGAGGGGATGTCCGCGTCGCAGTAGCCAGGGTCGAACGTGGACTCGAACGCCTCGGCATACGCCTTCATGTTGTCGAGAATCTCGACCTTGTCGCCGTTGCAGTACCTGCCGATGAAATCCTTGTAGGACTGGAAGAGGTTCGAAGTACGCGAATAGAAGAGCTTGTCCTCGGTCGTGACGCCACGCCTCTTGTCCTGGACCAGAATCTGGAGGAACGCGTCGAAGAAGAGGTCGACGAGCGTGCGCTTGATGCGCCCGGTAACGATCTCCTGCTCCCAATACTCCCTCTTCTCAGCCGTGGGCTCGAAGACGTCTTCCCAGCACTCCTTGAACGCCTGCTCGTTCTCGCGGTTGAAGAAGTAGTTCTTAAGGAGCTCCGCCGTCGTCAGGCGCACCCCGAGCGAGTTGATGGTGTCGAATATCTGCTGCTCGTCCTCGCCCTCGGTAAGATCGATGCAGACGAACTGGACGTTCGACTTGATCGTGTTCCTGTCGACCTTCTCCGGGTCGATATTCTTGAGGAAGTAGTTGTAGGCAAGGACGATGGCCGAGGAGCCCTCGAGGGGTTCGCAGCCCGTGGCGCTGACGACCTTTTCGAAATCCTGCCGGTCGTACTTGCCGTGCCGCAAGGCGACATCGCCGGTCTCCAGGACGAAATCTCGCTCAAACAAATTGTTGGTGCCGTTTTTTGCACAGAGTGCCTTGAAGAAGATGACCATGGTCGTGAGTCGCTGCTGGCCGTCGATGACGGTGCGAACCTCGGAGACCTCGGACCAGGTGTTGCCGGAGGAGGCCTGCTTCAGGATGATGGAGCCCAGGAAATAGGGCCGCTTCGAGGCCGTGACGAACTCCATGTCGCCGAGGAAACGCTCCCATTGCTCTTCTCCCCAGACGTACGCCCTTTGGTAAAAAGGTATTTCGAGCAGGCGCGATCCGTTGAACACGCCGCTTATCGTTGCTTTTCCTGCATCCATCCTTAAAGCCCTATCTATCCTTTGCGGTTATTGCTGGCGGGGTCAATTTTATCAATACGCTGCTTGACCCTTTAATGTTCCCGGTCCTTGCCGTCTTCTCCCCAGAAGGTGCTCGAAGATGATGCGCAGGTCCTCGTCATCAAGGCAGCCGCCCTCGAGGCAGCCACGGTCGATGGTATCGATCATCGTCTGCCCCTTCTTCTTCGAGCGGTCGTAGATCACTGTGTCGAGGGATAGCTCCCTGCCGTCGCGCGTGAACATCTCGTGCATGAATTCGGCACTGTTCGCTTGACTCCAATCGCGTACCGCGTGCTCGAGCGGGCCGCTTCCCCTCGATATGGCGACATCCCAATGCTCGCAGTTAAGCAGAAGAAGTCGGTTCATGAACTCGACGCCCGAAAAACCGAGTCTCGCAAACGGCGGAAATAGAGGGTCATCTGAAAAGACCGCAGCATACTCACTGCTCAACGGCATATACGCGAGATGAAAATCGTACGAGTCGTCCTCGGGCCCGATGATGAACATAGGCATCGACGTCGTAACGAACCCTGAGCCGACGGGTGCCCTAAGGATGGAGAAGCTCTTCTCAAAAAAAGCCTTTCGAATACGGTTAACTGGCACAATATCATCGTTGGAGAAGAGCATGGTTGCGGCGGCGGCAAGCTCGACCACCGCTTGGGAATCCCCGCGCCAATCCGACCAATCGAGCAAGCCGAGCTCATAGGGTGTCAGATGAACGTTTCTGAGCAGCTCTTCGGCAGTCTCGCGTGACCATTTCTTGTCGACGCGCATACTGATAGGGTGCCGGACGATGATATTTGCTGCCAGCTCGCAAACGGCGGCTTTCCCATCAGAATACCCTTCGTCTTCGCACTGGTCTTCTTTCTGGCGTTCCAAAAAGCGATCGTAAAGCGGCGCGATGCGGCTCTCGAGCTCAGATAGCTTAACCTCGATGAGGTTCTGCGCATAGAATCTGTCTGTCGCATCGCCTGTCGCATCGGCATGCTCGACCTCATAAAGATCGCGCATGCTGCAAAGGTTCTCGCAATTCGTGCGGAAGAAGGAGCCCTTCTGTCTGCTGTAGGCATGAAGCTGCCCGGAGGAATCCGCGAAATGGCGCAGGTAGAACCGCGGCACCCAGTGCTGCTTTCGCGTCATCTTTCCGGGCAGCTTCGACATCCTAAGCCTTCACCGCCTCGTATTGGTAGGTCGTGCGCACGTTGTAATGGAAGTCGTTTCCGAGGTCCAGCGCCTCGAAGTGCTTCTTGGCGCAGCCGATCTTGATCTTCTCCGCGTCGCGCAGGGCGGGCTCGCCGTTCTTGCCGCCCTTGGTCTCGGTCACGAAGTACACGCGGCGCTCGCCGTCGGCCTCCTCGACGTACGCCCAGTCGGGGTTGTAACTGCCGAGCGGCGTGTCGATCTTGAACGCCGAGGGCAATTTCGCGAACACGAGAACCTCCTCCTGCTTGTCTAGAGCCTCGGCAAAGGAGCGCTCGACCCCCGCCGAGTCGTAGACCACGTAGTTGTACAGGCTCTTGCTCGTCATGTCCGGCTTCCACGCGTTCTGCCCAAGGTAGGCCGTGTAGTCGTCAAGCTCGAGGTCGCGCATGGTGTACCACTCGTCCTCGGGAAGGCGCACGTACTTGATGCCCTGGGCGATGAGGTCGTTCTTCACGCGGTTGATCTTGTCGCCGACCTGCGCGAGGAAGGTCGCGGGGTCGATCTCGAACTCGTCGAGGCGGCTGCAGCCCTCGAGGATCGCCTTGATGGTGCCGCGGGTGAGCCCGACGGCGTCCTGCAGCTCTGCGATCGGGTCGGGAAGGTCGTATTTCACCTTTCCCGAAACGGACACCACGGAGGTGCCCGTGCCCTCGGCGCTCACGCCCGCGTCGTCGATGCCCAGCGAGGCACGCTCGCTCGTCACCTGGGGCGGGCGCACGGCGAGCATGCCGTCGACAGCTTCGATGGCATGCTCGATGAGCTTGCCGGAGTCGACCTCGACCTGGAAGCGCGTGCGCTGGCGGATGCGGTCCCACAGGGCCTGGAACGCAGGGTCGAGCGTGACGTCCTTCTGCAGCTCGACCGAGACTTCCTTGGCCTTGTCACGGATCTGGACCCTCTGGGACTTGTGGATGATGATCGCCTCGACCTGCTCCTTGGCAGGCTCGAGCTCGGCGGGGAGCTCGACCTTGCCCTCCTCGGCGGCCGCCTTCAGCTCGGGCGTCACCGCGCCCTTGCCGTCGACCATGCCGGTCGCGACGAGGTGGTCGTAGACCTGCTTGGACTTCTCGTAGCCCAGGCGCTCCTCGACGCCATCATCGCCCTTGACCGTGACCTTCGTGAAGCTCTCCGGAGTGATGACGCCGAACTTGAAGTCCTCAGCCTCAAGCTCCTTCTGCAGGCCGTTGGCGAAGTCGTCGTAGCTCTCGTTCGCGATGACGGTGAGCACGTTCGCCTCTGGGTCGTACAGGCGCTCGCCATCCTGGTTCACGCACAGGCGCAGACCGCGGCCGATCTTCTGGCGCTTGGTCAGGTTGTCCTTTGTCTCGACGAGCGTGCAGATCTGGAACACGTTGGGGTTGTCCCAGCCCTCCTTGAGCGCGGAGTGGCTGAAGACGAAAGAGACGTCCTTGTCCGCGTCCTTGCCGTCCGGGAAGGAGATGAGCGTCTCCTTCTTCTGCATGATGAGCTCGAAGGCCCCGGCGTCGTCGGCGGTGCCGGCGGCTCCCTTGGAGTCCTTGAACTTGCCCTTCTTGTCCTTGGCGAAGTATCCCTGGTGCACGGCGTGGGGGTCGCGCACCAGCGGGGCGCCGACGGCTTCGTAGCACTCGAGCCACGTGCCCTTGCCGATCCCCGCCGCCTTTGCGATGCGACGAGGCGCCTTCGAGTTCAGGGCACCTGCGTACTCCTCCTCAAACATCAGGGCGTACAGGCCGTCGTGGACTTCGGGCTCGTAGACGCGGTATCGGTCGACGCGGTCGATGAAGAAGAGCGAGAGCACCTTCACGCCGCGCGGCCACAGCTCGAACTGGCGGGCCAGGTGGTCCTCGATGGTGCGGCGGATCTGCGCGCGCTTGACGACCTCCTCGTTGACGTCGCCCAGCGCCTCGCCGAGCTCGAGCACCTCGCCGTTCTGGAACTCTATGAACTCGTCGCCCACTGCGGCGCCGATGTTGTTGACCACCCAGCCGCTCTCGTAGTCGCTGTTCTCGCCGCTCTTCTGGTAGAGGTCGTTGCCGGTCTTCACCGTGACGGCCTTGCGCTTCTGCGTGCCGTCGGCCTGGCGCACGTCGATGGACACCTTGGCGGAGAACGGGTCGGACTTGACGGACTCGAGCCTCACGTACGCGCCGTTGAGGTTCGCCTCGGCCTTGATCGAGTCCACGCAGATGCCCTTCACCAGGTGGCGCTCGAAGGCGTCGACCGGCGTGAGGCGGTAGATCATGTTGTAGGCCTGCTTGTGCGTGGCCGAGTAGCGCAGCACGAACAGCGGGTTCAGGCTCTTGATGGCGGCCTTGGCCTGCTTGGTGTTGTCGACGCTCTGGGGCTCGTCGATGATGACGACGGGCTTGCAGGCGCTCACGAGCTCGCGAGGGCTGAAGCCGCCGGTGAGCTTCTCGCTGGGACGGTGGAAGAGGTTGCCCTCCTTCGCGGTGCCATCCTTCTCGAGGCCCTTGTTGAACGCGTCGATGTTGATGACCATGACCTGGATGGAGCTCGACGTGGCGAAGTTACCCACCGGCCCCATGTCCTTCGAGTCGTACACGAAGTAGTCGAGCGGCGTGCGGTCGTAGAGCGTCTCGAAGTGCCTGCGGGTGGTCTGGAGGCTCTTGAGGACGCCCTCGCGGATGGCCACGCTCGGCACGACGATAACGAACTTGGTGATGCCGTAGCGGCGGTTTAGCTCGTAGATGGAGCGGATGTAGACGTAGGTCTTGCCGGTGCCGGTCTCCATCTCGACGGTGAAGTCTCGCAGGCGCCCATCGGTGAGGACGTCGGTTGCCGGGAGGCAGCCCTCCTCCTGCACGGCGTGCAGGTTGTCGAGGAGCTGGCCCGGCGCCACGCGAAGCTCGTTGCCGTGGCCGACCATGAGCTCGCCGATTGCCGTCTGGCCTTTGCGGCCGGAATCGGCGGAGAATACGCTGCCAATAAATTGTTGTCCGCGGAACAGGTCGCAGGTTGCTTCGATGGCCTCCAGCTGGTGCTGCTGGTCGGATGAGAACTTGAACTCGAGCGCCGCCATGCTAGACCGTCCTCAATTCGATCTCACAGCCCATGCGCTCGCCGGCGTGCTTGAAGATCTGCACGGCGTTGAGCTTGAGGGTGTCGTCGAGGACGGAATCGAGGATGAGAACGCGCCTGGGCTCCATGTCGGCGATGGCCTCGAGCGCCTCAATGGTGAGGCCTCGGGACATGCAGCAGACGAGCTCGTCGCAAGCGACGGACCAGATGGGATAGCCCGCGGCTTCAGACTTCTCGACGGGCAGCGTGAGCTCGAGGCCCCATTTGAGCATCATCTCGAAGACGATATCCATATCGGAGCGATCGGGCTTGACCACGTCGAAGAGGAGCTGACCGGGCTCGGGCTTCTCAATGCCGGACTCATCGAGCTCGAACACACGGAAGCCGATGTCGGGAAGCTGCTTGGGTCCCTCGCCAAGCTTGAGTTGACGGTTGGATTCCTCGAGCTCGGTTTTGATTTTGTCGCCTGCGCGGCGAATGCGTCCTTCGCCTATGTCGCAGAGAGTCTCATACCCGTCCTTGTAGGCGTCGCGTTTCGGGTCACAAGGCTCTGGAAGCTGGACAAGGATAAACTGATAGCGATCATCTTTTCCGAGCTCCTGCAGGAACATGGCATGGGCGGTCGATGCTGAGCCTGAGAAAAAATCAAGCACAATATCACCCGTGCTTAGATGCTCATGTACGGTAAGGAAGCAAGTAGCCTATGGCGTCCGACATCGCGTCGGGCGTCCATAGCACTTGGGGAC
>CABUKY010000010.1 GCA_902492185.1 uncultured Collinsella sp.
AAGACGGAAAGCACATTAAGTGCTTTCCTTTGCGTGCGGAACTCGCGACAAACTTCATGCCCTCCGGTCCGCCCCGGGAGCCAGGTTGACTAACTAGGGCCCGGAATTCAGAGAAGTCAGTGCAGCAAAATGGCGATGCGGATGGAATGCACAAGATAGGGGCACGTTGTTGGGACGCGCTCTTTTAAGTTGCGGTGGAATAGTTCCTGTTTTTGGGCTTGAAGGCCGATTTTAGGGACTATTTCACCGCAACTGAGGTGTGGATGTGGGGTTAGCGCTCGTAAATCAAGTTACCTGCCAGGTAGGTGGCCTGAACCTTGGTGGCTTGGAGTTCTTGGGGGTCGATGGTGAGCGGGTTTTGGTCCAGGACTACCAGGTCGGCATACTTGCCGGGCTCCAAGCTGCCGAGGTTTTGCTCGTCGCCCGCTGCGTACGCGCTGCCCAGGGTATAGTTGCGCAGAGCTGTGGCCGCATCGATGCGCTCGCTCGGCAGCCAGCCGCCCTCGGGCCAGTGGCTTTTGGGGTCCTGGCGCGTGATGGCCGTGTAGAGCACGTTCATGCTGGTAACAGCTGTTATGGGGCTATCGGTACCGAAGGCTTGGCGAATGCCGCGCTGCTTATAGGTTGCGAACGGCCACATGATGCGGCTGCGCTCCAAGCCCAGGTCGCGCTCCGGGCCACCCGGGTCGAGCGTGATGTGGCAAGGCTGGCTCGAGGCAATGACGTTGAGCTTGCGCAGACGATCGATGTCCTCGGGCAGCAGATTCTCCAAATGCTCAAGCGTATTATGGCCGTGCGGGGGCAGACCGTAGAGCTCTGCCGCCTCCTCAAAGATATCGAGTGCGGCATGGATGGCACCGTCGCCGATAACGTGGATGCGCACGGTGTGGCCACGCTCGGCTGCCGCTAGAACCAACTTGCGCATGCGCTCGACAGGAACCGTCAGACGACCCTGGTCGCCCGGGAAGCGCGGGTTGGTATAGGGCTCAGTGAGGTATGCGGTATGCTCGCTCGACACGCCGTCGAAGAACTGTTTAAAGCCTGGCGCCGAGAGCAGCGCATTGTTCGCGTAGCGGGTCTGGAGTTCTTCCAAGCGCGATTGGTCATCCAGCAGCGTGGGAAACAGATGGGCGCGGATGCCCAGCTTGCCGGCGGCCTGCAGCTTGTCGTAAACATCGTCGCGAATAAAGTCACAGCCCGGCATGGGCATGAGCGACATATCGCAGATCGAGGTGATGCCCTGCTCGGCCATACGCTTCATCTGGTCGGCGTAAGCGCTCGCGATGCGGTCCTCGCCCAGCCACTCAAGACAGCGCGGCAGCAGCTGCATGGCCGCAGCCTCGTGGGCAATACCCGTAAGCTCACCGTTTGAGTCTTTGTCGTAACTGCCACCCGCCGGAGGCTCACTGTCGCGTGTCACGCCAAGGGCTTCGAGTGCGCGGCTGTTGAGCCACAGGGTATGCCCATCGCCCGAATACATAACACAGGGGCGATCGGGGAAGGCGGCGTCGAGGGAAGCCTTGGTAGGGTGCTCGGGCGGATCCCAGCGGTAATCGCGCCAGCCCTGGGTCACGACCCAGGCGTCATCGGGCAAGCCTTGGGAAAACTTGAGCGCATGCTGCACCAGTGCCGCCTCTGACGTGCCCATATCCATGAGCATGTACGGCGAGGAACCGACCGAGGTATGGAAGAAGTGCAGGTGCGCATCATGGAAACCGGGGCAGATGAATTGCTCGCCGTAGTCGACTACCGGCGTGGCAGCAGGTGCGGCGGCAATCACGTCATCGGGCGCGCCGACTGCGACGATGCGATCGCCTGCAATGGCAATCGCCAGCTCGCGGGCGGCATCGATGCCGTCTTGGGCGGTAAAAACGTTCTTGGAGCGGATAATCCGATCGATATGCTGCATGGGCATCCCCATCTCTGGCAGGAAATTCAACACCCCCGAGTGTACTCCCCCACTCTTGTTACAAAACCCCAAGCGGCAAACGGCAACTTTACCAGCTCTAGCGGCAGGTGGCATACTGGAGAGAGCCTGTACGATTTTGCGATCGAGCCAACAAGGAGCAAATCGACCATGACGAAGACCAAGGCACAGCAGATTATGGCGGCAACCGAGGTTCGCGCGGCAGACGACGTCACCGCGGCCATCCAGGATATCGCCGCCGAGTTTGAACCCTACATCATCAAGCAGCGCCGGCACTTCCATAAGCACCCGGAGCTGAGCCTTGCCGAGGAGCGCACGACTTCCGACATCGCCAACCAGCTCGACGCCATGAATATCCCCTACGAGCGTCCGCTCAAGACGGGCCTGGTGGCGACGCTTCGCGGTACCGCGCCGGATGCCTACCGCGAGGACGGCACGCCGCGCCGCCGTATCCTGCTGCGCGCCGATATCGACGCCCTGCCTGTCACCGAGCAGACCGGCGAGGAGTTCGCCAGCGTCAACGAGGGCTGCATGCACGCCTGCGGTCACGACTGCCATATCGCCATGATGCTCGGCACGCTGCAGATTCTGCGCCACATGACCGATGACATCCACGGCGAGATTCGCATCGTTTTCCAGCCCAGCGAGGAAAACGGCCAGGGCGCCAAGCTCATGATCGGCACGGGCGTACTCGACGGCGTCGACGGCGCCTACGCCGCGCACATCTGGAGCGAGGTCGATGCCGGCACCGTAAGCTGCGAGCCCGGCCCGCGCATGGCCAATACCGACTGGTTCCGCATCGACGTCCGCGGCACCTCGTGCCATGGCGCCATGCCCCAGCGCGGCCACGACGCCGTTATGGTTGCCGCCGAGATCGTCAACGCCCTGCAGACCATCGTTTCGCGCGAGATCAGCCCCTACGAGCCGGCTGTCATCACCGTCGGCGAGCTGCACGGCGGCACCGCGCGCAACGTTATCGCCGGCACGGCCTACCTCGCCGGCACGGTGCGCACCTATGGCGACAAGACGCACGAGGAAATGCCCGAGCTTATGCGCCGCATCGTGGAGCACACCGCGGCAGCCCTGGGCGCAGAGGCCGAACTTACCGACTACACCATCGCCAACTATAAGGTCGAAAACGACGTCGCCTCGAGCGAGCGTTGTCGTCAGGCCGTGGTCAAGTGCTTGGGCCCCGCGGGCGAAGGCCATTATCGCGGCACGCTTTCGGGCGAGGACTTCTCGGAGTACCTGCGCCGCGTGCCGGGCGTGCTCGCCTTTGTTGGCACGCGCAACCCCCAGATTGGCGCCACGTACGCCCAACATTCTTGCTTCTACAAGATTGACGAGTCGGTACTGGCCAAGGGTTCCATGGTAGCAGCCCAGTATGCCATCGACTTTTTGGCCGAGCCCACTCAAGAGGAGCTCGACGGCCCCACGATCGCCGCGGTTGCCGAGACCAACCCCGACTTGGCCGCCAAGCTGCGCTCTGCCAAGGCCACGGCCGCTGAGGCGCGCGACGCCATGCACGATGCTCGCACCGCCCGCCATGCTGCAATCAAGGGCATCCACGATGCGCGGGCTGCCGCTCGCCACGAGGAAAAGCGCGACGAGTAGCCGTCACGCCCATCCATAACAGCCTGGCTAAAGCAAAGCGGGGGCGGACGTTATCTCAACGTTCGCCCCCGCTTATGTGTCGACCGTTTTTCTAGCGCGTCCTCCGTCACGCCAGGTAAGAGCGAAGGATGGTGAGCCAGCGTGGGGGTTCGAGGTGGATGATATCGTCGGGAACTCCGGCGGGCGCATAGCCGCCAAAGAGCAGACCGGCATCTGCCGGATTGATGAGGCGCACGATCCATACGACGACGACCAGCACGCACAACACGGTGACCGCAATGTCGATACCACGCTTTAGCTTGCTCGATGCCACCTCCTCGCGCACGAACGCGAGCACAAACGCAATCGGCACCACCCAAAACAGCGGATGGTAGGCAAAGGCAGCCGCATAATCGAGGCGCAGCGCCGCCAGCCACGCCCTCGTCATGCCGCATCCCGGACAAGGAATGCCCGTCATCAATCGAAAAATGCAGCCAATGTCGAGCAGGTAGAGCGCGAGCCAGGCGACAAAGAGCGCGCCGGTGCAAAAAAGGGCGCGGCGAAGGAGCTCTGCCGTGCCCCTATGTCCCTGGGAGCTGTTCACGCCGCCCTTATTGTTAGGCACGAGCGCCAAGGCGAGTGTTGTAAGCCGTTGCCATGGCATTGGTATTATTGATGACGATGTTCATAGCGAAGATGGGACCAAGGCCGCACAGGAGCGCGCCGAAGATCTGCCACAGAAGAACGGTGGTGCCGTTTTCCTGGAACACCAGGCCGTAGCGAGGAGCGTTGGCCTGCAGGCGGTTGCCAATCTTGTAATACCAGTAGTACGCGTAGAAGCCGCAGGTCACAAACGATAGAAGGATGAATTCCGCCAGACCCGGCGTGTAATCGCCGTCATCCTGACACAACGTGTTGACGTCGCGTGCCAAGCAATACAGGAAGTAGAGCGAATAGATACCGCAGGTCACAAGAGAGAGCAGCAGCCAGCCGATCAGGCTGCGGTCAGCCTTAATGGGGCCATAGCCCATCGGAGCGGATGCGGACTGTTGGGCGTATTGACCGGTGTACTGCTGCTGAGGCTGGGGCGCGGGCTGAATAGCCTGGGCCGGAGCGGGCTGGGGCTGCGGGGCCGCAGCGGCAGAAGCGGCACCAACGGCGGATCCGCAAACAGGGCAGAATTTGGCATCATCCGAAATGGGAGAACCACAAGTGGGACAGAACATGAGCCTCTCCTTTTCCTAAGGCGTCGCACGCCTTCAAACCTTACACGTCTACGTTCTCAACAATAGCCGCGACGTTGTTGCGCAACATTGACCAATTTCCGAGAAATTTTGCTGCAACCGTTTTCCCAGGCATTTTCTTGCTTTCGCAGTAGAAAAAGGCACCCCGGGCTCAGTTGCCCAGGGCGCCTCGACCGGCTATTCGGTTTGATTGTTTTCGGCAGCAGGATTATCGCCCGGCTCATCCGCCGGCGTGGCAACGGCATCCCAATCGGGCTCCGCAGGCGTCGCCTCGGACGCCGGTGCGGGGACAGGAGCAGGTGCCGGGGCAGGGGCAGGCGCGGGTGCCGGGGCAGGTGCAGGCGCGGGTGCCGGGGCAGGCGCAGCACCAGTGGCTGCCGTGGGATTGAATCCCGCAGGAGCAGGCTTCTTCTCACCCGGGAGCACAAAAGTCAAAACGTCGTCCTTGTCCTCATCGGCCCATTCGCTTGCATAACGTGCAGCCCAATAGCCAACGGCACGGTGCTTGAGCATCTTGCCAAAGACCGTAAGGAACACCGTGACGAATGCAATCAGCACCAGGAACAATACGAGCGTGACACCACCGGCGGTAACAATCGCCTCGATACCCGTGGGGCGATAGTAATAGCCGTACGCGCCAATTCCGGCGATGGCACCAAAGACAGCTGTCAAGATCCACGTAATGGCGTTGGAAACCAGGCCCGTCAAAAACTCGGGAAGGAACGAAGCACAGAACAGCTTGGTCTTGTTGTGCTTAAAGGCCGCCCAGACCTTATCGAGCGAAAACGCGCTCTCGACGCGACCGGTCACCGCAAAGTGCATCACGGCAATGTCGGCGAACATCTTAAAGAAGACCCCCAGGACCGCCGTGGCAATCATAGCCAGGACAAGCAAACCAAGCGAGCCAAACAGCGCAGCCTCGAGCGCATAAGAGCCGTAATACGAATACGAGCCCGCGGCGCCAATTACCACGCTCTCCACCAGCGAAAGCACTACACCGATAACGGGAATGGCAGCGATAACCTCGAGCACGACCGAAATAACGCTCGAAAAGACTCCAAGGCCAAACGATGTGGAACGCATCAACGGACGATCCATACCGTCATCAATCTTAAGCGACAGATCGCGACCCCACTCGATGCCAAAGCCCGAACCGCACACGCTCGCCACGTAAGCGGCCAAAAAGCCGATAGCGGCTACAATACCGCCGATAACGGGAATAAACAGCACGAGCACCGACACGACACAGATAAGCGCCGGCAAAAAGGCAATCTGGCACACGCGCTGCAGCACGCCCGGAGTCTTGGTCATATCCTCAAACGCCTGAGCCGTGCAGCCTTTGGGTACGTTCATGGCAGGTTGAGGGACAAACTGCTGAGGCTGAGGCTGACCCTGAGGGGCGGAAGCTGCAGCACCAGCATTAGGAGCACCGCACACGCCGCAGAACTTGTCGTTATCGCCCATAGGAGCGCCACACTGCGAACAGAACATCGAAATCATCCCTTCGTATCTAGAGCGAATCACCTGGATCGCAAACGATGTCTTGGTCATCATTATCACCCAAGGTGAGGACAAATACTCTTAGATGACGTATTTGCAACGCGCGAGGCGCTTTTCGATTGTTTGATGAATGTGTCCGCGCTAGTTCGTACCGCGGAAACCCTTGCCGACGATCTCGGAACTGTCGACAATCGTGATAAAAGCACCCGGATCGACTTCGCGCGCATAGCGGCGCAGCTGCACGGCCTCGCGACGGCTCAGCACGCTCATGATCACCGTCACGCACTTGCCCGAGAAGGCACCATAGCCGCGACTGATGGTCGCCGTACGGTTGAGATGCTTGACGATAAACTCCTCGACCTTAAGGGGCTCGGAACAAATGACCGTGCAGACCTTACGAAGGTGAATGCTCTCGATGGCCTTGTCGACCACGAGCGTCTTGGCAAACAGGCCGAGCACGCAATACAGGCCGACACGCGGACCATACAAAAAGGCCGCGATGGCCACGATGCCGATATCAACCAACAGCAGCGCGCGGCCAATCTCGAGCGTGGTGCGGCGCTTGAGGATCATGGCGAGGATGTCCGTGCCGCCCGTCGAGGCGCCAATATCAAAGACGATGGCGCTGCCGAGCGCCGGCAGTATCACGGCAAAGCACAGGTCGAGCCACATATCGCCCGTCATCGAAACATCAGTCGGAATAAAGAGCTCAAAAAACGAAACATAGGCGGACAACGCAAACGAGGCGAAGACGCTCCACAGGATTGCCTTGCGCTCCAAAAAGATAAAGCCCAAAACGACGAGAACCGCGTTGATAATCCACATAAAGACGCCGACGGGCAGGGTCGGGAACAGCGTGGACAGAATGACCGACACGCCCGAGGTGCCGCCAAAAGCAAAGTGATTAGGGGTTTTAAACGCAACGATGGCAAAGGCCGTAAGAATCAGGCCCAGATTGAGCTCGGCGAAAAAGCGCGGGAAGCCCGGCTCCTGGCTGCGCTTTTGGCCGGCACGCTCGCCGCGCTCAATATCGGTGCGATCAACCACGCGCTCCATCGGCACCACGGGAGGACGATGCACCTCCTCGGCAGCTCGCGATGCCGCCTCTGCCGCGGCGGCCTCAATCGCCCATGCCTTGCTTTCTGTTTCGTGCTCGTCGGCCATTACGGCAACCCCTCGTTAACAATTTGGAAACAATGCGCCCATTAGGGTAACGCGGAACACGACGATTGCAACCCCTAGTTAGACGAGCGGTATGCCTACATCGGGGGCATACAACTAACGGCCGGCCGCACATACATCCGTGCGACCGGCCGTTTGACGTTTTCGCAGATAAAACCTACCAAAATAAATATCCTATTTGGTAGGTTACTCGTGCTGGTTGGTACGGTGCTCGTACTCCTCGGGGGTGATGACATCTTCGATGCGCAGGTTGACGCCTGCCACCTCAAGGCCGGTCATCGCAGCCAGACGCTCGGTCACGCGCGCCTTAACGTCGTCGAAAATCGCGGGTGCATAGGCGCCGTACTCGATAATGACGGAAATGTTGACGACCACGCGGTTGTCATCGGTGACCTCGACCGTCACGCCCTTGGTCAGGTTCTCGGCACCGAACTGCTCCTGCACAAAGTGCATGAGGTTGCCCTTCATGCCCAGGACGTGCGGCACCTCGCGGGTGGCCATGGCGACGATCTTCTCGATCACACCGTTGGAATAGGTCAGCGAATCCTCGGACTCGTCCGCTTCCTCATCGTCCTCGTCCGCATCGTCGGCGGGTTCGGCCTCGACGAGTGCCTTGTCCTCGAGCGTTACGTCCTCGGCCTCGGCGGCGACGGTCTCGTCTGCCTCGGGCTCAGTATCGGCCACATCGACCTTCGTGTTAAAAGCCATGGTTCCTCCTTATGCCCACCGCACACGCGGCGGTCGAATACATACTAGCGGCCGCTAAACAGACGGCCGAAGAAGTTGACGATCCCGTTCTCGCCGTCGCGGATCTGGCCAATCACGGCGCCGATCAGCACAAAGAAAGCGATGACGAGCGTATCCCACAGGCCGAGCGTGAGCACCAGCACGGCGAGCACAAAACCGGCGACGGCCCCAAGCGTGGTGTTGGGATGACGGACGGCATAGCTCCAGATGGCTGCCCCCGTACCCTTGATGAGACCCATGGCCTCATCAAAATCATCGGCGACCGCGTCATGCGACTCGGCGCCCTCTACCTTGGGATCGACGACCTCGCCTGCCGGCGCAGCGCTCTGATCGATGGTCAGGCGCGGAGTGCGAACGGTCTTGTCTTGATTGGTATCACTCACCGGAAACCTCCACGGTCTGGACGGTAGTCTTGGACGGCAAAAAACGAACGCGTGCGATCGTGCCCGGCGTGCCGAGCATGGTGTCGCAGGCCTCCTCGATACGTTGCTGCATCGCGGCTGCAAGGGAGGCCACATCCCGGTCGTCGAGCGCGATGGCGTCGACCTTAAAACGGACGCGCGATTCGTCGGAGCCCTGCACGCGTGCCTCGACATGCTCGACCATCACTCGGTCGTCGCGCTCTGCCGCGGTGCGAGCACACGAGGAGAGGGCAGCGAGCGTGACCTCGATATTGCGCTCCCCCGCCGGATGTACGCAGGACGGCTCGCGACGAGCAAACATCAGGCGGAAGAAACCCACGAGCACGCCGAGCGCCACGACACCGCCGCACGCCGTAACAACGATGCGAGGCAGCGGATCGCGCATCAGCAGCATAAAGCGATAGGCATATGGCCCCCAAAACTGGCAGACTAACGTACCCAGCGCCACGACGGCGGCGGCAAGATACACGATCGCCAGGGCTCGTTTGAGCACGCGCATGCAGCGCTCCCTTCAAATCTCGATCCACAGAATGCAAAACGATTCGCATCATTATAAAAGAGCCGGGTCCGGTGCCTCATTGCACGCGGATCCGGCTCATCTATTCCACGAGGCTTGCATGCTCGCTTCATTATGCCCAGATATGCACGGCTCAATCCGTGCGGGCGCTACTCCTCCTCGAGGGCAGCGATAACCTCGTCGGTCATGTCCATGGTGCTGTAGACGTCCTGGACGTCGTCGAGCTCCTCAAGACGGTCGATGAGGCGCTGGACCTTCTTGGCGTCGGCACCGGAAACCTCGGTCGGGGTGGTCGGGACCATGGTGGTCTCGGAGCCCTTGACCTGGACGCCCTGCTCCTCGAGCGCCTTGGAGACAGCCATGACGTCGTTAGCAGCGGTCCAGACAATCCACTCCTCGCCGGCGTCCTCGTAGTCCTCGCCACCGGCCTCGGCGATGGCCATCATGAACTCATCCTCGTCACCGGCAGGACCGTTGGCGATCATGGTCTCCTTCTTGGCGTTCTCGTCCAGGATCTCCTTGGCGACGACGATCTGGCCCTTGCGCTCAAACTGGAAGGCGACGGAGCCCGAGGTGCCCAGGTTGCCACCAGCGTGGGAGAAGGCGGAACGGACATCAGCGGCGGTGCGGTTGCGGTTGTCGGTCAGGCAGTCAACGTAGACGGCGACACCGGCGGGACCATAGCCCTCGTACACGATGTTCTCGTAGACAGCGGCGTCGGCACCCGAACCGAAGGCCTTGTCGATAGCGGACTTGATCTTGTCCTTGGGCATGGACTGAGCCTTGGCCTTAGCAACAGCAGCAGCGAGGCTGGCGTTGTTCTCAGGCAGCGGGTCGCCGCCGAGACGGGCAGCAACGGTGATGTTGCGGCTCAGCTTGGAGAAGAGGGCGGAACGCTTGGCGTCCTGCGCGCCCTTACGATGCTTGGTTGTGGCCCACTTAGAGTGTCCGGACATACGTGTCTCCTATCGGTTTCGACCTAAAGCCCAGCGCAGATGCTCGGGCAATATAAACAAACGTCGTTATGATATACCTACTGGCCTGCGAGATAAACCCCAAAATGAAGGCGTCGTGATGATACAGCCCCTTGGTGCAAAGTAACCTGTCCCCTTTGCACCAAATTAGGACCAGAGGAGGTCGCTGCGGGTGATGGTGGCGCCGATGGCAAAGGGCATGCAGGCGATGACCGGATACAGGTAGCGCATGTAGGTCGAGCCGTTGCAGGGACCGATCAGGCACACGGCGAGCACGCCCAGCAGCGGCACCCAAATGGCCAGCCCGCGCCACGAATGACGACGTAGCAGATAGACCACCACGGCGATCATGATCCACACATAGGTGGCCGAGCTCATGGTGAGCGAGATAAACGGGATGCGCTGCACCGCCACGCGATACAGGTTGATCAGGTGGTCGCACCAGCGCACAACCTTGCTATCGACCGGATGGAAGTCGAAGTACTTGAGGTTATCGGGCTTTGCCATAATCTCGGCACTGCGCGCCGTGCTGTAGACCCACGCATCGCGGGCACTCGGATAAAAGTAGCCGTAGTAGTTATTGATGAGCGCCGAGATATAGCACTCGGGATCCTTTTTGAACATCTGGGCCCACACCTCAAAATAGGCCTTGATGTCCTCCTGCGAGGCGTACTCGTTGAAGCAATTTTTGACAGCGTCCGACTTATCCGGGTTGTAACGGCGGCCCAGATTCTCGTACTTGAGCACACGGTCGATCACGGCACGCTCTTCGTCGGTCACCAAGCCGTCGCAAGGAGCCTCCACGATGGTGCCGTCCTCCTTAACCGTGGGGTTGACACCCGAGTTGAGGCCGTCGTGCTTTTGGACGAAACGAGCCGTCTGCTGGAACGGAATCGAGAGGATTTCGCGCTTGGAACCAGGCGTGATGTCGTGCGCCGGCATAAAGACCTTGGTGAAGTACATATTGGAGGCAAGACAGAGCGCAAGCACCGCAAGAACGCCCACCCAGCGGAAACGCGGGATGGCGCCCGAAGGCGCAGCACCAGCCTGTTTGGCCGCACGACGAGCCACATGCGCGTCCCACGCGCAAAACGCCGCCGCGATCACGCATGCCGCCAGGGGAAACACCAGGCTGCCATTGCGCAGAAACGTGGAACCCATGGCGCCCAGAGCGAGCAGCAGCCAGTCGTGGCGCGCAAAGAGCACAGGCCTCTGTTCGCCTGCACGCTCGACATTGGCATCGCGACGGGGCAGGCCGCAGGCCACGAGCTTCACGGTCTGCACCAACAGCACCAAAAACGCGTCGGCAAACAGCACGTCTTTGGTAAGCAAGGCCGCGTAGTTGGAGAACATGGGCATAAACACAAAGAACAGCAAGATCACGCCGCGGACCGGCAGGCTCACGCCCAGCTTGCGCAGCGACGAGATGGAATAGGCCATGCAGGCGGCCGTAATGACGAACTGAGCGCAGGTGTAGATGGCAAGACCTGCGTTAGCGCTGTTGAACAGTGAAAGCCCCAGCTGGACGCACGAACCGATGATAGCCGTGTGCACCACGGGGTGATGTCCGTTGAGCAACACGTTGGGATTGAGCAGGCGCAGGTAGTCACTCGTACCGTTGGGGTAGTTGAACCACTGGCGAATCTGCGCACCCGTATCTCCCATAAAAAGGCCGGGCAGCGAAGCGATGAGCGTGGGCGCCCAGGCGACCATAAGCACCAGGAAGGGCCCGGCAAAGGGATGGACCGAGAGCACGGCGTGAGCCATACGCCATACGCGGCCAAAGTGCGCTTCGGAAAACGGAATACGCCGAGAGCTCAGCCAATCTAGACACTCAAAGACAAGGTAGAAGGCAACGACCGCCAAGAGCATCCAGCCCGCACCGCCTATCCAGGCGCAGATAATGCGGGCCTTGTCGCCGAGCACGATCTCGGCCGAATCGGTGAGGTCGTAACTGCGGCCAAACACCATGCAGACGGCAAAGAACAGCGACGGAAGGATCACCGAGGGACGCCAAGCGTCGCCGCGGCCAAAGAATACGTAGCGAAACGGCAGCGTGAGCAGGCAGGCAAGCGCAAGCAGCATGACCGCGTCGGTATGGCCGGCAAACGAGAGGAGCACCTCGTAGCACACGTACAGCATGCCCGAGGCTTTGGGGTCAATCGCCAAGACCGCGTTGCTCGACACCGGGGCGGGATCGATGGAAAACGCCGTGGTCGCCAACAGCGCGAGCAAAAATGCGATGAGCGTCTGCTTGGCGGGGTAGCGCTTAAACCAGACGATGCGGGCAGCGTCGCGCGCAGCCGTTGTGGAGAGGTCGGGATCCTTCACAGTCCGAAAGCCTTTCTAGAAACCTATCAAACTCGGCAAGACCACCACAAAGGTGCCTGTCCCCTTTGTGGTGGTCTTGGTTAGGCGTCGAGGTAGATGCGCTGGGGGCGATTGCGGTGTCGGGCGAAGATGATGAGCGCTAGGCCGGCGATCACGAGCGGCAAGCTCAGCAGCTGACCCATGGTGATAACGCCGCCCAGCAGATAACCCAACTGGGCATCGGGCACGCGCACGAACTCAACGAGAAAGCGGACGATGCCGTACCCCATCACGAACACGCCCATAAACGTACCCTGGGGCAGCAGCGGCTTTTTGCGGCTGAGCACCTGCAAAATACAGAAGAGCACGACGCCCTCTAGGAATGCCTCATAGAGCTGGGAAGGATGGCGCGGCATATCGCCCGCGGTGCCGCCAAAGACCACACCCCAAGGCAGATCGGTCGGCTTACCCCACAGCTCACCGTTCACGAAGTTGGCGCAACGGCCCAGGCACAGCGCCAGCGGAGCACCGATCACAGCAAGGTCGGCGATGGTCCAGGCGTCGAGCTTATACATGCGGCACACGATGATGCCGCCCAAGATGCCGCCCACCAGGCCACCGTGGAAGCTCATGCCGCCCTCGTTGGTGGCAAAGATCTCGAGCGGGTGAGTCCAATAGTAGCCATCGCCGTAAAAGACGACGTAGAACAGGCGCGCGCCGATGATGAGGCCAAAGACCGCGCCGACCACGACGCTCGTCAGGTCATCGATCGTGATGTCGAAGCCCCAACGACGCTGCGTGCGGTACATAACGACCGCCGTGAGCAGAGCGCCGACCACATAGGCCAGACCGTACCAGTAGATCGTGATGGGGCCCGCCGAGATCGCAACGGGGTCAAGCATATGGTAGAGGTCGTTGAGCATATCGATCCCCTGCTCCCTACATACAAATGCGGCCGCGGGCCTTGTGCTCGCAGCCGCATATCTGGGCGTAACGTCTATGCGGAGCGTACCGTCCGCAGCTTTCGCATCTTAGAACGGCGCGTACTCGTCGTACAGGTCCTCGGCCTCGCCGGAAGCATTGACCTGCTCAACGCGGGTAACGCCGGGCACGTGCTCCTTCAGGATGCGCTCGATACCCATGGAAAGGGTCAGCGAGCTCATGGGACAGCCGGCGCAAGCGCCCTGCAGTTCCAGCTTGACGACGCCCTCGTCGTCGACGCCCACATACTCCATATCGCCGCCGTCGGCCTGCAGGTTGGGGCGAATCTCTTCAAGAACCTTCTTAAGCAGCTCTTCGTTAACAGCCACAGGGGCTCCTTTCTCACAATAACGCGGGCACGCCCGCGGACAGGGGCTATGTTACTACAGCCATGTACCCGCTTAGGCGCCAGCCATGCGTGCGGACACGACTTTCACGAGCAGTCAATTTGGGACGGGTCTCTTGTTGGCTGTTTTGCCGCCAGCCAGCGTTGGCACGCGCTACCGCTGAACCTGTCCCCCGGTACCAATCTGGACATCGACGATGACCTGGCGGTAGCTGATGCCACAGGAGTCGAGGATGCGACGGCTGATACGGCCGTCATCGGTGTCGGCATACTTATTGTCCAGGTAGACGACCTCGCCCACACCCACCTGCGCCAGGATCTTGGCGCAGTCGTGGCACGGGAACAGCGTGACGTAGACCGTGGAACCCTCAAGGTCTTTGAGCGAGCCGCGGTAGTTGAGCACGGCGTTTGCCTCGGCATGCACCACGTAGTTGTGCTTGTCCTGCAACGGGTCATCGCTCGTGCCCCACGGGAAAAAGTCATCGTTGAGTGCCGAGGGCGTACCGTTGTAGCCCACCGAAAGGATGCGGTGGTTGGTGTTGGCGATGCACGCGCCCACCTGCGTGTTGGGGTCCTTACTGCGGCGCTGCGCGGCGATGGCCACGCTCATAAAGAACTCATCCCAGCTAATAACGTCGCGGCGCTTGCCCGACGCAGTTTGATGAAGATCGTCCGACATGCCAGACACCTCCGAAATCGCAATAGTTTGACCCATTGTAGCAGGTGAAAGGTAGGGGCGCTTATCCCACCGCCCCATCGCTACGCGCGGCGGGGCTTTTGGTTGATGTGGTAGAGCTCGGCGAGGCCCCGCAGCGTCAGCGCGTCGTCGACCGTCAGACTGTGACCGACCAGCGCCGCAAGCGCCTTGGCATCGTCGCCGGTAATGACGATGGGCACATCGCCCTCCCCCGCGGCCTTGGTCGCGCGCATCTCGGCAAGCACCATGTCGAGCATGCCGTCGATGCGGGCCACCTCGCCCAGAACCACGCCCGAGCGCATGGCCTCACGCGTGTTGCGGCCGATGACGTGTGTCGGCGCCGAGGGCTCAACCTGCGGCAGGCGCGCTGCTGCCGCCGAAAGCGAACGGGCGCCGAGGGCCAGGCCTGGCGCGATAACGCCGCCGACAAAGGTACCGTGCGCGTCGATGACCTCGATATTGGTCGTCGTGCCCAGGTCGATCACGATGCACGGCGAGCCGTAGACGGCGCGGGCCGCCACGGCGTCGGCGATGCGGTCGGGACCGATCTCGGCCGGGTCATCGTAGTGCACGGGTATGCCGGTCTTGAGGCCCGGCCCCACCGTGAGCACGCGCCCCGTGCAGGTACGGGAAAGTGCCGCCTTCCACGGGCGCTCGAGCGCCGGGACCACGCAGCTCAGCACAGCAGCCGCGGGCACAAGCGCACCCGGCATGCCCGCATCGGCCGCCAGTGCGGCCATGACCTGCACGAGACGCATGCGTGCCTCGTCTGCTGTGATGCTCGACGGCGTGGTGATCTCGCACGTCGCAAGCGGGCATTCCTGTGCCGCGGCCGAATCCTCGGCAAACAGGCCAAAGCGAATGAACGTGTTGCCCACGTCGACCGTCAATATATATGTGCACCCATTAAGCATCGTCGACGCTCCTTTCGTCTGCCCAGCAGTATATCGCCTACCTAAACCAGTCATCCCAAAATGACTAGCTTACGGCTATACTGGTGCGCGGTCGCGCGCGAGCTCACGCGGCGGCCCTTGGTAACCCGACTTCCCGCACCGTATCCGTAGCGGCGCTCCCGGGGAAGCGGATATACGCAAAGGAGTTCTATATGAGCAATCCCTCGAACCGCGCTTCGATGCGCGGGCAACTCACGCTGCGCGGCGTCGTCATCGGCGTCCTTGGCTGCGTGATCATCACGGCAAGCTCGGCCTACACCGCCCTCAAGATGGGCGCACTCCCCTGGCCGATCGTCTTCGCTGCCGTCATCTCGCTGTTCTTCCTTAAGCTCATGGGCAACGCCAGCCTCAACGAGGCCAACGTCACCCACACCATCATGTCCGCAGGCGCCATGGTCGCCGGCGGTCTGGCGTTTACCATCCCGGGCGCCTGGATGCTGGGCTATGCCGACCAGATCAGCTGGCTCGACATGTTTATCGTGGCGCTCGCCGGCACCATCCTGGGCCTGCTGGCCACCGCGCTCATTCACCGTCACTTTATCGTAGACGCCGCGCTTGAGTTCCCCACCGGCAACGCCGCAGCTCAGACCCTGCGCGCGACCGAGGCTGGCGGCAAAACCGGCAAGCAGCTCTTTGGTTCCATGGCCATCGCCGGCATCTATAGCGTGCTGCGCGACGCCCTGGGCGTGGTGCCCAGCATGCTGTGCACACTCAACATCCCCGGCGTGACCTTTGGCATCTACAACTCGCCCATGCTGCTCTCCGTCGGCTTCCTCGTGGGCTTCGCCCCCGTCGCCTTCTGGTTTGCCGGCGCGCTGCTGGGCAATTTTGGCATCATTGTAGGCGGCACCGCTGCCGGTCTGTTTGACGTTATGACCGCACAGGGCATTGTTAAGTCCCTGGGTATGGGCCTCATGATGGGCTTTGGCGTCGCCGTCGTCCTCAAGGACATCCTGCCGCAGGTCGCCGGTATCGTCCGCGGCCTCGCCGCCGACAGCTCCACCGACACCGACGAGCAATCGCTCATCTCGGGCTCCCTTAAGCTCGACGCCGGTATCATCGGCCTGGGCGCTGCCGCCATCGCCGTGATCATCGCCATCGTGCTCGACCTTGGCCCCGTTCCGGCCGTCATCGTGACGCTGTTCACCTTTGTCACCACCATCATGAGCGCGCAGAGCTGCGGCCAGACGGGCATCGACCCCATGGAGATCTTTGGCCTCATCGTTATGCTCATCGTGGCTGCCTTTGCACAGATCGCGCAGGTCAAACTGTTCTTTATCGCCGGCATCGTAGCCGTGGCGTGCGGCCTTGCGGGCGACGTCATGAACGACTTTAAGGCCGGCGCCGTGCTGGGCACCAACCCGCGTGCGCAGTGGATCGGCCAAGCCATCGGCGGCATCGTGGGCGCCCTGGTCGCCGCAGCCGTCATGGTCGCGCTCGTCACCGCCTATGGCCCGGACGCCTTTGGCCCCGACAAGAGCTTTGTTGCCGCACAGGCAAGCGTCGTCGCCACCATGGTCTCGGGCATCCCGAGCGTGCCGTGGTTCGTTGGCGGCTTTATCGCCGGCATCGTCATGTACTGGCTCGGCATTCCGGCCATGATGATCGGCCTGGGCGTGTACCTGCCGTTCTACATGTCACTCACGGCTTTCCTGGGCTCCTGCGTCAAACTCGCCTACGACAAGTGGTCCGCCCACCGCGACGCCACCGCTGGTCTTTCGGACGAGGAGAGGGCTGCCAAGGACGCCGCCTTCCAGGAACAGGGTCTGGTCGTTGCCAGCGGCCTTCTCGGCGGCGAGTCCATCGTCGGCGTTATCCTGGCGTTTGTCTCCGTGGGTCTGAGCCTGCTGGGCTAAGCTGAGCAGCTGCTCGACAGCAACCATATTGCCTACGATTTGCCCGGTCGGTAGCTTTCGCGGCCACCGACCGGGCTTTTTGATATCGAAACAAAGATAGGCCAGCGCGCTGCGTATGACAGCGCGCCGGCCTTATCGTTTGGCTAACGAGACGGTCCCGCTATGAATTGAAGTTCGTTGCAGAATCTACGCTCGAAACGCTACATCTGCTTGCGACGACGATCGCTCAGCGTCACACCAGCGGCCACGAGGGTGATACCGCCGATGACGAACACCTCGCCCGCAAGAGCGGAATTGTCGCCAGTCTGGGCGAGCGCAGCGTTCGCAGCCTTCTTCTTGGCGACAGGAGCCTTTGCAGCAGCCTGCGCAACCTGAGGCTTGGCCTGCGGCTCGGCCTTGGGATGATACTTGTCGTACTCGGCCTGCGCGGCAGCCAGGGCATCCTTGGCATCGTCAAGCTCGGCAAGCGCGGCGGCATAGGCGTCGTTGGCGTCGGACAGCTTGGCATCGGCATCGCTCAGGGCAGCCTTGAGACCAGCGGCGGCATCGACGGCAGCCTTATAGCGAGCGTAGGCAGCGTTCAGCTTGACCAGCTTCTCGTTGCCCGTCGTGCCCGCGGCAAGGGATGCCTTGTGGTCGACAGCCTCAAGATCGGCCTTGAGTGCCTCATCGTTGGCAAGCTCGGCCTTGGCCTTGAAGATATCGAGGTTCGCATCGACGACGGCTTCGTTGGCGGCCTCGAGCTGCTTCTGGGCATCGGCGACACCGGCGACGGCAGCGTCATAGGCGGCCTTGGCGTCGTCGACCGCCTTCTGGGCACCGGCGAAGCGCTTGAAGGCCTTGTTTGCGGTGGCAAGCTCGTCCTCGGCGGCCTTGGCCTTCGCCTGTGCGTCGGACAGGGTCTGCGTCTTGGCGGCAACTGCCTGCTTGGCGCCCGAAAGAGCGGTCGCGGCGTGCACATCTGCGGCCTGAGCCTTGTCAACGCCAGCCTGGGCAGTGTCGTCGGCCTTCTTGGCATCGTCAAGCGTGCCCTGCTTGTTCGCAAGATCCGTCTTGGCGGCATCGCACTTGGCGGCAAGGTCCTTGACCGAAGCGGTAGCGTTGTCATACGCCTCTTTGGCCTGATCGGACTTTACCTTGGCAGCATCGCGGGCGCTGCGAGCCTTCGCCTTTTGAGCAGCGGCATCGGTTGCCTTTGCCTTGCCGTCAGCAAGCGTGACGTTTGCCTTATCGAGAGCTGCCTGGGCAGTAGCGGCCTCGCCCTTGGCGGCGTTGAGCTTGGTCTTGGGCGTCTTGACGTCGATACCCTTGAGTTTGGCTTCGGCGGCGGTGTAGGCGGACTTGGCGGCAGCAGTAGCGGACTGAGCCTTCTCGTACTCGCCCTTGGCGGTGTTCATGTTCACATCGGCTGCGGTGAAAGCGTCCTGGGCGGCATCCTGCCCGTTTACAGCTGCGAAGTAAGCTTCCCTAGTAGTTCCAAAGTTCTTCTGCGCCTCGGCGAGCTTGCCCTGAAGCTCCTTGAGTTGCGCCTTCTGCGCCTGCGTGCCGCCAGCGTTATAGGCGGAATCGATGTAGTCGTTCAGGAGCTTCTTGAACTCGGAGACAGTGAAATCAGCCTCACTGTCAAAAGAGCTGTAATCGAAGATTGTTACCTCTGAATCGGTGTTCTTACCGCTACCGGTCGCGATGCCGATAGCCTTCGTGCCGGCATCGATGATGTTGAGATAGTGCCCGCACTCATGGTAGATGCTGCTGTAGTGCTGGTAGATATAGTAGGAATCATATCGATGGTTTCCAAGGTCACTATTCTTCTCGACGTACTTATCGAATGCCTCTTTTTCCTGAGTGTAGAGACCGGTATATGGCCAGCCAAGCGTATCCTCGGTCTCGCCGCCGGTATATGCGCCGCCGCCGCCGGCAAGATTTTCTCCATTGTCCCAGTAGCAGCCCGAGTGCCCCCAGATGTTCGATGAATATGATGCATTAAGGGCGGCTGCCGCAGTCATGCGGAGGCTGACGCTGAGCGCCGACTGACCGTTCGCCTTGCGGAGGTTGTTCTGGGTGTCGAGATATGTCAAGGCGTTGCGCATCTGCTCCAGGGAGAGCGGGTTGGTGTCGCGAGACATGTCATGATCGACGTACTGGTCATACCATTCGGCCTTGTCAGCGGCACCGGTCAGCATCGATACGGCTTCCTGGGCGTTCTTTTTCTGTGTGGCTGTGAACTGGCTGCCGCCGATGATGTAGTTCATGAAGCCGAATATGCCCTGGCTGATGACTTCCTGGTCAACGGTCATGTTCGACTTGAGGTCGGCAATCTGCTGCTCAAGAGCCTCAACCTGGGCATTAGCAGCGTCATAAGCCTTTTCCGCGGCGTTCGAAGCGGCGCAGGCTGCCTCCCACTCGCTGCGCTTCTGCTTGCGAACTTCGACAAGCTTATCGTACGCGGTCTTCTTGTCTGCTTCGGTCTGCTGCGCCTTCTCGTATGCGGCCTTGGCGGCGTCGCGCTCGCTGGCGGCGGCGTTGTACTCCTTGTTTGCCGCATCGTATGCAGACTGGGCAGATGCCACGGCAGCGTTGGCGGCGTTGGCCTTCTGCTGGGCGGCGTCGACGGTATTCTGGGCCGCCTGCAGGTTCGCCTGTGCGGTGGCGTCTGCAGTCGTCGCGGCTTCGAGCGCGGCCTGCGCGGTCTTGAGCTCACCAGCAGCAGCGTTCTTGGCGGCCTCAAGCGCACTCAGGTCGACACCCGTACCCGAGACGGCAGCATCGAGCGCGGCCTGCGCCTGGTTGAACTTCTGCTGGGCGTTATCGCGCGCGGTGGTTGCGGCTGCGAGAGCAGCGGCAGTCTCCTGCTTCTTGGCCTGGGCAGTCGTCAAAGCTGCCTCGGTATTCTGCTTTTCCTGCTGGGCGCTGGCCTCGGTAGCCTTGGCCTGGTCCAGATTGGCCTGTGCAGTAGTAACGGCCTTATTGGCATCATCGAGCTTTGCCTGCGCGTCCTCGACGGCCTTCTTGGCGGCCTCGTACTCGTCCATACCCATGGCCTCGAGCTTGGCCTGCGCATCGTCGAGGGCCTTCTTGGCCTCATCCTGCTTTGCCTTGGCGTCCTTGAGCGCCTGGGTCTTATCCTCGACACTCTTGTTGGCCTGTTCAAGCTGATCGTTCAGGTCGCCCAGCTTCTTCTGCTGCTGCTCGGTCTTTTCGACGGCGGCTTTGAGCTCGTCAATCTTCTCCTGGAGCGCGGCGACTTCTGCTGCGTTCTGCTCGATTTCGTTGTCGCTCACAGCCTGCGAGGCCTGATTCTTTTGCTGCTGCGCCTGCTTTTGAGACTGGTCCGCCGCGTCGGCCTTCTTCTGGGCGGCATCGTAGGCGGCCTGAGCGTCCTTGAGCTGCTTTGCCGACTCCTCGGCCAGCTGGGCAGCCGTCTTTACGACCGCTTGGTTACCGGCGGCAACGGTATTCTCTACAGAACTACCCCCCCCCTGAACAGAATCGCCGTTATCGGTTGACGGTGCAGCGATTGCCGCCAGCGGCGACATGAGCGGCTGAGCGATGAGGCCCGCCGTCAAAACGGTTGCGACGGCGCGGTTGGCAACGCCCTTGACGTTGACGGCCTTGGCCCGAGGCTCAAAGTGTTGTGGACTGTAGTTTGCCATGGCTTTCTCCCTTTGACACGGATGTATCCATACGTATCAAACGGTAGCTGTCGATTTTTGAATTCTGTTGCGCAACATTGGCGACCAGCGTTTTTTTTTGAAATTCACGCTCTCGTGCTTCACAGTTTCGTCACATTTGAAGGAGCTGGTGCATCATATTCTCGCGGGATGGAATTGAGCCTGTGATTTGCATTTGCTCCCGCGTCATCCGCCCTATCGGATTCCGCATCCAACAGACACCTCGCCCGCCACGGTGTAGAGTTAGGACAACGGGCGCGTTGCGCGGACCGCGCTGGAATGAGGTGAACATGGAACTCGATAGACAACAGCTCAAGCGACTGCGTGAACGCCATCATCGGCGCCATGGCATCCGCCCCGCCCATAGTGAAGCCATGGAAAACATCACCCGCTTCCTCAAGCGCGCATTCAACATTCGCGAGGGTCGCGCGCCCTATCACGTGATCCGCAAGCGTTTTGTAAACGGGGCACGCCTGACCGGCTCTCACCTGTGCATCCTCATCATTGCCATGTTAATCGCGAGCATCGGCCTCGATATCGACTCGGATATCGCCATCGTGGGCGCCATGCTCATCTGCCCGCTTATGGGATCGGTCCTTGCCATGGCATATGGCATCGCCACGCTCGACCGTGAGATTACCGTCGAAGCCATCGCCAGCCTTGCGCTGCAGATGGCCTTTTGCCTGGTCACGTCCACGTTGTACTTTAAGCTCTCGCCCCTTGGCACCACCACGGCCGCCATCATCGACAACTCGACACCCACCATATGGGACCTTGCCGTCGCGCTCGCGGGCGGCTTTGCAGGCGGGCTGGGCAACTCGCGCGACCAGGAACCCGCCACGCTCATCGCCGGCGTGGCCGTGGCGACCGCGCTCATGCCGCCCCTGTGCGCGGCGGGCTATGGCATCGCCATTGCAAGCGGGTCACTGTTCCTCTCGGCCCTCTACGAGTTTGGCATCAACGTCGTCTTTATCGCGCTGGCCGCCGAAGCCGTATTGCTTCTTTTGCGCGTGCCGCTCAAGCGCGACCTCAACGGCGACGGCATTGTGACCGCCGAGGAAAATGCCGAGGTCGACGAGCTGTCACGCAAAGTGCGCCGCCGCATCATCGTGGGCACGGTGATCTTTGCCATCCCCTGCATCGTTATGACCGCGGGGTCTATTGGCTCGGCGCAGGCCGGCGTGCAGGACGGCTACGGCGTCACCGAAACCACGCGCGAGCTTGCCGCGGTACTGCCAGGCTTTAAGGATTACACCGTCGCCGTCGAGACCTCGGCTACCGAAGGCGACGAGGAGGGCATCGTCGAGCGCGAGGTTGTCGCTCACGTGACGACAAGCAAGGCACTCGGGGCGCACGACCGCCGCGTCGCCCGCAAGCTCATCGACCTCAACGTGCCTGAACTCGACCGCGTGGAGTTCGATGTGAAGTGATGCGGGACGCGAGGCGGGCCCGGCGCGAGCGCGCGCAGCCACGGGGCACAGACGCAGCCAAGCGCAGCGCTACAGCTCGTGCTTGTACACGCGGTAGATGAACTTCTCGGCTTCCATCTCGTAGGTGGCGATGGGCAACCCGTAGCGATCGTACTCGGCAAAGGTCTTGGCCATGCCCGAAGCCACGAGCATACTGTCCGAATTGCCGACGCGCTGCGCACTGCTCACATAGCCCGAGAACGGCACAGCGATCTGGTCTTCGAGCTCGTAGGTGCACGCCGTCTCGTCCACCGTAAAGATGCGTCCAAACGAATGCGTGCCCTTGTTGTAGTCGGTCACCACCGCGGCGCCCAGCTGGCCCCAGTCGAACTTGGGATAGCTTTCGGCCGCACCAAAGTTGTTGTCGTACAGCAGCACCTGGTAGCGACCGGTCGTTGCCGTGTCAGAACTCGACAGATATGTCACGCTGTGCTGGCCCACGTTGAGCGAAAAATCGCCCTGGGCCTGCAGTAACTTGTCCTCAAAGTCCGAGCCGGCCCATTGCCACTCCTTTCTATTTCTGGGTCCATCTTCTCACTGCTGGCGACCAAAAATGATCCGTTTTCCTCCGTCCCCGAGGGATCATTTTTAGTACTTGAAGAAGCCCTCGCCCGAGCTTTCGCCCAGCTTGCCTTCGTCGAGCATTTTCTTGAGGACGGAGGCCATGGCCTTAAAGTTGTAGGGCATCATCATCTTTTTGAGCAGCGGGCTCACCAGGCCCGGGACCTTCTGATACTGCATAACGATGTTGTAGGCCGTCTGGATGCCCACCGTGTCGAACACGCGGAACGGACCCTTGGGAGCGCCGGTGCCGCGCGTCCACGCGAGGTCGATGCTCTTGGGGTCACTCACGCCCGAGACATACAGGTCAAGGCCCGAAAGCAGCCACGGCACCAGCATGGAATTGAGCAGGTAGCCGTTCTTTTCCTTGTTGACGGGCAGGGCAAGCATGCGGATATCGTTGGCAAAGTCGACGAGCTCGTCGAAGTAGCGCTTGTCGGTTTGGCTCTGGGCCATGACCTCGGTCATGTTGTTCTTCCAGATGGAGTTGGCAAAGTGCAGCGACAGGTACTTCTCGGGGCGACCAGTGTACTTGGCAAAGGTGCTCGGCAGCAGCGTAGAGGAGTTCGTCACGACAACGGTCTTTTGCGGGAGGACCGGGGCGAGCTTCTTGTAGAAGTCGATTTTTGCCTGGGTGTCCTCGGCCATAGACTCGATGACCAGGTCGGCGTCGGCCACGGCCTTGGCCAGATCGAGCTCCAGCTTGAGCGTGGAGTAGGCACGCTCGACGGCAGCGAGTGCCGCTTCCTTGTCGAAGGGCTGGTCGCTGTCGGCGATGCCGGCGCACCACTCGCCCGTGCCGTCCGCCATGCCCTCGATAGCAGCGATGTACTCCGCGCGCACGTGATCAATCTTGGGTTGGGTGCGGCCGATGCTGCCCTCGCTGCGCAGCCAGATCGTCACATCAAAGCCGCAGTAGGCTGCCTGAAAGGCAATCTGGCTTCCTAACACGCCGCCGCCGGCAACACAAACGGTCTTGTAGCTCATAGGAGCAGTCCTCTCTTACGTAATTCCATAGATGTGTATTTATTCAACCGTAAGAGGACTGCACGCCGGGCATAGGTTCTATAAACGGACGGTAATTTGCGGCGAACGGCTACATCTGTTCATTATCTTAGGGTTCCGAGGGCAATTATTGGTGTCACTGAGACGTCGTTTTCGGAAGTATGCGGCAAATTCCGGAACCCTTGAGCACACCCCGGTTTTTCGCCAATAAAACAGCAGGTACAGAGATTGGACATATCCGGTGTGCTCGGCCTATTCAGATTTTGCCGCATACTTCCGAAATCTATGTTCGTAAGGGGTAATAGCTGGGGCGTTTGCGCAACATATGTCCAGCAAAAACGGGTGGTAGCCGGTACGGCCACCACCCGTTTGCCTCATATCTAGCCCATAGCAGGCAAGCTACTTCTTAATGCCGCGTCCCAGACGATTGGCGACCGATGCAACGGCCTCCTCGCTGGCCGGCCCACAGCTCACGCAGCCATCATGGGCACGCATCTGGCCGGTGACCTCGTCCATTGCGAGCGGCGCCACCTTCTCGAGCTTAAAGCCCTTGCCGGCGCGCATGTTCTCCTTCGCCACGCTGATCATGAGCTTAATGCGGTTGAGCTGGTTGACCTCGGATGCACCGGGGTCGTAGTCCACCGCGACGATGTTGCTCTCGGGGTGCTGGCGGCGCAGCTCCTTGATCACGGCCTTGCCCACCACGTGGTTGGGCAGGCACGCGAAGGGCTGCGTGCAGATGATGTTGGGCGCACCGTGATCGATCAGGTCGAGCATCTCGGCCGTGAGCAACCAGCCCTCGCCCATGTTGTTGCACACCGAAAGCACCGTGCGGGCCTTATCGGCCATGGTGCCGATGCGCTCGGGCGCCTCAAAGCGGCGGGACTTTTCGAGCATCTCTTCCACCGGCGTGCGCATCCAGTCCACGAGCTTGATGAGCGCCTGCATACCAGCGCGCGTGGTAGCAGAGCTTCCCAGCTCGTCCTTCTGCAGCTCGGCGTTGCTCATAGAGTACAGGAAGAAGTCGAGCAGACCCGGCACCACGGCCTCGCAGCCCTCGCGCTCGATAACGTCGACCACGTGGTTGTTGGCCGTGGGATGGAACTTGACCAGAATCTCGCCGACCACGCCCACGCGCGGCTTGGTGCCCTCGCCCACGAGCGGCATGGTGTCGAACGCGCGAATGGCCTCGCGGCACAGCTTGGTGTAGTTGTGCCTGTTGAACTTAGGCGCCAGCTTGCGGGCGCGCGCCATGTACTCCTCGTAGAGCGCGTTCGCCGCACCGGGCGTAGCCTCGTACGGGCGGCAGCGGTAGAGCATCTGCATCATCACGTCGCCAAAGAGCACCGCGTACACGGCCTGCTTAAGCAGCGCCGGCGTAATCTTAAAGCCGGGGTTGTCCTCGCCGAGCGCCACGGCAGAAAGCGAGATCACCGGAATCTCGGGGTGGCCGCTCTCGCGCAGGGCCTTGCGGATGAGCGCGATGTAGTTGGTGGCACGGCAGCCACCGCCGGTCTGGCTGATGACCACGGCCGTCTTGGACAGGTCGTACCGACCGCTCTCGATGGCCTCCATAATCTGGCCCGTCACCAGGATCGACGGATAGCAGATGTCGTTGTTCACGTAGCGCAGGCCGGCCTCGACGGCATCGTGGTCAGTCGAGGGCAGCAGCTCCAAGTTGTAGCCAGCACCACGGAACACCTCTTTGACCAGGTCAAAGTGAATCGGCGCCATCTGCGGGCACAGGATGGTGTAGCCCTCGTCGCGCATCTGCTCGGTAAAGGGCACCTTGGGCCACGCGGTCGAAGCACTCTCGCGCTGAGCCTCGAACGTGTACTTGCGGCTCGCGAACGCGGGGGCATCCGTGGAAGGCGCCACCGGCGCGGCATCGCCCTGCTCGTAGGCCTCGCCCGCGGCCGTAGCCTCGGCCAAGCGCTCGGCCTCCTGGTCCTTGAGCGCCGCCATGAGCGAGCGGATGCGGATGCGCGCGGCGCCCAGGTTGGACACCTCGTCGATCTTGAGCACGGTGTAGATCTTGCCGCTGGCCTCCAGAATCTCCTGCACCTGGTCGGTGGTCAGAGCGTCCAGGCCGCAGCCGAAAGAGTTGAGCTGGATCAGGTCCAGGTCGTTGCGCATCGTCACAAAACGGGCGACGGCGTACAGGCGGCTGTGGTACATCCACTGGTCGACGACGCGAATCGGACGCTCGGGCTTTACCAGATGCGCGAGCGAATCCTCGGTAAAGACCGCAAAGCCAAAGCTCGAGATAAGCTCAGGCAGGGCGTGGTTGATCTCGGGGTCATTGTGGTAAGGACGGCCGGCGAGCACAATGCCGTGGCCGCCGTGGTCCTCGACCCACTTAAGGGCCTCCTCGCCCATGGTCTGGATGTCCTCGTGGAAACGCGCATCGGCCTCAAAAGCAGCGTTGACGGCGGCATCGACCTCGGAGCGCGTGATCTTGGGTCCACGCACGCGACCGCGACCGGCTTGCGCATCGGCCACGCGGTCGACGGCGAGCACCTGGTACAGACGACGCTTGAGCTCGGTCTTGTCGTGATACGGCACAAACGGGTACAGGAACTCGATGTTCTGCTCGCGAATCTCGTCGATGTTGAGCGCCAGCGCCGTGGGGTAGCTCATGACGATGGGGCAGTTATAGCAGTTGCCAGCCGTCGGATCTTCCTTGCGCTCCCAGCGCACGCACGGCATCCAGATAAAGTCGACGTCACGGTCGATGAGGTTCATCACGTGGCCGTGGCCCATCTTGGCCGGATAGCACACGCTCTCGGACGGCATGGACTCGATGCCCGCCTGGTAGGTCTTTTTGCTCGACTGGTCAGACAGCTGCACGCTAAAGCCCAGGCGCGTGAAGAACGCATGCCAGAAGGGGTAGTTCTCGTACATGTTGAGCGCGCGCGGGATGCCGACGGTGCCGCGCGGGGCCTCGTCGGGGCTCAGCACCTCGCGGTTAAAGAGCAGCTCGTTTTTCTTTTTAAAGAGGTTGGGGGCCTCGGTCTTTTGCTTTTTGTGGCCGGCGCCCTTCTCGCAGCGGTTGCCGGTAATGAAGCGCCTGCCGCCGCCAAAGTCGTTGACGGTGAGCTGGCAGTTGTTGGAGCAACGGCCGCAGCGGACATGCTTTTGCGTCACGGTGAGGTGCGCGATGTCCTCGGCAGAAAGAATGGTCGAGGTGCCATCGGCGCCGGCGCGATCGCGAGCGAGCAGGGCCGCACCATAGGCTCCCATGCAGCCGGCGATGTCGGGACGCACGGCATGAACGCCGGTGAGCTGCTCAAATGCGCGAAGCGTGGCGTCGGACATAAAGGTACCGCCCTGGACGATCACCTGACTGCCGATCTCCTTGGGGTCGCGCAGCTTAATGACCTTGAACAGGGCATTCTTGATGACGGAATAGGACAGGCCGGCCGCGATGTCGCCCACCGTGGCGCCTTCCTTTTGCGCCTGCTTGACGCGCGAGTTCATAAAGACTGTGCAGCGACTGCCCAGGTCGACGGGGGCCTTGGCATGGATGGCGGCATCGGCGAACGCGCGCACGTCCATGTTCATAGACACGGCGAAGCTCTCGATAAAGCTACCGCAACCCGACGAGCAAGCCTCGTTGAGCATGATGTGCTCAATCACGCCGTCCTTCACGCGCAGGCACTTCATGTCCTGGCCGCCAATGTCCAGAATGAACTCGACGCCGGGCAGGAACGCCTTGGCGCCGCGCAGGTGCGCGACGGTCTCGATCTCGCCGGAATCGGCCTTGAGGGCCTCGATGAGCAGCGCCTCGCCGTAGCCCGTGGTGGTCACGTGGCCAATGGTGCAGCCGGCGGGGATGTGGTTGTAGAAATCGGCCATGATGACCTTGGCCGTGCCCAGGATGTCACCGTTGTTGTTGCCGTACCAAGTGTGCAACAGCTGGCCGTCCTCGCCCACGAGTGCAGCCTTCATGGTAGTGGAGCCGGCGTCGATACCGATGAACACGCGGCCGGTGTAGCCGTCGAGCTTGCCCTTGGGGACGACTTCCTGGTCGTGGCGGGTCTTGAACTCGGCAAAGTCCTCGTCGGTGGCAAAGAGCGGATCCAGGCGCTCGACCTCGGCACCCTGTGTGTCACCCAAGCTGTCGATGGCATCGATGAGCTGCGGGAACGTGCTGAGCTTGTTGGACTCGTGCGCCATGGCGGCGCCGCTCGCCACAAACAGGTGAGCGTTTTGGGGCACAATGCGGTGCTCCTCGTCCAGGTTGAGCGTGAGGTAGAAGCGGTGGCGCAGCTCGGAGAGGTACTGCAGCGGGCCGCCCAAGAAGGCGACGTTGCCGCGGATGGGACGGCCGCATGCCAGACCCGAGATGGTCTGGGTCACGACGGCCTGGAAGATGGAGGCAGCCACGTCCTCGGGGCGGGCGCCCTCGTTGAGCAGCGGCTGCACGTCGGTCTTGGCAAAAACGCCGCAGCGGCTGGCGATGGGATAGATGGTGGTGGCGTTGGCCGCGAGCTCGTTGAGGCCGCTCGCGTCGGTGTGCAGCAGGGTTGCCATCTGGTCGATGAACGCGCCCGTGCCGCCGGCGCAGGTGCCGTTCATGCGCTGCTCGATGCCGTTGTCGAAGTAGATGATCTTCGCGTCCT
>CABUKY010000011.1 GCA_902492185.1 uncultured Collinsella sp.
GTTGGGGCCAGGCCCGATTTTGCCTCTTGACAATGTCCTGCTCATATTAAAAGGAGGGGCCTCGTAAGGCCCCTCCTTAGGAAAGGGAATCGATTTATTCCACAGCCGTAGATTAATCCTAGCCGCTACTCCATCATGTCGAGGACGGAGGGGCGAAGCTCGTTCTCAGCAGCCTCGGGATCGGTTTCGCGCAGGCGGTTGATGTAGCGGTTGTACCACATCACGGCAAGGCCCAGGAAGACAACCACGCCGCCGACGTTGTAGACCAGCGTCAGCCACAGAGGCTGATCGAGCGGAATGGTGCCGCAGATAAGCACGAAGCAGAAGACCACAAGCAGGAATGCAGCAATGACCAGGCCAAAGGTGCGCGAACCCATGCGGAAGCCACGGGGAGCAGCGTCGAAGTTCTTGCGCAACATAAAGTAGGCAAGCAGGATCAGCAGCGGCGGGAGCAGAGCGGTGGCAGCCGTCATGTTGGTGACGATCATGAGCAGGTCGTCGAGGTTACCGGAGCCCAGGGCCGGGATGATCAGGATGGGGACGACGATGGCGAACTGCAGCCAGGCAGCGCGGGCGGGAATGCCGTGCTCGTTGAGCTCGACGATCTTGCTACCAAAGACACCCTTGGGGATCTCGGTGAAGAAAACCTTGATGGGAGCGGAAGTCCACATCATGAGGGAGCCCAGCGTGGCGGCGAGAAGGATCAGGCCGATGGCGCGCGTAGACACTTCCATGGGAATGCCAAAGTGGGCAAAGACAGCGCCGAATACGTCGAAGATACCGGTGGAGATGGCAACGCCGCCCTCGGGGATGAACAGGTTAACCAGCAGCGAAGCGCCTGCATACAGAAGGCCGATGGTCAGACCGGCGATAACGACGGTGCGCACGAAGGCCTTGACGCCGCCCTTGAGGTCGTTAAGGAACACGCCGACAGACTCAGCGCCGCCAACGCCCTGGATGATCCAGGCAAGCGTACCGAAGAAGCCCCACGCAGTTGCAAAGTTGCTCATGTCGGGAGCCATGTTAGCGGGAGTAGGAGCCGTAGCGAACTCAACGCCGCCAAAGGCAGCAGCCAGGGACAGCAGGATGAACACGGCGGTCAGGCCGAGAGCCGCGGTCGAACCGAAGGAGGAAATGGAGCCGATCCACTTAGCGCCCTTGGTCGAAACCCACGTGGCGATAGCAAAGACAACGATCTCGATAATGGTGATCCACAGCTGCGAAAGCTCGGCGTTGGCACCAAAGAACACGTAGCTCGCGTAGATGATGACGTTGGGCAGGACGGACGCAAAGAAGAACAGGTTAACGAACCAGTAGCTAAATGCCGTCAGGAACGCCCAGCGGCCGCCCATCGAGGTCTTGACCCATGCGTACACGCCCGACTCGGAGTCCTTGTTAAGGCCGACGAACTCGGCGGTAACCAGGGTATAGGGGACAAAGTACAAAAGCGTGGCGAAGAAGAACGACGGCGCGGCTGCTAAGCCGATGGCCGCGTTGTTGTTGATGATGTTCTTGATACCGAACACGGCGGCGAGCAGAGCGAACGAACCAATCGTTCCTCGTTTTTCAGAGCTCATAAGCCCTCCCAATCATCTATTAAATGTCATCTAAACCCGTCCGAGCTGCAAGTGCAAACACGGACGGCGCACCTGCTAAGGGGAATGGGGAAAAGGGAGTCAACAAAGCCATCCCCCTTAACGGCGCGAAGCAAACGTCCAGGCGGACGAATACTACTTGTTGGGGAAGGAATAACCTTCGACCGTCACGTGCAGTACCACGACGCGGGGATCCGCGGCATCGGCCACGACACGGTAGGCCTCGTCAATTTCGACGACGGCAACGCCGCCGGCGGGAATCGTCACGGTCTCCCCCGCCCCCTCAAAGCGCTCGCGATCATCGATATCGCTGTAAGCGCGGGTGCAGGTGAGGCCTGCCTTGGGGGCAACCTCGACGGTCAGGTCGCCGTCGAGCGGAGCGAGCACGGCATGGTAGCGACGGTGACCGACCAGGTCGGCGGTTGCGGCCTCGCGGGCATAGACCCACCAGTACACCAGCGAGTCGCCGATGGAGTACGCCACATCGTGCTGCAGTTCAGAAACGCCGTCGAGCGCCTGGCCGGTACGCATCCACTTCTTGACGGACTTCATCTGAGCGTCGAAATCGGCGCGCGAGTTAAAGACATGCATGGCTTATGCCTCCTTAATGGGTGCCAGCGCCTGAGCCAAATCGGCAGACGTCAGCGGTCGCAGGGACACCTCAAAGCTGAAGCTCTCAAAACGGGTGCGATAGGAATCGAGCACCTCGGAACCCCAAGAGTTCGAGCCAAGGCCGAGCAGCTGGTCGTTGATGTTAACCGTGACCGTGTCGCCCGGAACAAGGTCGTAGACGTGCTTGGCATTATCAATAGCCTCGCAGCTATAGGGCCATGCCGAGAACGAGAACGGGTTGGAAGCGGCGTCGGCCGGACGAGTCACCAGCACGCCATCACCGTGGCTAGAGCGCAGGGCAACCCAGCGGGTACCCTCGCGGTTGGCACAGTCCTGAGGCATAACGTAGGGCGTGAACATGTCGTCGACCGTAGTGCGGTAATGACCGACCGGGTTGGCACGCAGCGAGTCCGGATAGTTCTCGCCCGGGCCGTGGCCATACCACTCGACGGCACGATCGCAACCGGGAACCTCAAAGGAGATGCCGATGCGCGGGATAATGTCCGAATAGTCGCCGTAGGGCTCGCCGGAAACCTTGAGGTCGACGCGACCGCTCGGAAGCACGGTGTAGACAAGCTCGACGCGCATGCCGAACGCGCGGACGGGAGGAGCAATACGTTGGCTCACGGTAACGACGACCGCATTGCCGTCCTGCTTCCAAAAAACCTTGCGGGTGGACGTCTGCATTACATCAATGAAGTTGTCCTTCCACAGGGAGTCGTACTCCTGGGCGTGGTTGTCGACGAGCGGATGCCAAAAACCAACCTGGGGACCAGAGGCCATGACGTCACGGCCGGATGCCTTCCACTTGCTCACGGTGCCGTTTACCTTGCTGAAGGTCAGCTCGCCGTTGAGGGAGTGAATGCGAATCTCCTGCTCGGTCTCCTCGACCGTAAGCTCAGGACGAGCTGGGGCGGCGATGGCCGGCGCCGGATGGTTTGCGATGGCAAACTGGCTTGCACCCAGCTGGAACATCGGCTCGCACCAGACGTGAGCGGCCATGGTGTAGGCGCGCACGCTCAGCAGGGTCTCGCCTACCGCGGCCTCGCGAATCGCCAGCGGAAGCTGGACGGACTCGCCGGGGGCAACCGCACCGGGCATGAGCGTCTTGCGGCAAACCACGTCGCCGTCCACCAGGGTCTCCGCCGACAGGCAAACATCCTCGAGGGTGGTAAACCAACGCTTGTTGGTGACGGTCAGCTCGCCCGCCTCGGCATCGTAGGCCATGCGAACCGGGCAGATGACCTGACCATACTCAGTGAGGCCCGGGCTCGGCTGCTGCCAAGGGAACACCATGCCGTCGATGCAGAAGTTGCTGTTATTGGGGTAATCGCCGTTGTCGCCACCATACATATCGTAGGCAACGCCGTCCTCGGTCACAGCAGCCAAACCGTGGTCGCACCATTCCCAGATAAACTGGCCTTGGATGCAATCCCAGCGATCGAAGACCTCCTGGTACTCGGACAGACCTCCGGGGCCATTACCCATGGAGTGGCCATACTCGCAGTTGATGCGCGGCTTGGGGAACGGATGCTCACCAAAGTCGTTCATCTGCGACACACGGGAGTACATCGTGGAAATGACGTCGACGGTATCGGCGTTGCGGTCCTCCTCGTAGTGGACCGGACGACCATCGAGCTCGTGAGCCTTGGCGTACATCGCGCGGATGTTGCAGCCATAGCCGCTCTCGTTGCCCAGCGACCACATGATGATGCACGCGTGGTTGCGCTCCTGCATCACCAGGCGCTCAATACGGTCGACGTAGGCCGGCTCCCATGCCGGGTCGTCGGTAACCAGGGCGATGTTGCCGATATTCTCGAAGCCGTGGCTCTCCATATCGGTCTCGGCGACCAGCATGATGCCATACTCATCACACAGCTCGTAGAAGCGCGGGTCATTGGCATAGTGAGAGGTGCGCACCGCGTTGATGTTGTGCTGCTTCATGAGCTCCAGGTCGCGGCGCATGCGATCGAGGCCCACGGCGCGGCCCTTGTGATCGTCGTGATCGTGGCGGTTGACGCCATGCATTTTAAAGTAAGTGCCGTTGAGGTAGATATGATTGCCCTCGACCGTCACCTCGGCAAGACCCTGGCGATGCGGGACGTACTCGCTCACCTTGTCGCCGTCGTAGACCTCAAACGTAAGATCGTAGAGGAAGGGGTCCTCGGGATTCCAGAAGTGGGCATCGGTCACGCTGCACTCGGCATGGCTGTCGACGCACTCACCCGTAGCCACCACGTTCTCGCCATCGCTGAGCGTAAACACAACGCGGGAAGCGCCCTCGGCAACCGTATCGAGCGTGATCAGAGCGGCATCGCCCTCGCGGTGCGTGCGGAACCTAAAGTCGACCAGGTGCGCGGCGGGACGCTGCATAAGGTACACATCGCGGAAGATGCCCGAGGCCCACCACATGTCCTGATCCTCGATGTAGCTGCCATCGCTGTACTGCAGGACCTTGACCGCAAACAGGTTGTCGCCCTCGACGAGCGCGTCGGTCACGTCGAACTCGGCAGACAGGCGCGAACCCTTGGTCATGCCGATATACTGACCGTTGACGTACAGCTCGCCATAGCTCTCGATGCCGTCGAAGCGAATGATCTCGCGAGCGCCGGCAGGAACGGCGGGAAGGTTGACGATGCGCTGGTAGACGCCCGTGGGGTCGTCGGAGGGAACGAACGGCTGATCAACCGGGAACGGGAAACCCTCGTCGGTGTAGGCAAGGTTGCCATAGCCGTCCACCTGCCACAGGTGCGGAACCTCCACGTGATCCCACTCGGGCTTGTACGTGGAGAGTTCCTCGTTGGAGACGGCAGCGGGGCCCTCAAAGAGGCGGAACTGCCACGAGCCGGACAGCTGGACAAACCCGCGCGACAGCTCGCGGCTGTACGTTGCAGCGAGATCGGCGGTCTCGTAACCCATAAAGTACGCATGGGGTGCCAGGCGGTTCCTGTGGGTGAGCGCTTGGTTTTCCCAATCGTTAATGGCGTCCATGGTGATGCTCCTTCATCATCGTAGTGATTCTTGTGCAACCGGTTGTCCTTATCTTACGGGCGATGTAAAAAACTGTGCAACCGGTTGTCCGCTGAACGGTCGATTTGGCAGGGTTAACGGTGCAACCGGTTGTACAATCGCAACACTTATGTCACCCTGAGTATCGAAACTCAGCACAAGACATCGTTCTTAAGCTCGTAGGCAACCTCCACGCCCGCTGATATCTCACCCACACGAGACGTATTCGATTTCGGCTTGGTTGCAAAACGACACCGGTCACCGGATATCATGAACGCTGTTCAGGCGCACTATAGTAAGCTGTATCCGCACTAGCCCGTATCAGTGACAACATCGACCGCATTTTCCAGGAGACGCCATGACACAACCAGTTCGCACCGCACCTACGCTTGCCGAGGTTGCCGCAGCTGCCGGCGTGTCGCGCTCCACGGCATCGCGCGCCCTCAACGATTCGCCCCGCATTAGCGAGGAAACCAAAAAGCGCGTCCGCGCGGCGGCCAAGGAAGTCAATTTTGTCCCCAACGCTCGTGGCCGAGCGCTCGCTGTCGGGCGCACGGAAATCATCGCCGTGCTCGTGACCGAGCCTCTGAGTGAACTCTTCAGCGACCCCACCTATAGCGAGTTTTTGAGCGGCATTACCGAGGAACTGTCGGAGTCGTCCTATCTGCCCGTTATCTTGCAGGCGTCTTCTACGCATGAGCGCAACCGCGCACGCGAGCACTTTGAGCGCCGCTCGTTCGACGCCGTGATCGACGTCTCTCCCTACAAAGGCAGCGAGCTGCTCGAGGTGCTGCGCGAGCTGGGCGCACCCACCGTGTTGTGTGGCCAGCTCGAGGGCCACCCCTATCGCGATGTGTTCTCGACGGTCTACTCTGACGACGAAGAGGGCGGACATTTTGCGGCACTCGCCATGAAGGATCGCGGGCGCAAAGATATCGTCGCCGTGTTGGGACCGCAAGACAACCCCGCTGTTGTCGACCGCCTGCGCGGCTACCGTGCCGTCTTGGGCGAAGACCTCCCAGACGCAAACGTTATCTATACCGGCTGGAACAGCGGAGACGGCTATCAGGCCATGCACCAGATCCTCGCGCGCGAGATTGCTTTCGATGGCGTGCTCTGCGGATCGGACCGTATCGCAGCTGGCGTCATCACCGCACTCAACGAGGCGGGCCTATCCGTTCCTGCGGACGTTTCTGTCGTCGGCTTCGACGATCACGAGATTGCGGCGCGCTGCGTCCCCGCGCTCACGACCGTCCGCCAGCCCCTGCGCGAAGAAGGACACATGGCCGCCAACATTGCGCTCGACATGATCAAGGGTGCCGAGCCCACCACCTCCGTGATGCACATGCAGCTGATCCAGAGAGACTCGCTATAAGAAACTGGGGGCAGGCTTTCCGCCAGACAGTTGTTGCGGAAAGCCTGCCCCATTATTTTGCCGAATTCTGGGTCGCGCTTTCCCAGAGGACCCCCTTTGGGAAAGCGCGACCCCTTCTGGACGCAGATTCCGGGTTGTAGTTTCCCGGCGCACGACGGCAAGCCTCCAAACCATGACGTCACGACATAAAAAACGAGGGAAGGCACGCGTCCTTCCCTCGTTACGGGCAATATGTAGCCGCTCGCCTACATCAGGCGCAGGCTGACGTCCTTGAGCTGGGCGCCGGAAACGGCACTCGGGGCGCCCGACATAAGGTCGGAGCCGCTGGCCGTCTTGGGGAACGCCATGACGTCGCGGATGGAGTCGGAACCGGTGAGCAGCATGCACACGCGGTCCAGGCCCAGAGCGAAACCGCCCATCGGGGGCGCACCAAACTTGAGGGCCTCCATGAGGAAGCCGAACTGAGACTCGGCGCGCTCCTCGGTAAAGCCCAGGAGCTTGAGCATGGACATCTGCATCTCGGCGTTGTGGATACGCATACCGCCGCCGCCGGCCTCAAAGCCGTCCATGACAAAGTCGTAGGTGCAAGAACCGGCTGCCAACGGGTCGGCCTCGATCTTAGCGATGTCGGTCTCGGTCGGCAGGGTGAAGGGCTGATGCTCGGCGGCATAGGCCTTGCGGTCCTCATCCCAGTGGAACAGCGGGAAGTTGACGACCCACAGGAAGTCGTGGCCCTCGCGCTTGATCTCAAGCGCGTTGGCCATGTGGGAACGCATGCCACCCAGGATCTCGTCGGAAAGCAGGCGCGGGCCGGCGGCGAACATCACAAGGTCGCCGGGCTCGACATCCATGCGCTCGCGCAGAGCCGCCATCTCCTCGTCCGAGAAGAACTTGACGATGGGGCTGTTGATGGAGCCGTCCTCGCGGAAAGCGATCCACGCCAGACCCTTGGCGCCAAACGTGGAGGCCACGCCGGCAAGCTTATCGATCTTGGCACGTGCCCAGGCACCGGCGCCCTTGGCGTTGATGGCCTTGACGACAGAGCCCTCCTCATTTGCGGCGGTCGCAAAGACCTTGAACTTGGAGTTGGCAAAGATGTCGGTCAGGTCGACCAGGTGCATGCCATAGCGGGTATCGGGCTTGTCGGAGCCATAGGTGTCCATGGCATCCCAGTAGTTCATGCGACGCAGCGGCGTGGGCATCTCGACACCCATGCGACCGAAGGCATCGGCAAGAACCTCTTCGAGCGCGCTCATGACGTCGTTCTGGTCCACGAAGGACATCTCGATATCGACCTGGGTGAACTCGGGCTGACGGTCGGCACGCAGGTCCTCGTCGCGGAAGCACTTGGCAACCTGGTAGTAGCGCTCGACGCCACCGACCATGAGCAGCTGCTTCAGGAGCTGCGGGGACTGCGGCAGGGCGTAGAAGTTACCCGGCTGAATACGGCTGGGAACGATGAAGTCGCGAGCGCCCTCGGGCGTGGACTTGAACAGGGAGGGCGTCTCGACCTCCATGAACTCACGGTTGTGCAGCGCCTCCCGAATGGCAAAGGTAAAGTCGGAGCGCAGCTTGAGGTTGGCCATCATCTCGGGACGACGGAGGTCCAGATAGCGATAGCGCAGGCGGGTGTCCTCGCTCGTCTCGATGCCGTCCTCGATCTGGAACGGCGGGGTGACGGACGTGTTGAGCACCTCGGCGTGGTCGGTCAGGACCTCGATCTCGCCGGTCGCGAGCTTGGTGTTGGTGGTCTCCTCACCACGAGCGCGCACGACGCCGTGGATCTTGATGGGCCACTCGGGACGCATGGTCTCGGCGATCTTAAAGGCATCGCCGTCGGAGTGCTCGGGGTCGAAGGTGAGCTGCGTGATGCCCTCGCGGTCACGAAGGTCGCAGAAGATAAGGCCGCCGTGGTCGCGGCGACGACTCACCCAACCGGTGAGGGTGACCTCTTCGCCCACGTTCTCGAAGCGAAGCTCGCCGCAGGTACGGGTGTGCATGGAATGCTCATCGATGGGACGGGTCTGGCTCATACCAGTGATCCTCCTTTATGGATCTGTGCCGCCCCGTGTCGTTCCGGGCGGCGTCGTACAGATTTGCCCAGCCTGCGTAAACCGCGCAGCCAGACATGGCGTTCTATCTTATCGCACCTGTGTCGATGTGCCGCGGAAAAGTGGCTCCTGCCCAAAGACTTGACGGAGACGAAACAATTGATGCGTCGCGGCACCCGTCTGCACGCGTCACGTGCGACAATATGCCCCAATAAAACAGCACTTGGAAAGGCCCGTCATGACTGCACGGCTCATTGTTATGGATATCGACTCCACGCTCATCAACCAGGAGGTCATCGACCTGTTGGGCGAGGAGGCCGGCGTAGGCGAGCAAGTGGCGAAGATCACTGAGCGCGCCATGCGCGGCGAACTGGACTTTAAGCAGGCGCTCGAGGAGCGCGTGGGGCTGCTTGCCGGCTTGGACGAGAGTGTGTTCGAGCGTACCTTTGAGCGCGTGACGTTTACTCCTGGCGCGCTGGAGCTTGTGCGCTCAGCGCACAGCAAGGGCTGGAAGGTCGGCGTGGTAAGCGGCGGCTTCCATGAGGTGGCCGACAAGATCGTGGCCGCCGCGGGCATCGATTTTTGCCTGGCTAACCGCCTAGAGGTCGTGGACGGCAAGCTCACCGGTAAGCTGGCGGCAGACATCGTGACCAAGGAATCCAAGCTCATCCAGCTGCTGGATTGGGCGGTTGAGTGCGGTGTCGACATGGCCCACACCGTCGCGATCGGTGACGGCGCCAACGACATCCCCATGATTCAGGCCGCGGGCACGGGCATCGCGTTTTGCGCCAAGCCCAAGACGCGCGAAGCCGCCCCGTTTGCCATCGATGAGCGCAACCTGATGCTCGCCATGGACATCATCCTGCGCGACTAGTCGATCCTTCTAACAAGAGAATCAGTCTGTCCTATAGTTTCCGAACAATTTTGTCTTAGTGTTCGGAAACATACCCTTTGAGTGCTAGACTTTGCGCCGTCGAAGGGAACATATATGGATAAGCGAGATCTTGAGCAATTGCTGAGCGATGTTGCCGGCGGAGTAGTCACCCCGGCAGTCGCCCTCACGCGCCTCCAGACGGCGCCAACCGCCGATCTGGGTTTTGCGCAGCTCGATCTTTCGCGCGGGGTGCGCCAGGGAGCCGGCGAGGTTGTCTACGGCGCCGGTAAAACCGCCGAGCAAATTGCCGCCATTATCGAAGCGCTGCGCGATGCCGGTCAGGAGCGCATCCTGGTCACGCGCCTGGACAGCGAAAAAGCAGCCCGTACCTCGGAGCTTCTCGGCAACGACATCGACCTGGGATATGCCCCGAACGCCCAGCTCGCCCTGGTGGGTGGCAAGCCCTCCCCCACCGGTAACGGACGCGTTGTCGTCGCCTGCGCCGGCACGAGCGACCTGCCCGTCGCCGAAGAGGCGGCACTGACGGCCGAGTTCTACGGCAACGAGGTCGACCGCCTCTACGACGTGGGTGTCGCCGGCCTGCACCGCCTGCTCGCTCATGCCGAGGAACTTGCCCAGGCGCAGGTGGTCATCGCCATCGCCGGCATGGAAGGCGCCCTGGCGAGCGTTATCGGCGGTCTGGTGAGCTGTCCGGTCATTGCCGTTCCCACCAGCGTGGGCTACGGCGCGAGCTTTGGTGGCGTAGCCGCGCTGCTCGCCATGCTCAACTCCTGTGCCAGTGGCGTTTCGGTCGTCAATATCGACAACGGCTTTGGTGCCGCCTACCAGGCAAGTCTTATCAATCATCTGAGCGCCGGTACATCCCGCGCCCGTTAAGGAGCATTCCATGTCCAACCATCAGCATACGCTTATCATCGACGGCACCTCGGGCATCAGCGGCGATATGACCGTCGCGGCCCTGCTCGACCTGGGCGCCAGCGAGGAGCACCTGCGCGAACAGCTCGCCACGCTGCCGGTCGACGGCTTTTCGATCTCCGTGACGCGCGTAAACAAGCATGGCATCGACGCCTGCGATTTCGACGTTCAGCTGGCAGAAGAGCTCGAGAACCACGACCACGACATGGCATGGCTCTACGGCAACGAAACAGCTGCCGAGCACACGCACGAGCACGAGCACCACCATCATGATCATGACGAGCATGAGCACTGCCATGAGCATGATCATGAGACCCACGGCCATGGCCACGAGGGTCACCATCACGCCCACCACCATCACCACCGTTCTTTGGCGGACGTCACCGCTATCATCGACGGCTCGCAGCTAAGCGATGGCACCAAGCGTCGTGCGCTCGCCATCTTTACCGCGCTCGCCGCCGCCGAGGCAAAGGCCCACGGCAAAACGCCCGAGACCGTCATGTTCCACGAGGTAGGCGCCGTCGATTCCATCGTCGACGTCTGCTCTGTCGCCATCTGCCTCGATGACCTAGGTATTGAGGACATCGTGGTCGAGTCGCTCTCCGAAGGCCACGGAACCATTCGCTGCGCCCACGGCCTTATGCCCATTCCCGTCCCCGCTGTCGTCAACCTGTGCCAGGCGGGCAATATCGCCCTCACGCCCGCACCGGTCGCTGGCGAGCTCGTGACGCCCACGGGCGCCGCCATCGTCACCGCGCTGCGCACGTCCGAGCACCTGCCGGCACGCTACCACATCGAGGCCGTCGGCTACGGCGCCGGCAAGCGCCCCTACGAGGGTTGCTCCGGCACGCTCCGTTGTCTACTCGTTGACGTGGATGCATAGCCATGGATGCCCGCAAAGAAAAAAGCCGCGCTGCCATCGTTGCAGCGTTCTCCGAGCTGCTACGCGAAGAGGATTACGGCAAGATTACCGTCGGCGACATCATCGCTCGTGCCCATGTTGGTCGGGCCACGTTCTACGGCCTCTTCAAGAGCAAAGACGACCTACTGTCCGAGCTCGTGAACGACATCTGCGCCCACGCCCTCGACGACGATGGTACGCCGCTCGACGACCCACTCGTGCAAGTCGAGCATATCCTCAACAACCTCTGGGAACGCCGTCAGGGCGTTCGAGCCCTCGTAGCCGGAGCCGGCTCGCGCGTCTTCGCCGACTGCTTACGCAAGACCATCATGTCACGAGCAGCCGAAACCGTGCCCGTCGACCCCTCAGGCCCCGCCGGCACCATGGACCGCAGTTTCCTACTACACCACATAGCCTCAAGCTTCGTAGGAATGGTCCAATGGTGGGCATGGCACAACTTCGAAGCAGAAAAAGTCAACGTAGCCAAAGACTACCTCTCAGCCATAAAGCCCCTCTTCAACTAAGTAAACCCCTTATCCCAAAGTTCCGCCCTCATCTCAAAGCCCCGAACCCAAAGCACAATCCATCCCAAAGTGTCGACAGCAGCCCAACGCCCCTACCAGCAATAAGCCCCTCCCGTCCAAACTCAGATATATATGTTGGGTTGCATGTCCGAGGACGCGCTGGGAAGTTACCCCATACGGACGGCGGACAACTATGTAGCCTTGGACTAGAACATGCCCAAGAATCCGTGCACAAACAGTGCGGCCAGAGCGGCACCGATAAACGGTGCGATGCCAGGAACAAGCAGGCCATACTTCCAGTTGTTGTCGGCCTTGTTCTTAATCGGCAGCACCTGATAGGCCATGCGAGGACCAAGGTCACGGGCCTGGTTCATGGCGAAGCCAGTGATACCTCCCATGCCCATGCCAACAGCCCAAACGATCAGACCGACGCAGATAGCGAGCATCAGGACGTTCTCGCCAGCACGGTTAGCAGCAGCAAGGATGGCGCTGATGAACACAAAGGTGCAGATAGCCTCGCAGAAGAAATTACGGGCATAGTTCGTACCCTCGGTGGTGGGGTTGGCCGAGAAGATGTTGCGCTGAGCAATGGGATCGATGACACCATCGGAAGCCTTGAACTCATCGGCATACATCAACCATGCGATCACGGCACCCGCAAAGCCGCCGAGCATATCGGCAATCATGAAGGGGATGCAGCTGCTCCACGGCACCAGACCGACGATGCACTGGGCAAGCACCATAGCCGGGTTCATGCACACGGCGCCACCAAAGACAAACAGGCAGACCGAGATGCCAAAAGACCAAGTGGTGATGGCAAACATATGGCCGGAGCCCTGATACTTGGTACCCTTAAGCACGGTATCGCAGTGCACGCCCACGCCAAAGATGATCATGAGGGCCGTTGCGCCGAATTCGCAGAGGAGTTTGGTAAGCATAAAACCTTATCTTTCTTGTCGGTTATAAACGATTCGTTTAGGCCGCGTACTAGTGCTGTGCGACGACAACGCCCAGGCCATCGGGAATGACGGCCACCTTGGCATCGGCACCCTTCATCTCAAAGGCGAGCTTGAGCGCCTCATCGAGGGTGTTGACCGGCGTCATGTGCATATCCTTGATCATCTGGTGATCGCACAGGTCGGTGACCATGATCACAGGGTGATGCGCCAGGATGCGGGCAAAGATCTGGCTCGTCCACTGGTCGGGCAGGGTCTCGTCCTTAGGACGGTCGATGCAGGCACGCTCAAACTCCGCCGGATCGTTGTCGGCGATGTTGTGATAGAAGCCCTCGCCACCGTGACCGTCGGCACAGCCGGCGACGTCGATGATCACGCCGCCCTCGGGAAGCGTAGCCTCGGCAGAGCACATGCCCTTCACGGCCTGATAGATGTTCTGGTCGAGCGGGTAGCCGCCGTTGGTGGTAATGGCAATCTCGCACTCGACGGGCTCAACGCCGGCAAGGCTCTTCACGAACTCGCAGCCAGCCTCGTGCGCCTTGTGGATGTCGCCGGCAAAGGAGCCGATGACCTCGTGCTTGCCGTTGAGCACCACGTTGAGCACAAAGGCAAGGTGAGCCATCTCGGCAGCGGCAAACATGTCCTCGCTCACGTGGTTGTGGCACAGGTTGCCGGCACGCGAATGGGAATCGTTCACAAACTGACCGTTGTGGTTGTACATGATGGTCTTGTAGCTGGCGATACCAGGCAGGACGGACTTGCGGCTGCCAGAGAAACCGGCAAAGAAGTGCGGCTCAATAAAGCCCTCGGCAAGCAGCAGATCGCAATCGGCAGCAATCTTGTTGATGATGCACTCGCCGCCAGAAGGCAGGGTGCCGATCTTTTTCATCATGCTGTCATCGGTCGCGACGTGCATAACGATTTCCTCGTTGGCAACGATCTCCTCGCCGTACTTGTTGACGAACTCCTCGTGCGTCGACGGACGATGCATACCCGTAGCAACCAGAATACGCACGCGAGCCTCGGGCGCAGCAGAATGGATGTGATGCAGCAGAATAGGCATCGTCACACGCGAGGGAACGGGACGCGTATGATCGGAGCTAATGATGACAATATCCTTCTTGCCAGCACAAAGCTCCTCGAGCGAAGGCGAGCCATAAGGGTTGGCAAGCGACTCCTCCACCAGCTCTTCCTGCGATTTTGTAGTCTTAAACTCGTTTTGATGACCTTCCATCACACCCGCAAAGTTCTTATCCTCGAGCTCCAGATGCAACGTCTTGTGGTCAAACGGCAGTTCACATTCAAACAATGACGAGCGCCCTCTTCCTTTTCAACTGACACACTAGATAAACCGTTGGAAGGATACGCCGCTCACCGAAAAACACCACCGTCCACCGACTCATTAACACAACGTTCATATTTGACCCACAACAAAACGGCCGCGATCCCAAACGGAACCGCAGCCGCTACAGTCGTAAGGCGAGAAGCACCAAATGCGCCACCGGGATAGACCCCATCCAAAACGCGCGGAGCGCACCATTATTCCCCCAGCCAGTAATCCGCCGAAGACCGGACATCGCAGGGCCCGCCATCAGTTTACTTTTAGGCACACTCCGCAGGACGCAAGAAGCCCTCGCCGCACGAAGTGCGCAGCGAGGGCTTCTTGCATGTCCGAGGACGTGCCTAAAAGTAAACTGATGGCGGGCCCGGACGACTACAGGGCTATCGATTACCCCGTGTTCTGCAAACCTGCCGAGACGCCGGTCACAGTCGAAAGAATCAGGCTCATGTACTCGGCCTTCTTCTCCTCGGCCATCTCGTCCTGGTTCATACGCACCTCGCGAAGGGCGCGGACCTGGGCGATGGACAGGGCGTCGACGTAGGGGTTACGTACACGGACGGCGCAGCCGAGCACGCGACGGCGCTGCAGCGGCCACTCGTCACCGACGATGGCAAGGACCCACTTACGCGTGAGCTGCATCTCGGTAAAGACCTTCTCGGACAGATCCTGGCGGTCGCCCAGGTGCAGATACATCTTGGCGATGCGCTGGTCGGTCTTGGCGATCGACATCTCGATGTTGTCGATAAAGGTGCGGAAGAACGGCCACTCCTGGTAGGCAGCCTTGAGCTGGTCAAGATCGCCAAGCTGCTCGCAGGCGGTGCCCAGACCGTACCAAGCGGCCAGGTTAATGCGCGCCTGGCTCCAGCTGAAGATCCACGGGATGGTACGCAGGTCATCGAGCGACTTGGCGCCCAGACCGCGCTTGGCGGGACGCGAGCCGATCGGCAGCAGACCGACCTCGGTCAGCGGCGTCACGGTCGAGAACCACGGTGTAAAGTCCTCGGTGTTCAGCAGGTCCAGATAGCGTTCGTGGCTTGCAGTGTTGAGCTTCTCGGCCATATCCCAGAACTTCTGCGTGGTCTCGGTGTTGGTCTTCTCGACACTCGGGGCCGACTGCAAAAGCGTTGCGGCGGCAACGGACTCAACATGGCGCTGAGCCAGCGTGCGGTTGCCGTAACGGGCAAAGATGACTTCGCCCTGCTCGGTGAGCTTAAAGAAGCAGTTGACCGAACCCTTGGGCTGCGCCAGCACGGCCTTGTTGGCCGGGCCGCCGCCACGGCCCACGGCACCGCCGCGACCGTGCATGAGCACCAGGTCGATATCGTTCTTCTCTGCCCACTTGGCGATGCGCTCCTGCGCGGAGTGCAGCGCGAGCATGGCCGTGGTAGGACCGGCATCCTTGGAAGAGTCGGAATAGCCCAGCATGACCTCCATGCGGCGGTTGGTCTGGGCAAGGCGCTTTTGCACCACGGGCAGCGTAAGCATCTGGTCGAGCACGTCAACGCAGCCCTCGAGGTCCTCGAGCTGCTCGAACAGCGGGATCACGTCGAGCTCGGGAACGTCTTCCTCGTGTGCGAAGGACAGGTGGGCCAGCTCAAAGACGTCGGCCACATGCTGGGCACTCTTGGTAAACGAGATGATGTAGCGGTGTGCCATCTTCTTGCCGTAGCGCTTTTGGATGGAACCGATGGCACGGAAGGTGTCGATGACCTCGCGCGTCATGGGCTGCAGGTCACCATGGATACCGTTCTCGTGGATATCCTTGAGGGCGCGGGCGTGCACCACGGAGTGCTGACGGAACTCCATCTCGACCATATGGAAGCCGAAGGACTCGACCTGCCAGATGATGGTTTGGACCGGACCGTAGGCGGCACGGACGGCACCGCAGGCAGCAAGCGAACGCTGGACGACGCGCAGGTCATCCAGGAACTCGTCGGCGCTGTGGTACATGGTGTCGGTGATACGGCGCACGGTGGCGTTCAGACGGTCGGCCATGACGAGCATGACGGCGCGATGCGGCTCGTGCTCGGAGATCAGCTCGGCGCGGGCCGTGTACCGAGGGCTCATCTCGACCTGATGGTTCCACAGGTTAATGAGCTCGGCCGACGGCTTGCTGTAGGTGGCCTCGAGCGTGAGGTTGCGGCCGATGTGGCGGCACTTGTCCTCGAGCTTGAGCACCATGTGCGTAAAGTACTTGGCGGCGACCTCACGGCTCACCTTGGCGGTGACGTTGGGGTTACCGTCGCGGTCGGAACCGATCCAGCTGCCGGGATGGAAGAACGCCGGGCACAGCGGCGGCACAGTACCGGCCTTGTCGCCCAGCACCCAATCGTCAAAACGACGATAGATAACGGGGATAACGTCGAACAGCGTGTTATCGAAGATGTCGATGATGGTATCGGCTTCCTCGACCGGCGTGGGCTTCTTGAGCGCGATGGGGCTCGTACGCACCAGGGCGTCGATCTCCTGCAGCATATGGCGCTCGTTCTCCACCAGGTCGGAGCCGCCCAGACGCGGACGCTCCTCCAGCAGGTTGGAGATACGGCGGATCTTGCCCTCGACGGCCTTACGACGGGCCTCGGTGGGATGTGCGGTAAAGACAGGGTGGAACTCGAGCTTGTCGAGCAGCTCGTTGGCACCCTCGACACCCAGCTCATTCACCAGCTGGTGATAGGCAACGGTAAGCTCGTTGGCAGGATCGACCTCGGTATCGGTCGACGCACCGGCCTCGCGCTCGCGCAGCTGCGCCACACGGTAGTTCTCCTCCGACAGGTTTGCCAGATGGAAAAAGCTCGTAAAGGCGCGGACAATGACCTGCTGCTTATCGAGCGGCAGGCTGTCGATCAAATCGACGACCTCACGAAATGCCACGGCAGTGGGCTCGTCGGCGGTGGGCACGCCCTGCTCGTCGACGGCTTCGTCGGCAGCGCAGGTACCGGGGTTGCCGGCATTGACCACAATCTCGGCTGTCAAAATCTTGTCGAACAGGTCCGCGATCTCGGGATCATACTCGCTAAGCACACGGCGCTCCAGGCGCAAGAACAGCGCCAGATTGTCGCGCAGCTCCTCGGGGATCTCGATCTCGGCGAGACGCTCCCTGGACTCGGCATTCGAGCCGATTCGGTTAACGAGGCGGTTGACCACGGCAGCGACGCGCGCCGCGGCTTCGGGTACAGACTGGTTGCTTAGGTTCTCAGCCACGTTTCCTCCCATTCCTCCTTCTATGCACGTAACATGCGGTATTCATTATAGGCGCTTGAGAAATACTTTCGACACTGATTGCGCTTTACCACACAAAAGTATTTTCTGCATTGCAAAGGTTTTTGCCCTAAATGGTCGTATTTCTCGGTGGGCGGCATACGTAAACGGGGGCATTCCGCATAAAAGCGAAACACCCCCGTAACAATCGCTCTCCATGAGCAGGGCACGTTAGCAGGCCCGAAGCTCAAAAAGATGCGCTACAGGCGCTCGCGAACCGCCTCGACGACGTTGTCCAGATCGGCGAGCACCTCGTCATGGCTCTGCATGTCGCGCACTTTGACCTTGCCGGCGGCAAGCTCGTCGCCACCCAGGACCAAGATGAGCTTGGCGCCTACCTTATCGGCTTGCTTAAACTGGGCCTTGAGCGAACGACCCTGATAGTCGGCCTCGGTCACGATACCTGCGGCGCGAAGCTCCTGCGTAATGGCAAAGACGTTCTGACGCAGCTCCTTGCCGGCGTTGGCGACATAGACGCACGGGGCCTCATCGGCACCCAAATCGCTGCCAAAGGCCTGCAGGGCCAGCAGGGCGCGCTCAAAACCGACAGCAAAGCCGACGCCCGCCGTGGGCTTGCCACCCTCGAGCTCGACCAGGCCATCGTAGCGGCCGCCGCCGCCGATGGAGCCGACGCCGGCGCCAGGGGCCTCGACCTCAAAGACAGTACGGGTGTAGTAGTCCAGGCCGCGCACCAAGGTGGGATCCTCGACATACTCGATACCGGCGGCATCCAGATAGCGCTTGACCTGCTCGTAGTGCTCGCGGCACTCATCGCACAGGTTGTCACCCATCAGCGGAGCCTCGGCCATGATCTCGCGGCAGTGGTCGTTCTTGCAGTCGAAGGCACGCAGCGGGTTGAGCTCGGCGCGCTCGCGGCACTCATCGCACATCTCGTCGGCGTGATCGAGGATGAACTGCTTAACCTGCTCGCGATAAGCCGGACGGCACTGGGCGTCACCCATCGAGTTGATGAGCAGACGAAGCTTGGAAAGATCGAAGCCCAGGCGCTTGTAGAACTCCATGAGCATGATGATGCACTCGGCGTCTGCCGCCGGATCGGGAGCGCCGAGCCATTCGATGCCCACCTGGTGGAACTGGCGCAGGCGGCCCTTCTGGGGACGCTCGCCGCGGAACATGGCCTCGGCGTAGTAAGCCTTAAACGGCGTGGAGCCCTGGGGCACCAGATTGTTCTCGACGACGGCGCGCACCACGCCGGCCGTGCCCTCGGGGCGAAGTGCCAGGCGCTGCTTGGGCTTGAGTTTGGTGTCGGTGCCCTCGGTAAAGACGCGCTCCAGGTTGGCACCGCTGAACACGCGGAACATTTCCTTGCGCACGACGTCGGTCGACTGGCCGATACCGTGGACAAACACGTCCACCTGCTCGATCGCGGGCGTCTCGATGGGTTTAAAACCAAACGGCTCGAACACGCCGGCCGCAATCTGCTGCATCTTTTGCCAGGCGCGCATCTCGGCGCCGATAAGGTCGCGGGTTCCCTCCGCCTTCTGTGCCTGCATGGGCAAACACCTTTCTTTTGTATCGCGTCATAGGTAACGGTCATTATACGGCACAAATACAAACAGCGGCGGCGCGTCTGACCGAACGAGGGTATGGGGACTCGTTCGGCCAGACGCGCCGCCGCTGTTTGTGATCCCTTTTCCTCCGTCCCCTTCGGATCACGTGATCCCTTGGGGACGGAGGAATAGGGATCATTTCGTAGGCCCGTGGCCGCCTTGGAAACCGAATGATGGTACGAGCATCCATTCGGCTTCCAAGGCGGCCACGGACAGAACGGGACGAACAGAAAAGAGCACGTAGACCTGCCATAGCTCACCGACAAAGCTCATGCCGGCAAGAACGGCAGAGGTGGCGATTACAGTGAGGGAGCCCAAAACGCGACCGCTTACTTTATCGGCAACATGACCGATCACAAGTGAGCCGATAACGCTCACCACGGTGGAGATGGCGTTGGAGATGTTGTACTGCGCAAGCGTGATGCCCAGGTCGCTGACGACGAGCGGCTGAAACAGGCTCATGCAGTTAACGAAAATCGTGTAGCACGTGGCCATGATGACAAAGCCAGGCGCCGGTAGTGCCCAAGATTGCCTTGAAAGACAAGGGCATAGGCCTTACGGCCATGCCCGCAGGCTTGAAAGGCAAGGTTGGGTGCTACCGGTGGTCGGCGATATAGCCCAAAGCGACGGCGGTATAGGCCGCGGCACCGAGCGGCAGCTCGGCATCGTTAAAACGTGCCTTGGGATGGTGCTGGGCAAAGTGTTCGTCCGTGTCGGTTACGGCCGCGCCCACGGTAAAGTACGCACTTGGGATCTTGCTCGAGATAAGCGCGAAGTCCTCACTCGCCATGGCATGGAAAAGCGGCAAGAAAGCCGTCTTGGGCAGCACTGCGCCCACGTAGCCAAGCGACGCCTGAGTCATATCGCTGTCGAGTACAAGCGGCGGAACATCCGAAAGCGTCTCGATGGTCGCCGGCGTACGATAGGTCGTAGCAACGCCGTTAACGACCTCCGCGATGCGGGTCTTTAGGTGAGCCATGAGCTCAACATCAAAGCCGCGCAGCGTTCCCTCGAGCACGCAGGTGTCGGGGATGACGTTGGCCGCCAAGCCGCCGGCGAACTTACCAACGGTAAGTGCGACTTCCTTGGCCGCCGGCACCTCGCGGGAGATAAGCTCCTGGAGCGCCAGGTGCACGTGGACGCCGGCCGTGATGGGGTCGATGCAGATCTCGGGGCTGGAACCGTGGCCGCCCTTGCCCTGGAGCGTGATGCGGAAACCGTACACACCCGAGAGCGCCGGGCTGCCGTAGAGCACCAGGCCAAGCGGCGACTGGCTGTTGACATGCATGGCAAAGGCCGCCTGAGGGCGCGGGTTCTCGAGCAAGCCGTCGGCGATGGCAGCGCGTGCTCCCTCAAAGGTCTCCTCGCCCGGCTGGAACAGCAACTTGACGGTAGCGTTGGCCTCCACAAGCTCGGCCTCGCGGGCCTTGAGCAGGCGCGCCGCACCAAGCAGAGCCGTCGCGTGCATATCGTGACCGCAAGCATGCATGCAGCCATTGGTGGATGCAAAGGGCTCGCCGGATTCCTCGACAACGGGAAGGGCATCCATATCGCCTCGGAGCATGACGACCGTTCCGGCCTGCTCGTCCTTGCACGTGCCATTGCCCTGAGCGGCCGCACCGGCACCGATCAGGCCAACGACGCAGGAACCGTCGACTAGCGTGGTATGGGGGATGTCCATCTCGTCCAGACGTGCCTGGATATAGGCAGACGTCTGCGGAAGATTGTTACCCAGCTCGGGCATCTGGTGTAGATCGTGTCGCCATGCAGCGAGCTCGTCTGCAAAAGCCTGAGCTTCTGCGACAAGACCGTCACCGATAGCGGCCTGCGCCGCCGCGGTGGCCTGGGGCGCTGGTTGCGGTTGAAAATCGGACAGAGCTGATGCCATAGAAGCCCTCCAGTAACGTTTTTGCAGCACGCACTTTGATAGCGTAAAGTGCAAGGTACAACTGTAAGGGCATGACATAAAAATGCCGCCCTGGGAGGGCGGCGCAACAAGTTGTTTACAATTGCGGGTGTGATTTTCGGCGCAAGAAATCGAAATGCGTCTCGCTCAAGATAATCGAAAGAAAGATGAGCGCGAAGCCGGCGAGCAGGCGCGAGGTGAGCGCCTCCCCCATCAGCAGCACCGAGAACAGCACGCCCGAAGGCGACTCCATCGAAAGGAGCAGTGAGCCCGTCGAGGCCGAGACATGCGCCAAGCCGACGTTTTGGATGAGCAGAGCCGCGCATGTGCAACCAACCGAGAGAAACGCCATCGCGCTGATAAAGCTCGGCGTCCACACGGACAGAGGCGCTTGGGTCTCGAATAGCAGCGACGTTGCCAGGCTCAGCACGCCGTTGCCCACAAACATCCAAAACGTGATGACGTTGATGTCCATTTTGCGACCGTACTTGGCAGTCACCGCCATCTGGATGGCGAAAAAGACCGCACCCGCCAGCGTAATGACATCACCGATGTTGAATTCAACGCTATCGAGCGCCACCAAGCCAATGCCCGCCAAGCACAGCAGCGCCGCGCCCAGGTTATAGCGGGTGAGTTTTTCGCCGCTCAGAAAATAGCTCGCGAACGGCACAACGATGCAATACGTGCCCGTCAAAAAAGCATTCTTGCCCGCCGTGGTGTGCGCCAGACCGACTGTCTGCAGGGCGTAGGCGGCCCACATAAGTGCGCCCATGCCAAGTCCGACGATAAGGTTGCGGGCGTTGAGGTGCGCGATGATGCGCTTGTGGAAGATGAAAAACATGACCAACGCCGCAGGCAGAAAGCGCACGTAGAGCAGTTCGAACACCGGAATGGTGTCGAGCGCGTCCTTCATGGTCGTAAAGGAGTAGCCCCAGACGACTGCCACCGAAAGCAGCAGGACTTTCCAGAACAGCGGCGAGCGAGCGCCGGCGCCGCGGGAGGTGCCGCCCGCGCCCAGGTCCTCGCGAGCAACAGGGCTATCGGGCATCATTTCGATATTGTCAGTGGCATGCTGGGCCATAGGGCATCCTCGCGCTCAATCTGGGCGTGGTGTCCGCACGCGCATGGCTGCGTGCCGCCTCATGGTCAAATAAAAGCAGGGCGCACCGGACCCCCGGCACGCCCCGCTACTGTAGCAACAACCAAGCAGCCCGTGCAATTCACTACGCTAAAGCATCGGGTTGGAAGATCTCGATGTTCCGACGGCGTTTACGTTGCTGAACTAAATCAATTTGGTTGACTCCAGTTTTTCGATGATCCAGTCGTTGGCTTTGATGACCGGGCGGCGGAAGACGACGCCCAGTGCCAGCGACGGAATCAGATAGCTCGCCAGAATGCCTAGCTCAATCCAGTACTCCATGTGGTACGCACCGGCCATGGCGGCATGCATGGCGTTGATGCCGTGGGTGAACGGCAGGAACGGATAGATCGCCTGGAACACGGGGCCGGTCATCTCGATGGGGAACGTGCCGCCCGAACCGCCGACCTGCATGACCAGCAGCACGACGGCGAGCGCCTTGCCGATATCGCCAAACGAAACCGTAAGCGTGTAGACGATATTGGAGAACACGAGACTCGCGACCCAGCCCGCCAGCACAAACTGCAGCGGGTCGTCGCACTGGATGCCAAAGAACAGGATGTCGCCCGCACACACGAGCGTTGCCTGCAGCAGGGCCAGACCGCCAAAGAACAGGTAGCGGCCCAGGTAGATCTCGTGCAGGCGCACGGGGATGAGCTCGTTGATAAGCTCATCGTCAACCGAGACCTTCATCATGGCCGCCAGCACAATCGAGCCCACCCAGAGCGACAGAATCGTGTAGAACGGTGCCATGGCCGAACCGTAGTTGCGGATCGGATAGACCGGCTTGCGATCGAGCGCGACGGGGCCGGAAAGCGACACGGCCAGACCCTCGGGATCATTGCCGATCATCGTCTTGATCGTAGCGAGGTCATCCGACATCAAGGCGCCGTCGAGCTCGTCCTTAAACGCACTGATCTTGTCCGACGCCTCGCCCAGCTGATCAGAAGCCTTGTTGACCAGCTTTGCAGCCTTGGAGAGGCCCTTTGCCAGCGAACCGGATGCGTCGGTCAGGCCAGCAACAGCACTATCCAGATCGTTCGAAATACCGTTCAGCGAATCCAAAACGCCCGAGATGGTCTTCTTGAGCTCCTTTGCCTTGGCCGAAAACGTAGAGTCGTAGTCAGTCTTGGCGCCCGAGATACCAGCCTTGGCATCCGCGATTGCCTGATCGACCTCGGCACGCGACTTATTAACCTCTGCCATGCTGTCAGAGAGAGACTTCGCGGTGGCCGTCAAGTCCTTGGCGTTGTTGCGATACTCCACAGCAATCCTGCTCAGCGATGTTGCCACAGACTTGAGGCTGTCCTGGAGTTTTTCGTCAGTCACCTGATCGGCAAAGCTGCGGAGCTGGTCGGCCGTGGCGTCGATATCGTCGGCACGCGTGTTGAGCGCCGCCGCGGCATCGTTGAGCTGGGACACTGTAAGGTCGACATGTTGATTCGCGGCATCAAATGCCTTCGCAAGCTCGGCGGACACGTTGTCAAACGAGCCCGCGCTTCCGTCAATCGCGGCATTGATGGCGTCGTTGGCGTCCTTCAGCGCTTCCTTGGAATCGCTAATACCGCTCTTGACATGCTCCATCAGCTGCTTCGTTGACTCATCGACCGTGCCCGTCTGCTTGAGCATGCCGCTCGCCGACGTCAGCGAATCGGACGTGGAGCTCAAAATGCCCGCCAGCGACGAAGCATTTGCCCGAACGTCTCGCAGGTCCTCAATCGAATCGCCGAGCGTCGAGGACAGGTTGGCGATAAAGTTACCCACCTGGTCGGTGCTCATGTAATCGAGCAGGCTGGACACCGTCTTAAGACCGATCGTCGTAATGGTCTCGGTAAAAGTTTTGTTAACCTGGCTCTGGACGGCGCTCGAACCCTTCTCGGTCACGATCTGCGCAATGGCGTTGGCCTTCTGATTCTCGTAGAACTCGATATCGGCATGCTTCACGTCGGTCGAGAAAAGCGTCATCATGTCAGCGCTAAACGTTTTGGGGATAACGACGGCAGCATAGTACGCGCCCGACTTAACGCCCTCGATAGCCTTTTCGCGATTGTTGAGCACAACCCAATCGAAGCTCTCGTTGCCGCGTAGGGTGGCGGTCACGTTTTCGCCCACGTTAACCTCGACGGGGATCAAATCGCTCTCGTAACCCTCATCGGTGTTGACCACGGCGATCTTAAGATTGCCGGTGTTGCCGTACGGATCCCAGCTGCCGGCGATGTTAAACCACGCGTACAGACACGGTACGATAATGAGGCCCATCACGACAACCAAGCCGATCACGGAGCGAGACACGTTTTGGACATCGCGCTTAAACAGATGCAGGATGTTCTTCATTTATGCCTCACCTCCTTTGGAGTGCTTGCCAAGCGCGGTGGTATCTCCATCATTTGTGGCTGTGCTGTCGCTGCCCTGAGATTTATGGTGCGAGCCGATATGCGGCAAGCGGCCCGTGGACTGATCGCCGCCCTTGGCACCACGCTCGCTGGCGTTGAGGCCAAACATGTGGCGGGCGGCAGGAATGGCGGCCGTGTGTTCGCGCATCTCGCGACGCAGGTCCTCATCCGAAAGCGCCGAGATGCGCATCTGGGTATTGAGGCTCGCTCGGATATATTCGATATTGATAAGCCAGCCGCAGATGGCAATAACCGAGATGATCCAAATGACAAGCAGGATGATCTTGCCGTTATTGTCGATATCGAGAACCGTCGACAGGACAAAGAGCAGGACCTGAACGCCCACCACGGCGGCAAAACCGCCCTTGATGTAGTACGGGTAGCGATGTTCAAAGGCGACCGCATGATCGAGCAGTTCGCGACGGTACGAATCGGAATCGAGCATGACGCGCATGGCCGTGCGCAGCGAGTAGCGCTGGCGCGGCAGGTCGTTGGACTCGCAAATCATCATACCGGTCGTGGAGAGCTGTTTATCAAAGAGCAGGTTAAGGTTGAGCAGCAGCGGACGCAGCTGCAGACCGATAAAGAGCGCCACGATCAAGAACACGCCCAGAATGCACAGGTTAAACAGGTAGTTGAACGAATACATGCCGCCGACCGTCTCGCGCAGCAGATTGATGCCGTAGGTAAAGGGCAGCAGCGGGTGCAGCCACTGGAAGAAGCCGGGCATCATCTCGATGGGGTACATGCCCGACGAACCCGGGATCTGCACGATGACGAGAATGACGCCGATAGCCTTGCCGATATGCTTAAACGTGGTGGACAGCGCATAGATGATATTGACGTAGGTGAACGAAATGGCGATGCCGCCCAGCACGAACAGCAGCGGGCTGACGCACTGCACGCCAATCACCAGATCGCCTACCGTAACGATGATGGCCTGCAACGCGCCCAGGATCACCATGAGCAACCAGCGGCCAAAGTAGCCTTGGCGCGCCGTAAAGCTGCCAACACCTTCACGGTCGACCTCGAGCTTGTAAATGGCGATGAGCACATAGCCGCCCACCCAAAGCGCCAGATTGGTGTAGAAGGGAGCGATGCCCGAGCCAAAGCTCTTGACCGGATAGATTGACTTGGACGTCAACTCAACCGGAGACGCCATGAAATCTGCCACGTCATTGACATCGACGCCCATCAGATCGGCCAGCTCGCCCATGGACTCGGAGGTCTGCAGCGCCGCGATGTCATTGGCGGCGGTTGCAAGCTTGTCCTGGACCTTGGCAAGCGAGGAATCGGTCTGGGACAGCGTGGTCTTGGCCTGGCCGAGCGTAGCGCTAAGCTGCGCCAACGTGCCGCGCGCATTTGCAAGTGTAGGTGTCATACCCGAGACGATACCGGTCAGGTCGCCCGAAACGGCAGCAAAAGAGTCGAGCGCGCTCGAGGCCTTCGGCAGCGCGTTTTGGCCCAAGTCCGTCTGGGCTTGGCCAAGGTTGGTCGCACCGGTATGAATTGCGTTATTGATAGCGTCACTGGCACCCGAAACAGCCGCTGCGTCATTCGCCATGGCGCTCGACTGCGCGGACAGACCGTCCTTGATGCTCTGAAGCTTTTCATTCTGCTCTCGAAGCAAATCGATGGTCGATACAATGCGCGCGTCAATTTCCTCGGAACCTGTCGACGTGTCATTGGCGAGAATCTCCAAGTGCCCGATAACGGCCTTATTGTGGTCGATCGTCGCTTGAAGAGACTCGAGCGAGTTGTCGATACGGGTGGTCGTAGATGTGACCGCGCCCGTCAGCTTGCCGATGGCAGCGTTCGCAGAGGCCGACGTCTTGGTGAGCGCAAGGCTGCCTTCCGAGAGCGCCTTGGAGAGCGAGGTGATGGAGTTGCCCGCCGTGGTGCGAGCTTCGCTCAGCAGGTCGTTGCCCTGGGAGATCGCCTGCGTCAGCGACGGTGCCTGGCCTTGCAAGCCGGCAAGTGCCGCATCAGCCGAGGCGATAGCGCCACTCGTCTTATCGATGGCGGCATTCATATCGCCAATCGAATCGCGCACCTCGCCCAAGGTGTCGGACGCCTCGGACACCGAACCTGCCAGCGAGTCCTGAGTCTGGGTTGCCTTGTCCTTTAAATCGACACCGGCATCCTTGGCGATACCGGCAACAGTCTTGCCTACCGTAGAGACAAATTCCGAGTTGATCTGCTCCTCGATGGTGTTTGCACCGGTATCGGTAACCTTGGGCGCAATGGCGCTCTTCTTCTCATTGACGTAGTACGTGAGCTTGGGCTGATGGTAGTTGCCGTCGAGCATCGAAACCAGGTTATCCGAGAAGTTCTTGGGAATCACGATAGCGGCATAGTACTCGCCGCTCTCGACGCCCTCCTTGGCATCGGCCGTCGAGTCGACGAACGTCCAGCCCAACTGATGATTCTCCTTGAGCTGGTCGACCACTTTGTCGCCAGCGTTGAGCTCACCCACCAAGTCGTTTTGGGTGCCTCGATCGTTGTTGGCGATAGCAATCTTGATGCCTTGGGTGTTTCCATACGGATCCCAGTTTGCCACGATGTTATACCAGGCATACAGCGAGGGAATAACGCACACGCCTAGGGTAACCACCAGGGCGACGGGGTTCACAAGCAGTCGCTTAATGTCGCGCTTAAATATCGCAAAGGACACCTTTGCATTGGATAGTTTGCTGCCGAGACTCACGCTTGGACCATCCATCCTGTCGTTAAATCGAATCGTACTATCGACAACCATTGTAGTAGGCGCTTTAACGTCTCAAAGCACAATGGTGTTGAGTTTTGCGGGTAGCAATATACTACGAAGATGAGTTAACGTACAGATGTACAGTATCCTAAATTTCAGCAGGTCACAAAACCACAACCCGCACAAATTAGCAATTCAAATAGTCATCGGGGACGTTCTTAAACGACTAGTCAAACAAAAACGTCCATTACAGTCGAAATTGTCAGCCCGGGACCGTCTCGGGCTACGATTGAGGCGCGCCCAGAACGGGCCGCCGACCGGGCGCCCGCGCACGGCCGAACGTCCCTGCCCCCGAGAGGGCCCGTTGGGTGCTGCCGGCGCGGGACGCGCCGCCCCCGACGGCTGATAGGAAAGTGCCGGGCAGGCGCCGCGGCTGGTAATGTGAGTGCCGAGGGGGAGGCCATCCGGTCGAACGACTACCGGAAGGATACCACCGTGAAAGCGCCATCCACCAGACCCGCGGCCGTGCTCGGCCTGGACGTCGGCAAGTCGTCGCACTGGGCCTGCCTGGTCGACCGCGACGGGGAGGTGCTGGCCA
>CABUKY010000012.1 GCA_902492185.1 uncultured Collinsella sp.
AGGTCCTGCAGGGCGATGACGTCCATGCCCATGTCGTTGGCACTGCCGTGACCCTGCTGGTCCTCGCGCACGGCCTCGATGGCACTCACGTACGTGTTGGCGGCAGACATCGCGGTCACGCAGGTCACGCCGCGGCGCACCGCCTCGGTACGCAGCAGGTAGCCATCGCCACGCGAGCCCGGACCGTACGGCGTGTTGATGATTACCGCAATCTTGCCATCGGCGATCAGGTCACCGATGTTGGGACGCTCGCCGTCGTGCGGGCCGCTAATCTTCTCCACGACCTCGCACGTCACGTTGCCGCCGCGCAGCACGCGCGCCGTACCCTCGGTGGAGCAGATGTCAAAGCCCAGATAGCGCAGGATACGGGCGACCGAAAGGATATGACGCTTGTCGCGGTCGCACACGCTAATGAACACCTTACCGGCGCTCGGGTCGGGCAGCTTGTAGTCAATCGCCAGCTGCGTCTTGGCGTATGCCTCGGGATAGCTCTTGGCGATACCCATGACCTCGCCCGTCGACTTCATCTCGGGCCCCAGGATAACGTCAGCGCCCGGGAAACGACCCCAGGGCATAACGGCTTCCTTCATGCAGAACCAGTCCAGCTGGCGCTCGTCGCTCGGCAGGCCCAGGCTCGCGATGGAATCGCCCGCCATGATACGCGCCGCGCACTTGGCCAGCGGCACGCCGGTGGCCTTGGAGATAAACGGCACGGTACGGCTGGCACGCGGGTTGGCCTCGATCACGTAAACGGTCTCGCCCTTGATGGCATACTGTACGTTGACCAGGCCGCGTACGCCCAGCGCCATCGCGATGCGGCGCGTGGTCTCGCGAAGCTTCGCCTGCAGGCTCTCGCTAAAGCTGAACGGCGGGATGCAGGTCGCAGAGTCGCCGGAGTGAATACCGGCCTCCTCGATATGCTCCAGGATACCGCCGATATAGACCTCTTCGCCATCGCACAGGGCGTCGACATCGGACTCGATCGCACCCTCCAAGAAGCGATCCAGATACACCGGGTAGTCGGGGCTAATGCGCGCAGCCTCGGCCATGTAATCGCGCAGATGCTCGGCATCGTAGGCGATCATCATGCCGCGGCCGCCCAGCACGTAGCTCGGACGCACCAGCAGCGGGTAGCCAATGTGTGCGGCAACGGCCTCGGCCTCCTCAAACGAGGTGGCCTGACCCGCCGGCGGGTACATGATGCCCAGTTTGTCGAGCAGAGCGGCGAAGCGCTCGCGGTCCTCGGCAAAGTCGATGGCATCGGGCTTGGTACCCATGATGTTCACGCCGCTCTCCTCGAGCATGCGCGCCAGCTTAAGCGGGGTCTGGCCGCCGAGCGTCACCACGACGCCGTCGGGGCGCTCAACATCGATAACGTCCATGACGTCCTCGTAGGTGAGCGGCTCAAAGTAAAGGCGGTCGGACGTGTCGTAGTCGGTCGAGACGGTCTCGGGGTTGCAGTTGACCATGATGGTCTCAAAGCCGCGGGCCGCCAGCGCGTAGCTCGCGTGCACGCAGCAGTAATCGAACTCGATACCCTGTCCAATGCGGTTGGGGCCGGCGCCCAGGATCATCGCCTTGGGCTTGTCCGCCGGCGTGGTCTCGTCGGGAGCCACGCACTTCTTGGCATCCGGGCTCGTGCGGTAGATGTTCTCGTACGTCTTGTAGTGGTACTCCGTGGCGCTCGAGAACTCCGCAGCGCAGGTATCGACCGTCTTCATGCTGGGAACCACGCCCAGGCCCTTGCGGTAGGCGCGCACAAAGCGCTCGTCCGAGCCGGTCAGCGCGGCGATCTCGGCATCGCTCGTGCCGTACTGCTTGAGCAGGCGCATCGCGTCGGCGTCGATATCCTCCACACGCAGGCCGCGGATGCTCTCCTGGACCTGCACCATGTCGTTGATACGGTTGAGGTACCACGGATCGATACCGCAGATGGCATGGATGCGGGCGATGTCCCAGCCGCGACGCAGGGCCTCGACCACAAAGAAGATGCGGTGCTCGGTCGGGGTTGCCACGGCCTGAGCGAGCTCGTCGTCGCCCAGCTTGTCGGCACCCTCCTTGCCACCGGCGCAAATGCCCTGGTGGCCGTCCTCCAGCGAGCGCATAGCCTTGCCAAAGGCCTCCTCAAAGGTGCGGCCGATCGCCATGATCTCGCCCACGGCCTTCATGCGCGTGGTGAGCGTGGGGTCGGTTCCCTTGAACTTCTCGAAGGCAAAGCGCGGCACCTTAACGACGCAGTAGTCAATCGTGGGCTCAAAGCAGGCAGGCGTTGCCTTGGTAATGTCGTTGACGATCTCGTCGAGCGTGTAGCCCACAGCCAGGCGCGCGGCGGCCTTAGCGATGGGGAAACCCGTGGCCTTGGAGGCCAGCGCGGACGAACGGCTCACGCGCGGGTTCATCTCGATGACGATCAAGCGGCCGGTGTTGGGGTTCACGGCAAACTGCACGTTGGAGCCGCCGGTCTCGACGCCGATCTTCTCCAAGATGGCGAGCGAGGCGACACGCATGCGCTGATACTCAAGGTCGGAGAGGGTCTGCGCCGGCGCCACGGTGATGGAGTCGCCGGTATGCACGCCCATGGGGTCGAGGTTCTCGATGGAGCACACGATGATGCCGTTGCCGGCGTTGTCACGCATGACCTCCATCTCGTACTCTTTCCAACCCTCGATGGACTCCTCGACCAGCACCTCGTGGGCAGGCGAGAGTTCAAGACCCTGGCTCACGATGGAGACGAGCTCCTCGTGAGTATGCGCGATGCCACCACCGGCGCCGCCGAGGGTAAAGCTCGGACGCAGCACGCAGGGATATCCCACGCGCTCGGCGATGGCCTCGGCGTCTGCCACGCTGTAGGCATAGCCCGAGCGCGCGACCTCCAGGCCGATCTCGGCCATGGCCTCGTTAAAGAGCTTGCGGTCCTCGCCGCGCTCGATGGCGGCAAGGTCGCAGCCGATCATCTCGACGCCGTACTTGTCGAGCGTGCCGTCCTTTGCCAGTTCGACGGCGGCGTTCAGACCGGTCTGGCCGCCCAGCGTGGGCAGCAGCGCGTCCGGGCGCTCTTTCTTGATTACGCGCTCGATAAACTCGGCAGTGATGGGCTCGACATAGGTGCGGTCGGCCAAGCCCGGGTCGGTCATGATGGTCGCCGGGTTGGAGTTGACCAGGATGACCTCAAAGCCATCCTCCTTGAGCACCTTGCAGGCCTGGGCGCCGGAGTAGTCAAACTCACAGGCCTGGCCAATGACAATGGGGCCCGAGCCAATGACGAGGATACGCTTGATGTCAGTACGTTTCGGCATGTTAGTTCTCCTCGGTCTCGGTCGCAGCGGAACCATTGTCGGCAAAGTTCCAGCCCTGCAGGCGGTCCTTCGCGGTGTCGATGTCCAGGTAGTTCTCCTCGCCGTCCATGAGTCGCGTAAAGGCAGTAAAGAGATAGTGGGCATCGGTGGGTCCGGGCGAGGCCTCGGGGTGGTACTGCACCGAGAAGCACGGCGCGTCGAGCAGCTGGATGCCCTCGGCGGTGCCGTCGTTGAGGTTCACATGCGTCAGGCGAATGCGGCCGAAGCGCTCGTTCATCACGACTGGCGCGATGCCGCGGCGCACCCAGACGCGCAGATCCCCATCGGCCGCATGCTCGGTCTCGCCGCCGGAAAGCTCGGGGACAAGCTTGCCCAAGCTGGGGAACAGCAGACCAAAGCCATGGTTTTGCGCGGTAATCTCCACGCGACGGCTTACCAGGTTCATGACCGGCTGGTTGCCACCGCGGTGACCGAACTTAAGCTTTTCCATCTGAGCGCCGCAGGCCAGGTTGATCATCTGGTGACCAAGACAAATACCAAAGACCGGCACCTTGCCGATCAGCTGCTGCACCTGCTCGTAGGTCTCCACCACGGCGTCGGGGTCGCCGGGACCATTGGACAAAAAGACACCGTCGGGATTCATGTCGAGCACCTGCTGGGCGGGCGTATCCCACGGCACGACGGTAAGGTCGCAGCCGGCGCGGACCAGACCCTCCAGAATGCCGCGCTTCACACCGCAGTCGTAGGCGACCACTTTGTGACGGGCAGGAGCGGCAGCCGTAAGCGCAAAGTCATGCGTGGCAGGCAGGTCGGCGGCCACAAACTCGTGAGGTACGGGGCAACTTACGGTCTTGACCAGGTTCTCGCCTACCAGCGTGGGCGCAGCGGCCAGACGCTCGGCAAGCTCGTCGACGTCGAAGATCTCGGTCGAAATAATGCCCATCTTGGAACCATTGTCGCGCAGGTGGCGCACCAGGGCGCGAGTGTCGACACCCTCGATAGCGACGATGCCGTGAGCGCGCAGGTACTCCGGCACGCTGACGGCCGAGCGCCAGTTAGAAGGCGTGGCGCACATGTCGCGAACGATCATGCCGCGCATGGCCGGAGCGCTCGCAGGGCGCACGGCGTCGCCGGGGAAGGCCGACTGGACGTCGGTCTCGTCGATACCGTAGTTGCCGATCTGCGGATAGGTCATGGTTACGATTTGGCCGGCATAACTCGGGTCGGTCATGACCTCAAAGTAGCCCTCGAGCGAGGTGTTGAAGCAAACTTCGCCGGTCGCGGTGCCCTCGGCGCCGCATGCACGTCCATAAAAAATGGTCCCATCCTCAAGATACAGGATGCAGGGACCGCAGGTGCCCTTGCTGGTTTTGGCCAGCATACGCTGGCAAAGCTCGCTGGGCGCGAAGGTGCGGGCGGCAGCGCCCGCGGTATGGTTGTTCGCCATAATTCTCCTTCCCGGTCTCACAGGACCGGCTTAAAGGTGTGTAGTTAGGCCTCGCGGTATTGTAACCGCAAGCATGCCTCATGGCGTTAATTTCATCGAAATGTTTACGAAATGATAATTATGACTTTCTATGCATAATGTTTTTTAATCCCCGTCCCAGAAAAATCATCCCGCGGGGCTTGTGGCTCACGCGGGATGATGGCGTCTTATTTTTTCTTGTCCTGCTCCAGCAGTTCGGACGGTGTGCGATCGGGCTTGCCGCCGCGGAAAATCTCGCGGCCATGCAGACGATGTTCCAGGTCACGTTCGTCCTTTTCCTCGTCAATCTTGGTCTGGCTCACCACCGGGTCCTCAATCAACGACGACACCGAGTTCACCTGCTTCTGAATGCGCTCGGCGATGGTGTCATCCATACTCACGATGCGCATCTTCCAGTCGATACTCGTGGCGTTGGATGAGCTCTTGGTCCACACGAACGTCAAAATGGCGCTCTGGTGGCCGCGCGCGGGGAACATGCCAAAGAAGGAATCGTGCTGAATGTTGCTATCCTCGTCGATATAGGCGTGAACGTTATACACCACGCGGTCGATCTTATCGTTGAGCAACGCGTTGGTCGCAAGCGCCGCGGCCTGAATCTGCCCGTTGGACAGCAGCTCGAGCTCGTTGGCAGACGATGTGTCCAACACCGTCACCTCGACCGTGCCCGTGCGTTCATCGGCTTCATCGACGGTAAAGTCGAGCGGGAACTGCGTAAAGCCGTTACCCCACTCAAGGCCGCCCTTCAGTGCCGTGGAAACGGTATCCACCGAAACACTCTCGGACAGGTTGGCAGTGTTCAGGCGGCGCATCACGCCGTAGCCAATCTGCATGCCCACGATCAGTACAAGGATGCCGATGACCACAGCCATAGCGGTCTTCGTAATGGTATGGCTCACCTGCGAGCCCGAAGGGTCGTCCTCGGACAGCGGGTCGATCTGTTTTGTCTGGCTTGCGCGATCTTCGCTGCGAAGCTGCGCCAGCGCCGCTTTGTCACCGCGCTTGGCCGCGGCCTCCTTCTCACGCATGCGCTCAGTTCGCTTTTTGGCAAGCGTCGGATCCAAGACGCCGGATGCATCGATTTCGGAGAATAACTCCGTCACTTCTTCCGGAGTCAAAGGGTTCTTGTCAGCCATAAACTTCCTGTCATATCAATCAGTCGAGCTCGTGCGCACGCGCACCTTCGAACTGCATTCGATAGTAACGGGCATAGGTGCCGCCACGGGCGAGAAGCTCCTCGTGCGTGCCACGCTCCACAACGCGACCATGCTCAACGGTCGCAATCTCATCGGCATGCTTAATGGTAGAAAGGCGGTGGGCGATGATAATCGTGGTGCGGCCGCGTGCCAGCTCTTCGAGCGACGCCTGCACCGCCTCCTCGCTCTCGTTATCCAAAGCACTCGTCGCCTCGTCCAAAATCAGGATCTTGGGGTTCTTGAGAAACACGCGCGCGATGGCAACGCGCTGCTTCTGTCCGCCCGAAAGACGGCTGCCGCGCTCGCCCACGACCGTGTCATAGCCCTGTGGAAGCGACTCGATAAAGGCATCGATGTTGGCGCGACGGGCCGCCTCGGCGATCTCTTCCGCCGTAGCGCCCGGCTTGCCGTAGGCGATGTTCTCGCCAATCGTACCGTCAAACAGATAGACATCCTGCTGCACCAGGCCGATGGCGCGACGCAGGCTCTGCTGCGTCACATCACGCACGTCCTGGCCGTCGATGCTAATGGATCCGGCAGCCACGTCATAAAAGCGCGGCAACAGCGAACAGGTCGTGGACTTGCCACCGCCCGAAGGGCCAACCAAAGCGATGGTCTGCCCGGGCTTGATGGACAGATCCATATGGTCGATAACGGGACGCTCGTCGGCATCGCCCTCGCCCAGCTCAACGTCCTCGTAGTTAAAGCACACGTCGTGATACTCCACGGCGCCGGCAGTCACCTGCAGATCCGTGGCGCCCGGCTTGTCCTGGATATCCGGCGCGGTCGAGAGCACCTCGTCCATACGCTTAAAGCCGGCGATAGCCTTCTGATACGTTTCGGCCGAATTGACGAGCGTCTCAAGCGGCGTGCAGAACAGCGAAATATAGAGTGCAAAGGTCGCCATATCGACCGCCTGCAGCTGTCCCTGGGCGACCAGCCAGCCGCCCAGCAGCACCACGATCACATAGAGCACACCCGAGAGCAGGCCATACGTCGCGGTATAGACGCCCATGGCGTGATACATGTTCTCCTTGGACGAAAGATAGCGATTGTTTGAGGCGCGGAACTTGAAGCGTTCGGTCTCCTCATTGGCAAAGCTCTTGACCACACGCATGCCCGCCAGCGAATCCTGCAGCTGCGCATTGATGCCGCTGATTTTTTTGCGGTTGTCGCTAAAGACCTCGCGCATGCGCATGTTCTGCCAAAACATGATGACCGCAAACGCCGCCGTCACCACGGCCATGGCGAGCGCCAGCACCGGGGCAATGGTAAAGAGGATCACAAATGAGCCGATGATCTCGATGCCGCAGATGATGATCCACTCGGGCACGTGGTGCGCCGCCTCGCAGATATCGAACAGGTCGTTGACCACGCGGCTCATCATGTCGCCCGAGCTGTTGCGGTCGAAGTATGCAAAGCTAAAGCGCTCATACTGGTCGAACAGGTCCTCGCGCATTTTGGACTCCATACGCGCGCCCATCACGTGACCCCAATAGCTCACAAAGTAGCGGCAGGCGCAGCGGACGGCATACATCAGCACCAAGCCCACCGCGATCATGCCGAGCGTCTGCATAATGGCAGCCTGACCCTGAGTAAATAGCCCACCGGTCAAATTGCGCAGGATAATGGGGAACGCCAGGTCAATGGCGGCAAGCACCAGAGCACAAACAGTATCAGCAACAAAAAGCCCCATCTGGGGCTTGTAATAAGACAAAAACCTCTTCAGCATAATCACCTTACGCGGTTTTACCAAACCGCGTTTCGTCTCGACGCTGCAAGTGCTCCATTTGGACAATCTGGCCTTCAATCGTCGGTCGCGTATATCCATACGCTTCCCTCCTCTTTTAGGCCACCTTGTCTCAAATGGAGCACTTTCGCTGACTTACACAAACCTGCGGGATCATCCCCGCTCGTTAAAGCTCGGCCCCGCCTAGTCGGTGCGCGATGCTGTCGCAGGCGAGCGCGCCTACGACGGTCTTGGCGTCTTCGATCTTGCCGTCGAGCACGGCGTCAATCAGCTCGTGCAGCGGCACCAGGTCCACGTTGACAAACTCGTCATCATCGGGGTTGGGCGCATCAAACTCGAGCTTGGTAGCCAAGTAGATGTGGATGATCTCATCGCAAAAACCGCAGGACGTGACAATCGACGTCAAAAAGCGAATACGACCAGCCTTAAAGCCCGTCTCCTCATGCAGTTCGCGCTTGGCGCAATCGAGCGGGTCCTCGCCCGGGTCGAGCTTGCCAGCAGGAATCTCGACCGTCACGCGGTCGATGGCGGTGCGGTACTGACGCACCAGTACGATCTTGCCGCTCTCGGTCAGTGCCACAACGGCCGCCGCACCCGGATGGCGAACGATATCGCGGGCGCTGCGGTGACCGTTGGGCAGCTCAACCTCAAGACGGTGGACGTCGAGAATCTTGCCCTTCCAGGCGCACTCCTCCGAAAGAATCTTCTCGTGCAGCTCGGCATCGTGCGGGTCGTCGTCGCCCAGCACCAGTGCCGGCTCGTCAGCGACCTCGCCACCAGGCTCGCCCTCGGCGTGCCCATACATGCGGCTGTCCTCTTCGACGATCTGCGCGTCCACGAGCTCTTCGTTCTTCTCGTCCATCCGTCTCATTCCTCTCGGATTTTAGGCATCCCAGGCGTCGCGGCCGCGCAGCGCGCGCAGGCCGATGTCGTGACGCAGGGTCTTGCCCTCAAAATCAATCTTCTCGCAGGCCTCGTAGGCAAGGTTGCGAGCGTTCTCGAACGTGTCGCCCAGAGCGGTCACGGCAAGCACGCGGCCACCATTGGTCACGAGCTGGCCGTCCACCACGGCGGTGCCCGCGTGGTACACGGTCACGTTCTCCATGGCCTCGGCATCGGCGATACCGGTGATGACCTTGCCCTTCTCGTAGCTGCCGGGATAGCCCGCGCTCGTCAGGACAACGGCCACGGCCCACTCGTCACGCCAGTCGAGCTCAATCTGATCGAGCTCGCAGTTGGCACAAGCCAGCATGACCTCGACCAGGTCGTTCTTAAGGCGCGGCAGCACGACCTGCGTCTCGGGGTCGCCAAAGCGGGCATTGAACTCCAGCACCTTGGGGCCGGCAGGCGTGAGCATAAAGCCACCGTACAGGCAGCCGCGGTAGTCGATACCCTCGACAGCGAGCTCGGCCACGGTCTGCTCCATGACCTTCACCATCGTGGCGTGCTCCTCGTCAGTCACGATGGGCACCGGGCTGTAGACGCCCATGCCACCGGTGTTGGGGCCCTTGTCGCCCTCGAGCGCGCGCTTGTGGTCCTGCGAGGTGGCCATGGGGCGAACGGTCTTGCCGTCGGTAAAGGCCAGCAGCGAGCACTCGGGGCCAACGAGCATCTCCTCGATAACCACGGTGTTGCCGGCATCGCCAAAGGTGCCGCCAAAACACTCGCGCACGGCCTCCTCGGCCTGCGCAAGCTCGGTTGCCACGATAACGCCCTTGCCCGCGGCAAGGCCGTCGGCCTTGACGACCAGCGGGGCGCCCTGCTCGCGCACGTAGGCAAGAGCCGAAGCCTCGTCGGTAAACGAGCCGTAGGCCGCCGTAGGGATACCGGCGCGCTCCATGAGCTGCTTGGAGAACAGCTTGGAGCCCTCCATCTGGGCGCCCTCGGCACCCGGGCCAAAGCAGGGAATACCCGCCGCGCGCACGGCGTCGGCCACGCCCGCCACGAGCGGAGCCTCGGGGCCAATTACCACAAGTCCGCATCCGTGGCTCTGCGCAAACGCCGCCACGGCCGCAGGATCGCAGTCGTCGAGAACAACGTTCTCGCCGCAGCTCGCGGTGCCGCCGTTGCCCGGCGCAATGTAGAGCTTGCCGGCGCGCGGTGATGCTGCGAGCTTGGCTGCCAAAGCATGCTCACGGCCGCCGCTGCCCAACAACAGGATGTCGATGGTTTGAGTGTCCGCCTTCAAGGGTGCCTCCTCTATGGATGAACGGCCCGCTCCGCGCGAGCCCTTTGCAAGCAAATATACCCCTCGGCCGCCCGTCCGGGCTGCAAAGGGGTATATCGCAATAACCAAATAGTCCCGATTACTTCCAGAATCGGTTGATGATCTGCTCGCGACCAGCGCCAACGCCAATGAACGTCACGCGGGTGTGTGCCAGATCCTCGATAAACGCCACGTAGTCCTGAGCCTCCTGCGGCAGCTCCTCAAAGCTGCGGCAACCGGTGATATCGCACTTCCAGCCAGGGAGCTCCTCGTAGATGGGCTTGGCATGCTCAAAGCGCACCTGGTGTTCGGGCACGCTCGTGTAACGCTCGCCATCGACGTCGTAGGCAACGCACACCTTAATGGTGTCGAAAGCCGAAAGCACGTCGAGCTTGGTCACGGCGATGTCGGTGAGGCCGTTGACGCGCGAGGCATAGTTGGCGATAGGGCCGTCAAACCAGCCGCAACGACGACGGCGACCGGTGGTCACGCCGTACTCATAGCCCTCCTCGGTCAGCGTGTGGCCGGCCTCGGACTCATAGGAAAGCTCGGTGGGCATGGGGCCCGAACCGACGCGGGTGATATAGGCCTTCATGACGCCCAGCACGCGGTCGACGTTCTTCATGCCCACGCCAGAGCCGGTGATGGCACCGCCGGCGGTGCAGTTGGAAGACGTCACGTACGGATAGGTGCCGTGGTCGATGTCGAGCAGCGTCGCCTGGGCGCCCTCAAACAGCAGGTTCTTGCCCTCATCGATCATGTTGTTGAGCAGCAGGCTCGTCTCGGTGATGTAGGGACGCAGGCGCTCGGCCATCGGCAGGTACTCGTCGCAAATCTGGTCCACGGTGTAGGTGGGCAGGTTGTAGATGAGCTCGAGCTCGGGGTTCACGCGGGCGAGAGCGGTCTCCAGCTTGTCGCGGAACAGTGCCTCGTCCAGCATGTCCTGCATGCGCAGGCCAATGCGCGCCATCTTGTCCTGATAGCACGGACCGATGCCGCGCTTGGTGGTACCGATGTTCTTCTTGCCGAGCTTCTGCTCAAAGGCGCCATCCAGATCGATGTGGTACGGCATGATGACATGCGCGTTGCCGCTAATCTTGAGGTTCTTGGTGGTGATGCCGTCGGCCTCGAACATATCGATCTCCTCAAGGACAACCTTGGGGTTGACGACGCAGCCGTTACCGATCACCGACACGTGATCGGAATACATGATGCCGGAGGGCACCTGGTGCAGGCCGTACTTCTTGCCGTTGACGACGATGGTGTGGCCGGCGTTGTTGCCTCCCGAGTAGCGCACGACGGCATCGAAGTCGCCGGCGACCAGGTCGCAAATCTTACCTTTGCCCTCATCGCCCCACTGGGCACCGACCAAAACGGTTGACGGCATGTTTACTCCTTACATTCATGGACTGTCTACGCGCCACGCCGGCACGCAGAAGCACAAAACATTCCCAGTATACCCGTGCAACGGGCGCCTGTCCTACTCCTCGGCATGTGCCCCATCAAGCTCATAGAACTTGGTGGATGCCGGCAGGAACATCAGATCGACGTCGCCGATCGGGCCCGAACGGTTCTTGGCCACGACGATACGCGTAACGCCCTCGTCGGGTCGATCGTCGCGCGAGGCCTCGGCCTCGTCGGCGGAGCGGTCCAAGAACATAACGATATCGGCGTCCTGCTCGATGGAGCCCGATTCACGAAGGTCGGAAAGCTGCGGGCGCTTGCCGGTACGGGATTCGACCTGACGCGAGAGCTGCGACAGCGCGATGAGCGGGATCTTGAGCTCCTTGGCCATGATCTTCAGACCACGCGACATCTCCGAAACCTCGACGGTACGGCTCTCGGAGCGGCGTCCCGGCGGAGGACTCACCAGCTGCAGGTAGTCCAGGATGATGATTGCCTTCTCCTTGTTATGGAGCATGCGGCGGCTCTTGGCGCGAATCTCGGTCACTGTGGTGCCGGGCGTATCGTCAATCAGAATATCGAGCTTGGACAAGGTCTGCGTGGCCTCGTTGATATTGGCCCACTGCTCGGGGCTAATGCGGCCCATGCGGAAGTCACTGATCGAGATCATGGCGTAGGCGCAAATCAGACGCTGGGCAATTTCTTTGCCCGACATCTCCAGCGAGAAGAAGCCGACGGTATAACCGGCAGCGGCAGCGTTGAGCGCCAGATTCAGGGCGAACGACGTCTTACCCACAGCAGGGCGGGCGCCGATAATGATGAGCTGGCCCTCGCGGAAGCCCATGAGCATGCGGTCGAGTGACGGGAAGCCCGTGGGCACGCCCGCAGCCTGACCACCGGCCTGACACACTTCCTCGGCCTCGTTATAGGCCTCAACCATAAACTCGGTCAGCGTCTTGTAGCTCGACTTGACCTCGCGTGCCGTGACCTTGAGCAGCTTGCTCTCGGCTAGCTCCACGACCTCTTTGGTGTCGGTGGGGGCGTTATATGCCAGCGCGTTGATCTCGTTGGTGGCGCCGATCAGCTCGCGCAGCATCGAATCGCGACGAACGATGGCGGCATGGTGCTGCCAGTTCACGAGCGACAGAGTCTGACCCATCAGCTCCAAAATGTAGGCCTCGCCGCCCACGGCATCGAGCTTGTTGATGCTTCGCAGGTAATCGATCAGCGAGATGGAGTCGATGGGAATGCGGCTGTTGTACATATCGACCATCGCGGTGTAGATGGTCTTATGAATGGGCCGGTAGAAATCATCGGGCTGCAGCTCGACCTGGGCCTCTTCGACCACCTCGGGCGATAGCAGCATAGCGGCCAGTACATTGGCCTCTGCATCTTGGTTTTGGGGAAGACCCAACTTTGAGCCGCGGTCCTCGACCGTCAGCCCCGTCTCCCTATCGTCATATGCCATGAGCATCCTCATTCATATCGCTTGCGAGCATCCATAGTATCAGCCACGGTCCCAAAACGCGCCGCGCGCCGCCAATCATCACCGAACCAAACGGATGAACGGTCCTGTATATAGGACTTCGACGCAACGTTCACCATGACACTCACTCAGCGCAAAAAACAAAAAGGCGCCCTGGTTTCCCAGAGCGCCCTTCTTAGAACAAGATTGTTGCGTTGCAGCAAATGCTACTCGGCAGCAGCCTCGGTCTCGACCTCGGCGGTCTCGGCCTCGGCGACCTCAGCGGCCTCCTCGACCTCAGCCTCGGCAGCGAGCTCCTCGGCGGTAACGCCGACGAGAACGACAACCTCGGCCTTGATCTCGCGGTACAGCGAGATGGCAACGGTGTGGGCACCGGCAACCTTGATGGGCTTACCGAGCTCGACGCGCTTGCGGTCGATGTCCATACCGAGCTGAGCCTTGATGGCGTCAGCGATCATAGCGGCGGTAACGGAGCCAAAGAGGATGCCCTCGTCGCCGACCTTGACGTCAACGGTGACCGTCTTGCCCTCGAAGGCAGCCTTGGTCTCGTTGGCGGTAGCCAGACGGACGGCCTCGCGCTTGGCGATGTTGTTGCGACGCTCGTCAAGCTGCTTGAGGTTGCCCTTGGTGGCGGCAACAGCGAGCTTCTTGGGGAACAGGAAGTTCTCAGCGTAACCCTGAGCGACCTCTACGACGTCACCCTCGCCGCCCTTGCCCTTGATCTCATCGAGAAGAATAACCTTCATGATGCGTCTCCCTTCTTAGCCGCGGTCGCGGTTGCCACGAGAGGAAACCACGGGGACGGTGTACGGCAGGAGAGCCATCTCGCGGGCGCGCTTGATGGCGTTGGCGATGTCATGCTGATGCTGCGTGCAAGCGCCAGTGACGCGACGGGGCTTGATCTTGCCACGGTCGGTCATGTACTTACGGAGAAGCTGAGTGTCCTTATAGTCGATGAACTCAGTGTTCTCCTTGCAGAACTGGCAGTACTTACGACGCGGCTGACGTGCAGAAAAATCATTAGCCATGTCAAAATACCTTTCGTTTGGCAACTTCGGCGAACCGAAGCCGCCTCTCACTCAAAAATAGGTGAACAACCCTTAGAACGGGATGTCCTCATCGTAGACGTCGACCGCGGGCGGCGTAGCCACCGGTGCGGCAGGACGTGCTGCGGGCGCGGGAGCTGCGGGGGCGTAACCGCCCTGATCGTAGCCACCCTCATAAACTCGATCTCATCGACGATGACCTCAAGTTTGCTCCGGCGCTGGCCGTCGCGCTCCCAAGAGCTGTAGCGCAGCTTGCCCTCGATCGCGACCTTGTTTCCCTTTGCCAGGAAACGGCTCACGGCCTCGGCGCGGGTGCCGAACATGGTGCAGTCGACAAAGTTGGGATAGTCCTCCCACTCGCCAGTCTGCGCGTTGCGGCGACGATCGTTCACGGCGACGCCAAAGGACAGAACCTGGGTTCCGCCGGCGGTGGCGCGCAGCTCGGGATCGCGGGTGAGGTTACCGGTGATGTTCACTCGATTGATGCTCATAACTCACTACTTCCTCTTGGGGCACAAGCCCAGTCCAAAACGACAGTCTTACTCCTGGTCGTCGCGACGGACGATCATGTGGCGGACCACAGCGTCGGTGATGCGCAGGACGCGATCAAGCTCGGCGATCTGGGTAGGATCTGCGTGGAAGTTGATGAGGGTGTAGTCACCATCGGTGAGGTCGTTGATCTCGTAGGCGAGCTTGCGCTTGCCCCACTCGTCAACGGAGTCGACCTTGCCAGCGCCCTCAGCGATCGTGGTATCGATACGCTTCATAACAGCGAGACGAGTCTCGGGGTCGAGCGACGGGTCAACAAAGAACAGCAGTTCATAAGCCTTCATATTGTCACCTCCTCTGGGCAAATGTGGCTTCAGGTCGTGAAGGTGCGCCTGAAGCAGGAAAAGACTTAGTAATAATATCTTTCAACCTCCCAGGCCGCAAGAATATGCAGCTACAACCTCATGACCTCCACATATGCCCATGCTCGCACCACGTTTCATGCGCATTCCAACCAAATGCCGACCAAGAGCTTGACGGATTTGTGGACAAGATACGATGCCGCGGGGACAAGCTGAGCCAAGCCGCAGGTCAACGGGCACAAGGCTGTGGTCGCAAAATGCATACCAGCGGTCCACAGCACCACCCAAAGATTTTTAAATTCATTACCAAGTCGCTTATGAATACCCCTTTTGAACAATTGAGTTGATCAACCACGCTGGTCGGAAGCCGTTTTTTTGGCACCTCAAACCCCACTGCAACGCCAAGCGCGGCCGAGCGTTTTAAAAAATGCCAACTTTTCTGTTTGCACTTTGCGATTCCTCGTGTATACTGACTTTCGCATTTAACGGAGAGTTGTCCGAGTGGCCGAAGGAGCACGATTGGAAATCGTGTAGGCGTCAAAAGCGTCTCCAGGGTTCAAATCCCTGACTCTCCGCCAGTTAATTCCAAAGCAGGCCTTCGAGCCTGCTTTGTTTTTACCCCACGCGGAGGGGTGGCAGAGTGGTTGAATGCGGCGGTCTCGAAAACCGTTTGGCCTGTATAAGGTCACGAGGGTTCGAATCCCTCCTCCTCCGCCATTTTGGTTGAGAAAGCTCCCAAGAATGGGAGCTTTTTTGTTTTGAGTCTCTAACAAGCAAATACGGCGGAGGAGGAGGGATTCGAACCCGCCAGGGCGCGACGCGTAAAGAAAACGCGCCCGTGGCGCGTTTTTAGCGCAGCGCGGCCGACCGGATAAATTTTGAGCAAAGCTCAAAATTTGAATATCCCTCCTATTCAGCCACGCCCCCATCGCGTTCAGCATCAGTCCAGATCCCCAAACATGGGACCTACGCCCCCACCCGATCCCAACCGTTTACCGAGCAATAGGGTCGCCACGCCCACCAACCATGTACTATGTACGGGCATTGTCTAAACCCACAACCCAAAGGACCCCATCTTGCCCGTCGTCGCCGCTATGACCGTTACCTCACACGCCACGGATGCCATGGTCGCCATCCCGTTTTGGCTCGAAACGTTCGCCGTCGTCGCGGCTTCAATCTCGGGCGTGTTGGTCGCGCGCGAGCACAAACTCGACCTGGTGGGTGCAGTTGCGCTCGCCGTGGTCTGTGGCTTGGGCGGCGGTCTTTTACGCGACATGACGCTGCAGGTGGGCAACGTCTACATCCTCAACCAGCCAATGGCGCTGCCGCTTTCCATTGCCACGGCAGCCATCATCTATATTTTCCCGGCAATCGTCGACAAGCCCGAAAAACTCATTCCCCTGCTCGACATCATCTCGGTCGGCATCTACGCCGCCACTGGAGCAGACAAGGCGCTGGTCTACGGCTTTGCGCCGGCGGTGTGCATCATGATGGGCTTCTTCACCGCGGTGGGCGGCGGCATGTTGCGCGACGGCTTTATGGGCGTGGTTCCGGGCATTTTCCAACGCACTAACTTTTATGCCATCGCCGCCATCGCCGGATCGACAAGCTATGTGTGTCTCGTCATGAGCGGCATCATGAGCAATGTCGCCGCGCTGGTCGTATGCGTTGTCGTGACCATGGGTCTGCGCTGGCTCTCGCTGCGCTTTGACATCAAAAGCCCCACCGAGGAAGACATCGCACGCTTTTTGCACCGCAAAAAATAGGTGGCGCGGGCCCATCCTTCGAAATGCAACCGAGAGGTTCTTTTAGAGCGCCCGCGCGTTGGGTACCCTGTTAGGTATATGCCAAACACCTAACAAAAGGATCAACCATGGCTTTCAATCAAACCGCGGCGGCGCCGTCACACAAGATGCGTCGCTGCCTGCTTATGGCATTCGCGCTCATCGCGCTGGCGATCACCGCGCTTCCCACGGCGTCGTTCGCCGGCACGGACACCGCAGGCAACGTACTTGCGACCGACAATGACGCCAATCCGTCCGGCGTCGAAGGTGACCTGTACTGGGCAGGTCAGGCCCTCAACTTGGACGATACGTCCATCGACCGCGATATCATCGCCGCGGGCGATACTCTCTCGATCCGCGACTGCACGGTGGGCGGTGCCGTCCGTCTGGCGGCACGCACCATCGACATTGCCAAAACCACGGTTGATGGCAGCGTCACGGTCGTTGGTCAGCATGTCGTGCTCAATTCCGACAGCACCTCCAACTGTTTCTATGCGATAGGCGAGACAGTTGCCCTGCGAGGCTCCACCAAGTCGGCAGCGCTCGCGGGCGATACGGTGACCATCGATGGCACCGTCGAGGGCGATGTCGAGGTTTGGGCCGACAAGCTCATCCTGGGCAAGAACGCCCACATCACCGGCACCGTGAACGCGCACGTCTCCGAGGACCCCGAGCGTGCCGCGGGAGCCGAGGTCGGTGCGCTCAAGATCGACCGCACCGAGAACGAGGATACTTCCACCGTTAACGATGTCATCGGCGGTATCGTCGCCGCGGCACTCTCGACCTGCTTTGCCGCTCTGCTGCTCGAGCTCGTCTTTCCGCGCGCGACCGCCAGCGCCGCCGGCATGCTCCACCAGCGCCCCATGCCCCTGTGGGTGAGCGGTCTTCTGGGCACGATTGCTATCGTCCCCGCCGTCCTACTGCTGATTATCTCTATCGCCGGTCTGTCGCTTGCCGGAGCCCTCATGTGCGGTGTCATTGGCATCGCGCTGGTGTCGAGTGCCTTTGCAGGGTGCGCGATTGCACGCATGGTCGGACACAGCCAGAACCGCTACGCCATGGCAGCCGTTGGTGGCGTAATCGCAGGCGCCCTCACGGGGCTTCCCCTCGTAGGCGGCTTCATCAGCGGCGTGGCCTTTGTCTTTATGCTCGGCTACATCATCCAAATCATCTGGCACAACGCCCACCTCAAGCCGCAGCAGCCGGCTAACACGCCAGAACTCCCCACCGCTTAGCCACCAACCGCCACAAAGGGGTCAGGTTACTTTGCACCAACAAACGAAGCTGGTCACCCGATCGCATCAACCGGGTGTCCCGCTTTTCTTGGAGGGTTCTCTAGTAACTTTTTCAAAACCAATGATCATCAGGTCGGTAGGCCTGCGCATCACTCGCTACGGAGGCAGTACGCCACTGAGCAAGGGGGCAATTATTTTTCACGGCGACCTCCTCCTCGCTTGACGACGAGCGCGACAACAATAGCTGCCACTCCGATGGCAGCCAAAACCGCCACCAGCACCAATGTTCTATCTCCCGTCGAGGGCATAATGCCTCGACTTGCTTCTTTGCTTGGAGTGTTGAGCACCGACAGCTCAATCGAACCCGTCCCGGTATCGACGGCATCAACCCGCAGGGGGCTTTCGGCCGACACGGTCACTTTGATCTTCGCGGCTGCCACTTGCTTAACGTCCAGGCCCTCAGACGTAACCGTTACCGTTCGTTTGCCCTCAAAGGCGGTGTATCCCTTGGGAGCCTCGACCTCCTCGACAGTGTAGACACCCGCGTCCACACCGCTCAATTCCACATGGCCATCCGCGCCCGTGGTGACGCACGCGTCGGCATCCGTCGACCACGAGCCGTCAGTCGTTAGAATGCGTCCGCGGTCATCGATGATGCGCAATTTTGCGCCCGCGAGCGGTTTATCGTCCGAGCTTGAGCGCTTGGTCAGATTGAGTCCCCAGGTGTAGGCGCACGCGTCATCGCTCGGCGTGCGGGTGAATCCGGCATCGCCGGACTGGTCGGCAAAGGGAGAGCGCGGGTAGCGCAGGTAGACCTCGTTGGGGTTGCCCTTGGTGGCGCCTCGATTGCAGTTGGCCCCCAACGGCGCATTGTAGACAGCAACCACGCGGGCGCCCGCGGCGAAGGCGTCGGCCCCGCCGAGCGCGGCGACCAGGTCGCCGGTGCGCACGGTGAAGGCATTGCCCTCGACCGAGACCCCGCACTGTGAAGTAATGTCCGTCCACCCTTTAGCCGGCGTCGAGTTGGCGTTACCGCCCTCACATGCGACGGCGTCAAAGCCGCCGTCCGCGCCCGCCGCCACGTACACGCGCATGCTCGAGGCGACCTTGGAGGGGTCGAGCCCCGCGCTCATGGTGTCGACGAACCGCACCGTATAGGTGTCGTAGGCCGTGAGCCCCGACGGGACCGTGGCCGAGAGACGCCAGTACAGGTCGTCGGCGACCGTGGCGTCGGCGGCCTTCTGCCATGCGGCGGCGCCGTCCTCCAGCACGTGCTTGGACACCTTGGGCGTCGCCGCCTTGGGCTTGACGGTGACGGCGCTGCCGCCCACCAGGGCCATGATCGGCGCGGTGCCGGCCTCGCCCTGGGCGATGGCGTCGTCGTCGGCGACGATAAGCCAGTAGCCACAGGGCAGTTCGGCCGCCGTGCCCGCGTTAAGGGCCACAGAAGGGATGTCGGATTTGCAAATTGCTCTGGCGAGTTTTGTCGCCAGCGAGGTCGTCATATGCCCATCGGCATTCAGCCACTCGGCAGCCGCTTGCGCCGTCGATGCCGATCTATCAAGCCCCGCATCATAAAGAACGGGAAGAACAGCCTGACGAACTGCATCGCTCGCCCACGCCAGGTCCGTCGCGACCTTTTGATCGGAGCCGGCTTTATCGGTAACAGTTGCCGAAAAGAGCTGATATGCATCGTATTGCGTCGCGACGTCGCCGCCAATCGTGATGGCCCCAGCATCGGCAGCACGGGCCGTCTCGGGCGACGCTGCAAAAGCGAGGATAGCTGTCATGGCCACCATCATGACGGTCAACAAGCGGCGGTGCAGTTTACTCACGGCGACCACCTCGATCCCGATCGCGATGGCGACGAGCATGCATCCATGTCGCGGCAAAGCACAGCATCGAAGCGCCGGCCAAATACGTCATAGGCAAGCCAGCCCCGCCCGCCTCAGGAAGCGTGGTCGAGTACCTGTTGATAAAAGTCGGCGAGACTGAGGAGCCATTGTCGTACGTAACAGTGGTATCGAGCTTCCCCACGCCATCGGTCACCGTAACTGTGACCTCGTGCACGGCTGTGTCGTAGGCGATATGGTCCTTGACATTGTTCTCGGCGCCCTCGGGAATGACCTCGGAGATGGTGTACTCATAGATCCCCATCTTGGTGTAATCCAAGACAAAGTTAATATCACCATCCGCACCGTTCCTGATGGTCTGGAGAACCTCACCGGTGTTCTTGTCCTTGAGCACAAACCCGAACTGGCTTTCTTGCAAGGTCGAGCCTTCGAGCATCTTGGTGGCAGAAATTATAGCTTGACCGCTATAGGGCGCATCATAGACCGTGATATCAGTGCTAGCCGTCGGGGTGTCAACGTCGGCGTACTTCGCCTTCAATTGTTCCAACCTAGCAAGGGCATCCTGATAATCGGTTTCGTTGCTGCCCTTGAGTAGAATCCAGACCGGCTTAGAGACAGCGTTGTATCCGCCAGGCGCCTTGGTCTCCTCAAGGCAATACAACTTGTAGGCTTTCATCTTTTGCGTAGCAGTGCCGAACTTTACCGTGCCCTTTTCGTCTGTTTCAGCACTCCGAATCCGAGTTTTCGCAGAATTGAGGCCGGAATCCAAGGTCTTGGCCATATCAACCTCGTAGAGCGTGAACTCAGCACCGGGCAGTTTTTTTGTGATATCGCTCTCGTCGACCTTGGTAACCGTTACGCCGTAACCGCTACCACCAGCCGAACCGGACACCTTTTTAATAGCCCAGTCTTTTGAATGGACCGTATCACCGTCGTAGACACCCGTAAGCGACGCTTTGTTGCTCAGAGAAACCGTTTCCCCTTCGTTACCCGCAGGAATGACCTCATACTCAACTTTGAGATATTCCTCATCGGGAACGCGGAGCGTCATCTTTGTACACGCCGCGCCGTTTTCATCTTCAATGGTCCTAGCGGAAACGGGGCATTTGTCAGAGCCAAGCAACTTCCAGCCTGTCCCATCGTATTGGGACACATTGACCGAATCCGTCACCAGCGTGCACTTGGCATCCATGACATCGACGAGCTCAAGGAAGTCGCTGCCACTCTTAAGGTCAACCGCTGATTCGTTGACCAAGATGGTGTATTTGATACGGTTGCTGCTAGCAACCTGATCTCCGGTCTTTTGCAGTACGTTGTTCTTAATGGTGACGGTTCCACTACCGGAGTCGAACTTCTTGTTCCCCGACTCGGCACTGGCTGAGTTGGTGAACTTCACCTCGTTCTTAGAGGTATCGAGGTCACCGCGCTTGACCGCCGTCTGATACGTAAGTTTGGCATAACCAGCATAGTTGCCGAGCGCCGTCGTCGGGATGGAGAAGGTAACGGTGCCTTTGTCATCACTGACGTTCGTAAGGGGTAGGCTGTCGGCGACGGTCTTCTTTCGCTGGGCGGTACCGTTATACGCTTTCTGGTCATACGGATTCTGGATCAGCGAGTATTTAGCAGACCCCGGCACATAGCTCATACCGCTCGGTAGTGTGTCCACAACGTTCAGCGGTTGGTTATCAAGCTTGCCGGCGCCGTAACACTCTCCGCTTGGCGTCTTGCCTCTGTTGGCATAAACCGTCCAGTCAACGATCCATGCGCCCTTCTCCTTAGATCCGTCGATTTTGCTCCAGTCGAAATCCCCCTTCCAAGAAACTGCAGTCTTCGCCGAAGGCTTCTCGACATCAGGAGTCGAGTTCGCATCGACATAGTAATAAATATAGTCCGTGAAATATTTAGTACCACTTACTTCCACTGATGCAAAATTGGAGTACCAGCCAGGAAGCGCATCGGATTTTGTCTTATAAGTAATTACCGCATCCGGGTTATCTTTGAGCGCGTTCTTCACCTCGTCGCTTATCCGAATGAACAGGTTGAAGTTTTTCTTGGTTCCAAACGACGTTGAATCACTGCCACCTTCGAACCACCAATCGACGCCCTTCTCCAAAGGGACATCGCCGATTTTAATAGAATAGCTGTCGACGTCTGGGCCGATATTTTGGTTCCAAGCCGTCTGAAACGTATCGTAAACCTTGACCGTTGATGGATTCATTGCATTAACAATGGAACCCAGCGCTATCCGAAGCTCCCAGGTTGCCTGACCTGTTGTCGCCGCATCGGAGTCTTTCACAAGTCTCTTTTTAATCTGCGTCCCCACCAACTTCGGCGTAAACGTGCCGCTGTCCGCGCCGGAAACGGAATTGTCGCGCTGGATACTCGCACTGTTGCTCACCGTGTCATATGAGTCTTGTTCTTTCATTTGGGTGTGATAAACAATGCGATAGGGCTGGTACTTATCCGCGTCAGATAGACCTGAGAACGTATAGCTAAACGTTTTACCAGTGGGGCTATCGAGATTGCCGCGGGCGATCTCGTCTTCCCCGTAGAGTCCCCTATAAACGATGTAATTACCCGTATACGTCTGCTTGTCGTCCAGTATGTCGGTGAATGTATAGCCATTCATGTCGGCCTTGATATCGCCGTTATTGAGCGTGACCGTCCAGGTGATATCGGACGGCGTTCCGGTGCCATCGCTCTTGTTGATCATGTCATAGCGGAAATCATTTGCTGAACCTGGCTTTTCCAATCCGTCGCTGCGGCCTCCGCCCCATGTCCAGCTGACATTGTTTTTTGAATCGTCGAGTTGGTTGATCCAAGCTTTGTTGTCCACGGATACATTCTGGTTCATCACCGAATCATAGGTAATCGTATAAGTCCCTTTGGACAAATCCCCCAAATTCAGATTCGCAATCTGTTTATTTATGGTTGGTTGTGGATTGAGCTCCCGATCGTTCAGCTTAAATGACCCAGGCACGAACGAGAAGTTATTGCCAAGCTCATCCGTGAGGCAGACATTGTGAACATAGGAGGCAACCTCGAGTTTGAGAGTCCAAGTTACTTTAACCTCGCCGCCGGATTGAGAGAACTTTCCTTCCTTCGCTCCCGTCACATCGCCGTCTATGGTCGCAATGTCGATTTCGGCTGTACCGGGAAACTTAACTTTTGTTGTATCGCCGGAGCCAACGTTCTCATTTGCCAGCTTGAATGAAAAATCAGCACCAACATGAACGTCGGATGGGTGTGTCTTAATCCATGACTCATTAAAAGTAAAAATTAGCTTATTTTTCTCACATCCCCAGCTACCGGCCTCTTGATCGGAATCATCCATAAGGCGGCCGCCGGTATTGTCAAATGCTTTAATGCTGTCCGGGAGAGAGTACTCCGCAACGTTTCGCTCCGCACTCGGACCATGATTTGCCTCGAACTTCGCACTAAACGAACCGTAGAGCGTGTCGGTCGAAAGCACGTCAGTATCACTCAAAGGCACTTTACGGTTCTCGACAATGGTATACAGCCCAACCGTAACGTCCGCCGTATTCTCATCAATCACAATCGGCGTTGGTGTGCTCACATCCTCGGCGCGCACTGGGGCTGCACCGTGAAAAACTGCGGCGGTGAGGCTAATTAAAATAAAGACCAGGGCCGCCATACCTAGCGACCGTGAGCGGTGTGCGTCCATAGTTGTCCTTTATTCCCTACAACACAGTGTGGAATACGGCGAATCGTCGGATCGAACACAAGCCCCAACATCTACGAGAACCTACCTAGCGCATTGCAAGAACCCATTGGGGGCAACTTCTAAGACGGTTCGTCTATGCCACATGTATAAAATACAATATAGATACCAGTCATGTGAACCGCAGGTAAAGAGGTATTTTAATTTAATACCAGTTGATATTTACCTGTTAACGGTTTTGTATCAAAGCGGTTATATCCTGTGGAATTATGTATATGTTTAAACAACTTAACTTTGATCGGCAAGCCGACGGGGGGGGTAACCGCCCCCGCTGTGGTGCAGACGAACCTGTCCCCCTTGCACAAAAAGGGCGCCGACCATCGCGGTCGACGCCCTTTCTCGTTAGACGCTATAAAGCCCAGCGCTTATTTGTTGACCTGGCCGGCGCGAACGGCAGCCTTCTTGCGGTCGGTGGCGTTGAGCAGACGCTTGCGCAGGCGGATGTTCTTGGGAGTAATCTCGACCAGCTCGTCGTCGGCGATGTACTCCAGCGCTTCCTCCAGCGAGAAGGTGCGGGGCGGCACCAGCTGAACGGAGATATCGGAGGTCGAGGAACGCTGGTTGCCTAGGTTCTTGGTGCGAGCGATGTTGACGACCATGTCGCCGGCCTTGCTGCGCTCGCCCACGATCATGCCCTCATAGCACTCGGTACCCGGCTCAACAAACAGCTGGCCGCGCTCCTGCAGCGTACCCAGAGCATAGGCAACGGCCTTCTCGGTGGTCATGGAGATCATGGCGCCGTTCTGACGGTTACCGATCTCACCAGCGTAAGGACCATACTCCAGGAAGGTGTGGTAGAACACGCCCTCGCCGTGAGTGACGTTCATGATGCGGTTCTTAAGGCCCATGATGCCGCGCGTCGGGATCTTAAACTCGAGGTGCGTCACGATGCCCGAGGTGTCCATGCTCGTCATGATGCCGCCGGAGGTACCGAAGACCTCAACGACCTTGCCCGAGTACTCGTCCGGGCACTCGACGACGGCCTGCTCGACAGGCTCCATCTTGTTGCCGTTCTCGTCCTTCTTAAACAGAACGCGGGGACGGCCGACCTGGAACTCAAAGCCCTCGCGGCGCATGGACTCCATCAGGACGGACAGGTGCAGGATGCCGCGGCCCGAGACCTCGACGCCGCTCTTGTCCTCGAGCTCCTCGATCTTCATGGTCACGTTGTTCTCGGCCTCGTTGAACAGGCGCTCCTTGAGCTGACGGGCGCCCACGATGTCGCCATCGCGGCCGACGAGCGGGGAGGTCGAAGCCTCAAAGACGATGGACAGGGTCGGCGGGTCGATCTCGATGGGCTCGAGCTCGACGGGGTTCTCGGGATCGGTGTAGACATCGCCGATATCGGTGCGGTCGATGCCCACGACAGCGGCGATGTCGCCGGCGCCGACTTCCTGGCACTCGGTGCGGCCCAGGTAGTCGAAGGTAAAGAGCTGCTTGACGGTGGCGGTAGCGCTGGAGCCGTCGTTCTTGACAACCAGGATCTGGTCGCCCTGGTGGATGGTGCCGGAGTACACGCGGCCGATGCCGATACGACCAACGAAGTTGGAGTGGTCGATGGTCACGCACTGCATGGCCAGCGGGGCGTTCTCGTCAACCTCGGGCGCGGGCATGTCGTCGATGATCATATCGAGCAGCGGATACATGTCCATGTTGCCGTCGTTGGGATCAAGGCGGGCAAAGCCATTCATAGCGCTGGCGTAGACCACGTGCTCCATGGCGAACTCAAGCTGGTCGTCGGTGGCGCCCAGGTCGGCCATAAGGTCCAGGCAGTCGTTGTAGGCCTTCTCGGGGTTAGCACCCGGACGGTCAATCTTGTTGATGACGATCATGATCTTGAGGCCGGTGTCGATAGCGTGACGCAGCACGAAGCGGGTCTGGGGCATGGGGCCCTCAAAGGCGTCGACCAGCAGCAGGGCGCCGTCGGCCATACGCAGCACGCGCTCGACCTCGCCGCCAAAGTCGGCGTGGCCCGGAGTGTCGATGACGTTGATCTTAACGTCCTTGTACTCGATAGAGATGTTCTTGGCGAGAATCGTAATGCCGCGCTCGCGCTCCTGGTCGTTAGAATCCAGGACGCGGTCCTCGACCTGCTGGTTGGCACGGAAGGCGTCCGTGGCACGCAGGAGCTTGTCGACCATCGTCGTCTTGCCGTGGTCGACGTGAGCGATGATGGCGATGTTCCTCAGATTGTCTACGCGCATGTAGTTCCCCTATCTTCTATCTATATACAACCGGCACGCGTATGCGACCCGCCCAGCAACACAACGCTCAGCGGGAATATTGAGCCTTTTACCGAAAACTCGTTTATTTTAGCGATTTTAGATGAGAGGGGTTTCCTCACCTGCAGGTTCAGGGTCGCTCCACATAAAACCATCGCCGGCGCCCACACCCTCGTACAGTACGTATGCCGAAAAGCCGCTCTCGAGCGTGGTTTCGAAGAAGCTCACGAGCAGGGCGTCATGGTAGCCGCCATCGATCTCGACACAACCGGTGTAGCCGATGGCGTAACGGGCGATGCGGCCCAGGCCCTCGTCCTTAAGGCCCATCTTGTGCTCGGAGATAAAGTTGGTGGCCGCCTCCAGGCACGCCTCTTCGCCGTCCTCGTCGAGCGCCGCCAGATATCGGTTGGAAGCAGCGTCCTCGATTGCCACGACCACGCCCGGGTTCTCGCCCGCGGCCAGGTCGTCCAAGAAGGCGCCGATCAGATCGCACACCATGGCGTCGAGCTCGGCGGAGACGTTACCGGCGTCCTGCATATCCTGTGCCATCTTTAGACCTTCCCATCGAGTCCGGCGTCGTTACAGTTCCTGTGCCTCGGCGGCGATCTTAGCGGCAGCGTCGCGGGGGCGCATCATATCCATCGCGCGCTTGTCGAGCACCTTGATCTGACTAGTCAGCATTACCGCGTCGACCACACCCCAGATCACCAGGCCCGTAGAGATCGAAAACCCAAGCGCACCAACTGTACCACGAAGGCGCGAGCAGATTGCCGCGACAAGGACGGAGATGACAACCATCTTGATAAACGAGCCGCGGCGTTCACGAAGCGTGCGGGCCTGCGTCACATAGGCAATGCGAGCCGCCTCGGATGCCTCCGAGCGCATCTGGGCTTCACGCGCGATAGCCGCCGCCTCGGCAGACATGCCGCCGGCCATCAGCGAACGCTCCGCAACCTGGCCGCCCCGCATTTAGAAATCATCGGGGGAGAGCGTATGGACGAACTCGTCGAACTTCTCGAACTCCTGCTCGTCGTCAACTTCCTCGGCATGGGTAGAAACAGTGCCCAAGCGATTCATGATGTCATCCTCCACAAACATGGGAGCATTGCTGCGCACGGCAAGGGCAATGGCATCACTGGGGCGGGCGTCGATCTTGCGCTCGTCGCCATCGACCAGCACAACGATCGTCGCGTAGAACACCGGCGGCTCGGCGCGAACGATCTCGATGCGCTCGAGCTTGGCGCCCAGGGCGCTAACAGTATCGAGCAGCAGGTCATGGGTAATCGGGCGCTCGGCGCGGCCACTATCGATGCCACGGCTAATGGCAGCAGCCTCAAACGAACCAGTCTGAATGGAAAGGGAACGCAACGGCGCGGGCGAGTCCGATTTACTGCAGCGCTCGCGAAGCACGATAAGCGATGGCACGGGACCGGCGGCCATGACGATGGTCTCTATGTCGACACGAACCATGGAACACCTCCGGTACGTAGCGGTTAACACGCGGCAGGGTTGCCGCATTGAATAGCTATACTACCCAATCTTTCGCACAGCACACAAAACCAAAATGAGATTTATCGCAGACAAGAAAAAAGCCCCGAGGCAACGCCTCAGGGCTCTTCACAGTTTTGATGGTGGACCTGACAAGATTCGAACTTGTGACCTCCCGGTTATCAGCCGGACGCTCTAACCAACTGAGCTACAGGTCCATCATGGTGGAGGTTAGGGGGATCGAACCCCTGACCTCAGGCTTGCAAAGCCCGCGCTCTCCCAGCTGAGCTAAACCCCCACGGAGACAGTAATAAACACCCCAGCGGCGACTCGGCTCTCGCTGGGGTGTTTATTGCGAAAGAAAGTGGTGGACCTGACAAGATTCGAACTTGTGACCTCCCGGTTATCAGCCGGACGCTC
>CABUKY010000013.1 GCA_902492185.1 uncultured Collinsella sp.
TGGTCATGCCGTCCTCTTTGAATGACAAGTTGTCGCTCTGGTGACCGCGCAGCGTCGGCTGGTCCGCCGTTCGTTAGAACGGCGGAACCTGAGACGTAACCCCTACGGCCGCTGGCCCATGCCACCCTCGAGGGTGACGGTCTCGCCGTTCATGTACTTAAAGTCGGGACCGCAGAGCTGAACGACCACGCGGCCGATCTCCTTCTCGACGTCGCCGTAGTGGCCTGCCGGCGGCATGTGGACGTTGGCCTTGAAAGCCTCGGGGTAAGCATCCTGGAAGTTCTCGAGCGCAGCGGTCCAAGCAAGCGGGCAAACGATATTGACGTTGATGCCGTCCTTGCCCCACTCGTTGGCGGCAACGCGGGTCAGGCCGCGGATGCCCTCCTTGGCGGCAGCATAGCTGCACTGGCCATAGTTGCCAAACAGGCCGGCGCCCGAGGCAAAGTTGACCACGGAGCCCTTGGTCTCCTTCAGGTGCGGATAGGCCTTCTGCATGTACAGATAGGTAGCATACAGACCGGAGTAAATGGCCAGGTTAAACTGATCCATGGTGTGATCGGCGATGGTCACACCCGAGGCGCTGGCCTGAGCATTGTTGACGACGGCGTCGATGCGGCCGAACTCCTCAATGGCCTTGTCGATGACGTTCTGGACAACGGCCTCGTTATCCTGGCCAGCCGAGACATCGGCCTGAACAGGCAGAACCTTGACACCGTACTCGGCCTCGAGAGACTCCTTGGCGGCCTCGAGCTTGGCGACGTTGCGGCCGGTGATGACGAGGTTCGCGCCCTCCTTGGCAAATGCGATATCGATGCCGTAGCCGATGGAGCCAGCGGAACCGTCCTTAAGCGTGGCCTTGCCGCCGCCGGTGACGATCACGGTCTTACCAGTGAAAAGTCCCATACAAAGTCCTTTCAAATCGCGACGGGCACGCCCGCCGACTGCGCGTATCCAACTTCACGCGCCAAAAGCTGAGATGCAACTTTAGCGTGTTCAAGCGAAAATAAAAGACCGCGGTAGGCGAACGGCACCACGTCGTTCGGCGAAGGGATTGTCAAGTACAAACTGGATAAAGCGGCCGAGTTATCGTTATCAGATCGAGCCATCGAACACGTTTTGAAACTTTGCTGCAGCGCGTGGGATGTCGGCGCGAGACTTTATCATAGGGTGACAAACAACGATGAGGAGCACATGCCTATGACAGACGAGCTGGACCCCCAGACTCAGCAGCATATTGATCATTCCGAAGACGCCGTCGACGACTGCGATACTCCTACCTGCGTCGACGCCTCCACCGATGCGCCCGCCACCGCAGATGCGCACGCCGGTGCGGATAAGGCAACAGACACAGACGATACTGTCGAGCATGATGAAAGCGAGCAGCCGGAGCCGAGCGATGCCGAACCTGACACGGACCCCGCCCCGCAAGCAGCGGGCCCCATCGAGGTGTCTTCGGAAGAAGAGCTTGATGCCGTCATGGACTCCATGATGGATGCCGTCAAAGCGATGAAAGACGCCGTGGCCGATGCCGATATTGATGCCGAGGAAGAGGAGGCCGCCGAGGCGGCCTCGACCTTTGTACCCGGCGAGACCCCCGTTGCCGACCAGGGCAGCACCATGCCCTCGTTTCTGCAGCTCGAGCACCCCACGATTGGCGCCGATGCGGTCGATCCGCACGCAGCGGGCTTTTCTGTGGTCGAGGGCGGTACCGGCAATATCGCCGCGCCGCAGGCTGCCGATGCGGACGCTGTCGACACCGCTCGCCCGATCGCCCCGCACTCCCCCGACGCGAACCGCGATCTGGGGACCGCTGTCTCGAACACCGCGAACGCCGTGGGCACCTTTATTGCCCAGGGCGCCTCGGCCATGCGCGAGATGAACGCCGCGAAAAAGGCACTTGCCGATGCCCGCGCCCACCTGGCCGAACTTGAGCAGCGCATTGTCGATCAGGCCGAGGAGCTCGAGACGCGCCAGGATATCGCAGGCCGCTACGACCAGATCGTCGCCGACCAGCGTCAGGCGATCGCCACAGCGCAAAAGACCGCTGCGGCAGCCGAGATTGACCGTGATGCCCACGCCGCCAAAGCGACAGAGCTCAAGAGTCAGCTCGAACAAATGAAGACAGAGGATGACGCGACTGAGCTCCGCCTGAAGGCCGCGCTCGACGCCGTGGAGGCCCGCGAGGCAAGCTCGCGCGAGACCGGCAACCGCCTCGTTCGACGTCTTGAGGATTCCAAGCGCATCCGCGACAAGGTGCAGGCCGAGCGAGACGCCGGCATTGCCGCCGCACAACAAACCGTCGACGCCACGCGCGCCCAGCTCGAGACGCTGCGTCATGAGTATGCCGAGCTGCAACGCAATCCCTCGGCAAATCCCGCCAACTATACGGTGCGCACCAGCGAGCTCTCGATGCAGATCTCCGACACGGCAGATGCCCTGCGTAAAGCCGAAGAAGATGTCCCGTGCATCACCGCCGACCTTGAGCACTCGCTTGCCGCAGCCGAGCAGGCCGTCGAGCAGGCTCAAGCCCCTATCGCCGACGCAAAACGCGCGCACCAAGCCGTGACGACTGAGGCCGATGCCGCGCGCGACGAGCTGCAGACGGCGAAAACTGCCGCCACGACGCGCCAGCGCGAACTGCGCGAGAAGATCGCCGCCGAGGACAAGGCACGCCGCGACCAAGAGCAAAGCATCGCCAACGCCCAAGCAGATGCCGCACATGCACAGTCGATCATCGAGCAGGCGACCGAGGTACATGACCATCCAGAGATCACTGAGTCGCTTGCAGGATCCTTGGCCCGAGACAAAGCCGAACACGCCGAGACCGAGCGAGAAGTCGCCCAGCTCGAGGCCACCGAGGACGCGGTGCGCGAGCGCACCCGCGACTCACGCATCAAATTCACCGGCGCCATCGTCTGCATCGTCGCCGCAATCCTGGTGATCATCCTAGTCTGGCTGTTCGCGAGCAAGTAAACCAGCCGCCAAAAAAACGCTCAACGCAGTTGCGGTGAGATAGTTCCTGTTTAGCCCAAAAAGGCCAATTCAAGAACTATCTCACCGCAACTTATTTAGATTGATGCAAGGTAGTCGTTTAAGAACGTCCCCAATGACTACACCGATGTTTTGTTGACAACCAAAGAAATGCCGGTGTTTTGGCAACGACAGCGAGCGGGTCGCATTTGAGGCAAGGTGACGTGAAACGAAAGGGCGCTGACCTTCTGGTCGCGCCCTTGAAGTTGAACGTCAGATTGTCCAAATGCGGCCCGCGCAGCGTCGACCGGTTACGGCGTTTGTAAAACGCCGTAACCTACAAGATGAGCATGGCGTCACCAAAGCTGAAGAAGCGGTAGCGTTCTTCGATAGCAGCGGCGTAGGCATCCATGATCTGGTCGCGGGTGGCAAGTGCGCTTACGAGCATCATGAGCGTGGAGCGCGGCACGTGGAAGTTCGTGATCAGCGCGTCGACCACGTGATAGGTCGAGCCGGGCATAAGGTAGAGCTGCGTTGTCGCGTTCTCGCGCACCACGATGTCGCCGCGGCCGAGCGTGTCGGCCCCGTCCTCGCGGCCCTCAAAATAGCGCGCCGTCACAGCCGGATCGGACACCGGCGCGTCCGCGTCAAACGCGCTCTCGAGCGAGCGCACTGCGGTAGTGCCGACGGCGATCACACGATGGCCCTCGGCCTTCGCCTTATGCACGGCGTCGACAACCTCCTGCGACACGTGGTAGCGCTCGGTGTGCATCACGTGCTGCGCGGGGTCGTCCTCCTCCACCAGACGGAAGGTATCGATACCCACCTCGAGCTCGACGGCGGCAAACTTGGCACCCTTGGCCTCGATGGCAGCCATGAGCTCGGGAGTAAAATGCAGACCCGCCGTGGGAGCAGCGGCCGAGTGCTCCTCCTTCATGGCGTAGACGGTCTGGTACTTCTCGGGATCGCCCTCGTAATCGGTAATGTAGGGCGGCAGCGGCACGTGGCCGGCAGCATGGATGGCCTCGTCGAGCGTGCGCGGCTCGCCGGCGGCATTGCAACCGGCCGGCTCAAAGCGTACCAGGCGGCCGCCGCGGCTATCGGTGACAAAGTCGACAACCTCGGCCGTCAGCACCACGGGAGCCCCCTCGGGCGCATGGGCGCCACCGGCGCGATACTCAATATGAGCACCGGGCTTCAGGCGCTTGCCCGGCTTGACCAAGCACTCCCAAACATGGCCCAGCGGATCCACGTCCTCGCGGCGCTTGAGCAGCAGGGTCTCGACCACGCCGCCCGATCCCGTTTTACGACCGATCAGACGGGCCGGCATCACGCGCGTCTGATTGATGACGAGCACGTCGCCCGGCTCGATATAGTCGATGATGTCGCGGAAGATGCGGTGCTCAACGGTACCGCCGTGCTCCAGCGGCGTTCCCGCCTGGGAGCCCTTGCGATCCACCACCAGCAGGCGGCAGGAGTCGCGCGGCTCGGCTGGAGCCTGGGCGATCAGTTCCTCAGGAAGGTTGTAGTCAAAATCATCGGTACGCATAGACACGTCGGATACTCCTTATATAGCTAAAGTCCGCTCTACATCCTAGCAGGCTGACGTCCCAAATGAACTACTTTTTGGACGCTTTGCGCTCGTCGCGGATGCGGGCGCGGTCCATGGCCGCCTCGACAGCCGAGAAGCGGCAACCACAGTAGTTCTGCCGATACATGCCCAGCTCGCGCGAACGGCGTGTCGCCTCGGGGTAATACGGACGAAAATCGCGAATCACCGGAGTGAGACCGCGGGCGGCAGCCAGACGCTCCAACACATCATTGCAGGTTTCGAACAACTGATACGGCGAGACGGCGAGCGTCGTACCCACAAACTCAAACCCACGCTCCTGGGCCACGCGGCACGCCTCGGCCAAGCGCAGGGCATAGCACGCACGACAGCGACGGGGCCGATCGGCACCCAGCGGTGCCACGCCGGCCTCCCAGCGCTCACGGTCCTCCCCCGCCTCGATAAGCTCGATGTCGCCATCGGCACACCACCGGCGCAGCTCGTCCAAACGCCGCTGCCATTCATCGTGCGGCTGAATATTGGGGTTGGTCCAGCAGATTGTGGGCTCAAACCCTTCCTCGCGCAGCAGGCGGACCGGCTCAAGAGAGCACGGCGCACAGCAGGCGTGCAACAACAACGGCTTCATCGACATCTCCTCACCCGAAAAAGCGCACGCCGAAGGACGTGTCCTCGCAGGCGACAATGCGGCGGTCGCGCAAAATGGTCCGCACGTAATACCAGTCGCCCACACAGCCTGACAAATGCAAGCCGGCCGCCAGATAGCACAGCAGCGGATAGCCCGAAAACGCAAACCCCAGGGCAAGCGTTGTCGTCACAACAGCCGTCGGTGCCAGGCAAACCGCCATGTACCGCCGGCGCGAATACACAACGCCCTCGGCGCAGGCATAGATCATCGCCGTCTCGCGATTCGCCCCAAAGGTCACCTGCGCGCCCGCAGGCGCCAGCAGCTTAAAAAACACACCGTGCACCAGCTCGTGCACGGCAAATGACGCCGCAGAAACCGCAGCCAAGCCGACTATCCAGCCCACGACAGCCATCCAGCCGCCCGCGTCAGCCGCATCCAAGTCTGCAGGCCCGCCCAGCAGCATAAACACCGGCACCAGGCACACGGCAAACACGCCGACTACGACCATCCCCCACACGAAGCAAGCGTGCAGAAATTCCTCGTCTTCAAACGCATGTATGTTGGAAATCTCATTCATAGCATCTTAGGATAGCGCCCCTGCCACGTACCCGTCCGCATGTGCGATAATGTCGAACGATATGCACGAATTGACCACCGCGTCGCCAGGCCTTGCGCCCGGCCGCGCTCTCACCATATGCGAAGGAGTCCCATGGCATCCAAATACTCCATGAACGACCGTCCCAGCTGGCCTCGCCGCGCCATCGTTACCGCCGGCGAGCCCTACGGCAACAAGGGCCTTCACTTTGGCCACGTCGGTGGCGTCTTTGTCCCGGCCGACTTCTTCGCCCGCTTCCTGCGCGACCGTCTGGGCCGCGAGAACGTCATCTTCACCTCGGGCACCGACTGCTATGGCTCGCCCATCATGGAGAGCCACCGCAAGCTCAAGGAGAACGAGGGCTACGACAAGTCCATCGCCGAGTATGTCGAGTCCAATCACTCCCGCCAGGCCGCGACCCTCAACAACTACAACATCAGCTGCGATATCTACGGCGGCTCGGGCCTTGAGCCGGCTGCGCAGATTCACAACGAGGTGACCGCCGAGATTATCGAGCGTCTGCACGAACAGGGCACCATCTCCAAGCGCTCCACGCTGCAGTTCTACGACGCCAAGGCCGGCACGTTCCTCAACGGCCGCCAGGTGATCGGCCGCTGCCCCATCCAGGGCTGCAAGTCCGAGAAGGCTTATGCCGACGAGTGCGACCTGGGTCACCAGTTTGAGCCCGAGGAGCTCATCGCGCCCAAAAGCCAGCTCACCGGCGAGGTGCCCGAGCTGCGCCCGGTCGACAACCTCTACTTCGACCTGCCGGCCTACCTCGACTTTATGAAAACCTATACCGCCAAGCTCGCCCAGAACCCGCAGGTTCGCTCCGTGGTCTCCAAGACCATGGAAGAGTGGCTGCTGCCGGCCCAGCTCTACATCCAGAACAAGTTCCGCGAGGCCTTCGATGCCGTCGAGGATCAGCTTCCCGAGCACACCGTGCTGGAGCCCGAGGGCAACAAGAGCAGCTTTACCGTCACCTTCCCCAGCTGGAAGGAGCGCGACGATGCCCACGCGGTGCTCGCCAACGGCGGCGTGCGCTTCCGCAGCGGCAAGGCGCTCGTACCCTTCCGCATCACCGGCAACATCGACTGGGGCGTTCCGGTGCCCGAGGTCGATGGCGTCTCCGACGTCACCTGCTGGTGCTGGCCCGAGAGCCTGTGGGCTCCCATCAGCTATACGCGCACCGTGCTCGCACGCGATGCCAAGGCCGCCGGCGTGACCGAGGGCGTCGCCGCCCAGGATGCCGCCCTCATGGGCGAGCCCGCCGCCGATTCCACGCAGGTCCCCGCGCCCACCTACCAGCACAGCTCGCTCGACTGGCGCGACTGGTGGTGCTCGGATGACGCACAGATCTACCAGTTCATTGGCCAGGACAACATCTACTTCTATTGCATCGCGCAGACCGCCATGTGGGAGGCCCTGGGTTGGAACCTCACGCAGAGCACCGTCAGCGCCTGCTACCACCTGCTCTACATGGGCAAAAAGGCAAGCTCGTCCTCGCAGACTCCTCCCCCGCCGGCAGACGACCTGCTCAACCACTACACCTGCGAGCAGATGCGCGCGCATTGGCTGTCGCTCGGCCTGTCCGAGAAGCCGGTGAGCTTTAGCCCCAAGGCATACGACACGCGCGTGACCGGCAAGGACAAGGACGGCAACGAGGTGCGCGCCTGCGACGACAAGCGCGTTATCGACCCCGCCCTTAAGGAGAGCGCGCTGCTGACCGGCGTGTTCAACCGCCTGGCCCGCAGCTGCTTCTACGGCGTCGCCGTCAAGGAGGGCGACGAGAGTCCCTATCGCAACGGTTGCATCCCCGCCGGTGCCGCTTCTGACACCGTGGTCGAAGCCGCCCAGCAGGCAGCCCTCGCCTTTGAGCAGGCCATGTACAAGTTCGAGACGCACCGAGCGCTCGCTGTGTGCGACGACTACCTGCGCGCCGCCAACAAGCGCTGGAGCGATGCCTCCAAGGCCGCCAACAAGCTCGAGGGCGAGCCGGCCAACGCCGCCATGACGCAGGCCCTCGTCGACGCCTTTACCGAGCTGCGCGTAGCGACCGTGCTCATGCACGGCATCGTGCCGGCCGGCTGCGAGCTCATCTGCGAGTACTTCGACGTTGACCCGGTCGCCTTCTTTAGCTGGGATAACATCTTTGCCTCCACGGATGAGTTTGTGGAGAGCCTGGGCGAGAAGCCCGGCGAGCACCGCGTGAAGCCGCTGCCCCCGCGCTTCGACTTCTTTAGCAAGCACGAGAGCCAGTACTAAAGCACGCCAGCAGCGGCGTGCCCGGAAAGTAGTCAATTTGGGACGGGAAGGAAAGACGGATGTCCAAGCCGCGTCGTCGTAAGCAGAAAAAGCAGGTCAAGGCCGAGCTCAAGCTCAGGCAGTTTGCTGCTACCGAGCTTTCCGACCAGCTTGCCGCCCTTCCCTGCGCCGCCGACCTGCCGCGCTTTATGGTCGACACGGTCGCCGGCGCCTATGCGCCCGCCGATGCCAAGCTCATGATCGAGGGCTTCGGCGCCGCGGCCACACGCCCGGTCACGCTGCGCGCCAACACGCTCAAGGCGACCGCCGAGGACATCGCTGCGGCGCTCGATGCCGCCTGCATCGCCCACCAAACCGTTACCTGGTATCCGGACGCCTTTATCCTGCCCGAGGCCCAGGTTTCAGATCTGTGGGATCTCGACATCTACCGCGACGGCAAAATCTACCTGCAGAGCCTGTCATCCATGATGCCGCCGTTGGTCCTGGGCGCCCAGGCAGGCGAGGACATCCTGGACATGTGCGCAGCCCCCGGCGGCAAGACGACGCAGATCGCCGCCCTCACCCAGGGACAGGCGCACCTCACCGCCTGTGAGATGAGCATTCCCCGCGCCGAAAAGCTCGAGTCGAACCTCCATCGCCAGGGTGCCAAAAACGTGCCCGTCATGCGCATCGACGCACGCGAGCTCGACGAGTTCTTCCGCTTTGACCGCATCCTGCTCGACGCTCCCTGCACCGGCACGGGCACCGTCATCAGTGGCAACGAGAAAAGCCTGCGCGGCCTCACCGAGCAGTTGCTGAGCAAGTGCGCCCGCTCGCAGCGAGCACTTCTGGACCGCGCCATGGGGGCCCTCAAACCGGGCGGCACGCTCGTCTATTCGACTTGTTCGATCTTGCCGCAGGAAAACGAGGACGCCCTGCAAGAGGCCCTCGACAAGCATATGGACTGCGAGCTCATCCCCCTCGACGGCACGCCAAGCGAAAGTGAAGCACGACGCACCCAGGAAGCTGGTGAGGAGCCGCGCATCGAGTCCAACGCTCTGACCGAAGCCATTGCCGCGGGTCAGGTATCGGCCATCGTCAACGGCCTGCCCGGCACGCTCACCATTCCGCCTAGCCGCGACTTTGAGGGCTTCTACATTGCCCTGATCCGAAAACGCAGCTAGCGCACGGATCCAAAACTCAACAAGCTATCTCTGTGCGCGTTTGCCCTGCTGGTCGCGATGCTGTTTAAGCATCGCTCCTTGCGTTCGGCCCTTTTGCCCTTAATGGCCGTGACCACAAAGTAGATGACCGCGGCGGCAACGATTGCGGCCACACACAGGCCGATCGAGCCAAACATTGCTGTCAATTCCATACCGCGTCACCTCTCTTTTAAACGGGGCTTTCAAGATAGCACCTCGATACCCGCCACCACAGCTCCTTCACGTTCGCCGGCCCTTCGGTCTAACGGATGGCGCGGCGGGGAAAAATCTACTCGTCAAACGATTTAGCATTCGCAATTCCGGCTGCATCGCGCCGGCCATCATCACATAGAATCGAGCCTCCATGGATACCCTCAACGATCTAAATGAGCGCGTCGACGCCTTCGTCGGCACCAGCTCCTTCGACACGCCTGCGGCGGCAAACGACCAAGCTCCCATCGATGTGCCCGCCGAGGTGCACGAGGACATCGTCGCCTCGGTCGATTTTTCCGAGGTCGAGCTTGCAGACGAGTTCACCGAGCCCCAAATAGCCGTCACGCCCAACGGCCTGCTCCCTATGGAGCCCCTGCCCATCGACGGACGCCTACGCAAGGCTGCCCTTCGCATGCCCGACGAGATCGAGGAGGCCAGCGGCTTCACGCTCTTTGGCCGACGCATCAAGTCGCTCATTTACACCACCGATGTCGCGGTTATCCGCAACTCCAACGCCGACGCCGTCTTTGCGGTCTACCCTTTCACGCCGCAGCCCGCCATTACGCAAGCGCTGCTGACCGTCGCCGAGTGCCCGGTCTTTGTAGGCGTGGGTGGCGGAACTACGACCGGTAAGCGCTCCGTGCAGATGGCAGCCGTCTCCGAGATGCAGGGCGCGGCGGGCTGCGTGGTCAACTCCCCCGCTACTGCCGAGATGGTCGAGCACATCACCAACATCGCCGACATCCCCGTCATCGCCACGGTCGTTCGCTGCGACGACGATGCCCACGCCAAGGTGCGCGCTGGAGCCAAGATTCTCAACATCGCCGCCGGCAAGAACACGCCCCAGGTCCTACGCGAGCTGCGCGAGCACTATCCCAACCTGCCGCTTATCGCGCCGGGCGGCAAGACGCCCGAGAGCATTCGCGAGACCATCGCCGCCGGCGCCAACGCCATCATCTGGACACCGCCTTCGGCCCAACAGCTACAGACCGACATGATGCAGCGTTATCGCAAGATCAAGGAAGACGCCACACCTGTCATCTCGCGCGACGACGTGCCCATTATCGACCAGGTCGCCGCCGCCGAGGTCAGCCAAGTCGAGAACATGAATCCCGATGTGCCGATTCCCGACGAAGTCATCGAGCGCGTCGCTTCGATCCACGAGCGCGTCGAGGAGCATCGCGCCAACCGCGGCCTCAAGCCGTCACTGCACGGCTTTTTCTTCCGCGGAAAGAAACGCTAGCAAAACATCTTGGCCCGCCCCACAAACGTGAGGCGGGCCGGTTTCGTTTGAGCAATCATGCAGCGACGTGATGGGGCAAATTAATCCACGCGCTTGTCGCCCATAAAGAAGAGCGCCACCGTACCAGGTCCGGTATGCGAGCCAATCAGAGTACCGATGTCATTGATCTCAATCTTGCCTTTAAGCTGCGGAACCTGTTCCTCAATCAGCGCCGCGACCGCCTCGGCATCCTCGCGGCACGCCGACTGCGACATGATGCACTTACCCGAATAATCTGCACCGTCCTGTACGTGTGCCATCATGGTCTTAGCCATCTCGGAAATCGCGCGCTTCTTAGTGCGAATCTTCTCACGTGGCGACAGCTTACCTTCGCAATCGACCGTCATAAGCGGGCAAATCTTAAGCGCCGTGCCGATGATCGCGCTCGCGGCCGAAATGCGACCGCCGCGCAGGTAGCTCGACAGATCGGTCGAGAAGAACCAGTGGTGCAGGTTGAGCTTGTGCTCCTCGATCCAGGCAGCCGTCTCGTCGAGTGAAGCCCCACTATCGCGCACATCGGCGGCATATTCCAACAACAGGCCAAAGCCCGAAGACGCCGCCAGCGAATCGATGACGCGCACCTTGCCGCCCTCGGGATAGCGATCCGCAAGCATCTGCGCCGCGACGCAGGCCGATCCATACGTGCCCGAAATACCCGACGACAACGTCAGGTGCAGCACGTCTTTACCCTCGGCAACAAACGGCTCCCAAAACTCCTCGTACTCACCCACGCTCACCTGAGACGTCTTGGGCATGGCGCCCGCGGCAATCTGGGCAAAAAACTCGTCCGGCGTAATCGACTGATACAGATCGTCCGTATAGACAACATCGTCGATCTCGTAATGAAAACACACGACAGGGATATTGCGCGACGCAAAGAACTCACGGGTTCGATCGGCGGCGGATTCACAGGTCAGGACAAAATCACTCATATGAGGCTCCTTACTCATTGCTGCGCAAATTATCGCACAGTGAGCCTACATGCGGTACATATGTCCACTATTTACCAAATCGAACCAAAAATAGTGAACATCTTTACCACCATCGTCTCCACCGACCCGACGCATAAATATCTGAGAAAACACCCTCTGTCGTCTCCACCCGACCAACACATCTACCTTCACTAAATCGATTTACCAAACCGTTCAGCCGACAATTCAGCCGCTGGCGCAAAATCGAAACAAAAGCGGCGCATACTGGTAAACGTTTGACGCTGTTTATCAGTTTTACCAGCCCCATCGGAAGGTGTTTCATGGTCGCATTCGATCGCAACCCGCAAGACTTCAAGTATCTGCGCCTGCTGTCGAGACAGTTCCCCACCGAACAATCCGCATTTACCGAAATTATCAACCTCTCGGCCATCCTCAACCTACCCAAGGGCACCGAGCATTTTATGAGCGACGTGCATGGTGAGTACGAAGCCTTTATGCACATCCTCAACAACTGCTCGGGCGTCGTGCGCGAACATGTCGACGAGATCTTTGGCGACACGCTCTCCTTTGACGAAAAGGGCGAGCTGTGTACGCTCATCTACTACCCGCGCGAGAAGATCGACCTGGTCCGCAGCCGGCGCGAGGACTCGCCAACCTGGTACAAGACGATGCTTGACCAGCTCATCATGGTCGCTCGCTCACTTTCAAGCCGCTACACGCGCTCCAAGGTGCGTAAGGCCATCCCGCGCGACTACGCCTACATCATCGACGAGTTGTTGCACACGCACCCGGACGAGAACAACTATCGCGTGCGCTATCACGAGCGCATCGTGGAGTCCATCCTAGAGACCGCCAGCGCCGACGACTTTATCGAGTCGCTCGCCTCGCTCATCAAGCGCCTGGCCGTCGACCACTTGCACCTGGTGGGCGACATCTTCGACCGCGGCGGCGGCGCGGCCAAAATTATGGACCGTCTGCTCACCTACCATTCACTCGACATCCAGTGGGGCAACCACGACCTGCTGTGGATGGGCGCTGCGGCCGGTGAGCCCGCCTGCATCGCCACGGTGTTGCGCAACAACCTACGCTACGACAACTACGAGATCCTGGAGAACGACTACGGCATCTCGCTGCGTGAGCTTGTCGCCTTTGCCGATGCCACCTACACCGCCGGTGAGTCCATCACCCCGCTGATCAAGGCCATCAACGTGCTGCTCTTTAAGCTCGAGGGCCAGATTATCCAGCGCCACCCCGAGTTCGATATGACCGACCGCCTGTTACTCGACAAGATCGACCACGACACCGGCACGGTCACGCTCGCCGACGGCAGCGTGTGGCCGCTCACGACCAACGACTTCCCCACCGTCGACCCGGCGGACCCCTACACGCTCACGTCTCAGGAGCAGCACATCATCGACAAGCTCGTGTCCGAGTTTGTAACCGCCGATCACCTGCATCGCCATATCGATTTCCTCTACACCCACGGCTCGATGTACAAGGTCGCCAACGGCAACCTGCTCTTCCACGGCTGCGTTCCGCTCAACGAAGACGGCACCTTTAGCAGCATGAACTGCCTGGGCACCTGGCACGCTGGCCGCGATTATCTCGATTTTTGCGACCACATCGCCCGCCGCGCGTGGCGCGTGGGCGACCGCGATGCCCTCGACTGGATGTGGTACCTGTGGATTGGCTTCAATTCACCCGCCAGCGGACGCCTGGTGCGTACCTTTGAGCGCGCCTATATCGCCGATAAGAGCACCTGGGTCGAGCCGATGGACCCGTACTTTACGCTTACCAAGTCGCCCTCGGTCTGCGATGATATCATGCGCGAGTTTGGCGTCGCGCCCATGGCATGCTCGCCGACCGGCCACATCATCAACGGCCACACGCCCGTTAAAACCACCAAGGGCGAGCAGCCCATCCGCGCCGAGGGCAAGCTGCTGGTCATCGATGGCGGCTTCTGCCGCGCTTACCATCCCAAGACGGGCATCGCCGGCTATACGCTCATCTCGAGCTCGCGCGGCTGCCGCCTCAAGTCGCACCGGGCCTTTACGACGGTTGCCGAGGCACTCACGCGCAACGTGGACATCGAAAGCGAGACCAACCGTTTTGACCAAGCAGACCGTCGCCGCATGGTGAGCGACACCGATACTGGCGCCAAGATTCGCAGCCAGATCCAGGATCTGCGCCAGCTGCTCGATGCATATAGAAACGGTGCTATCGAAGAGCGCGTCTAGCCCCACCCGCGGGGATTGGCTAAACTTGCTGAGTTTGTCATCCCCACGGCGTCCCCGCGCCACCCTAAGGCAGGTACCATGCAAAAGCTCCTTGCGCAGATCATGAAATTTGGCGTCGTCGGTGTCATTGCCACGGTTATCGACTTTGGCATTATGAATCTGCTCCACTACGGTCTGGGCCTCAACATCCTAATCGCCAACACCAGCGGCTTTATCATCTCACTCATCTTTAACTACCTCGCAAGCATGAAGTACGTGTTTGCGCACAAGGAAGGCATGAGCCGCCGCCGCGAGTTCATCATCTTTGTCGTGCTGTCCGTGATCGGTTTGGTGCTCAACGACGGCATCGTGCTGGCGCTCAACGCCGGCCTGGGACTCGAGGCCAATATCGCCAAGATCTGCGCCACCGCGCTTGTCATGGTCTACAACTTTGTGACCCGAAAAATCTTCCTGGAGGGCGACGAGACCAAGTAGCTCGAAACCCCTGCAGCATTACGGCGCCCACGGACGACGTGCACTCAGCGCAGTATCGTCCGTGGGTGCCGCTCGTTTACGGGCAAATTTTCAACGTTTGCGGATTAGCTCTTGAAAATTTGGCGAGTTCATATAGTTCTTGGCAAAGACCTTACGTTTCCCTTGTAAAAGCTCTAAAGTATCCTCTGCTCGATTCATCAACGCATTGGATGTGATTACGTGCGCAAGGCGCTGGCACAACCTCATACCAAGCAGTTCCTCAAGTTTGCTGTCGTGGGTCTTATCTCCTTTGGCATCGACTGGGGCATGCTCATTGCGCTCGTCGAGCTGTTCCACCTCGACTTTTTGATGAGCACCACGGTTTCGTTTATCACGTCCGTCGTGGTCAACTACTGGCTCAGCATGAAGTACGTGTTCGACCACCGCGAAGGCATGAGCCGCAAGCGCGAGTTCACGATCTTCACCATCCTGTCGGTGATCGGCCTGGGCCTCAACGACCTGTATATGTTTGTGGGCGTCACGTTTTTGAGCATCGGCTACCAAGCCATGAAGGCCATCGCCACGTTCCTTGTCACCTGGTACAACTACTTCAGCCGTCGCTTCTTCCTCGAGGGCGCACGGTCGTAGTCGATTCACTATTTGCTTGAATGTATAACCGGTTGGAATTCCCGTTCCAACCGGTTTTTTGTTTGCAGAGAGACCCGGCGACCCAGTCCCATTCGCATGAAAAACGGGCGGTCCGGATGTTGGCCCGAACCGCCCGTCTGGCGCGCTATGTCGAGGCCTCTAGCCCGTTACGTAATACCAAACGACGTTGTCGTCATTGGAGAGAACGTAGTTACTGCAGGCCGTCATGGGCGTTGTGCCGTTGACGGAGTACATCCAGCCGCTCGTGCCGCCGTACTGTTTCTCGGCCAAACCACCAATCGCGGAAACATACGTGCCGTACGACGAGCCGTGTGCGTTGACAGAAAGGCCTAGCGCGCACAGGGCATCGTAAACGGTGGCGCCTTCGTTAAAGGTAAAGGTGCCGCCAGAGGACACAGGATTGCCCACAGCGCTCGATGTGACCGAAACCGTCACCGTAACGTAGCTGGACTCCTGTGAGCCGCTTTGGCTGCCCGAGGAGGCGTTTCCACCATTAGAGGACGAGGCTCCATCAGACGACTGGCCACCGCCCGAAGAAGCACCGCCAGACGCATTGGAAGTATCACCGGCTCCCGTATTTTGGGCAGCGGATTTATCGCCAGACTTCTTGCCGCCCCGGTCCTCGGACTTCTTGCTATCCGAGTTTTTGTCCGATTCCTTGTTTGAAGACTCGGAATCGTCCTTGGCGTCGTTCGAACCCTTGGGCTCGTCTTTTGCATCATTCGAAGATTTGGAATCCTTGGAACTGGCCTCGCCCGAAGCGGCAGACGAGCCAGACCCCTTGGTGTCCTTGGCGACGACGCTCTCCCCCGTCACGGTCTGAACGATCCAGTCAATGGACCAGGCGCCGCTCTCGGAAGGATGGACGAAGCCCAGCGAGACGACGATCAGAATGGTGTACGCGGCAGCAAGAACGCCAAGGAGCGCCTTGCGACGAGAGGCGGACGCCGCCGAAGCGGCGCCCTTTTGCTTTGGATCATCGAGCTGGATAAACGAGGAGTCGGGCTGTTGCCCGCTGGTCTCCTTGGGCTTATCGGGCATTACCGTCACCCTTGCCGCGCTTGGTCAGCACGAAGACGGCGATGAGCGCGAGGCCAATCACGCCGGCGGCGATGCCAACGATGGCGAGCGGATTGGTGCCAGTCTCCTGCTCGGAAGCACTAGAGGACTTCTTAGCAGTGGTCGTGGAAACAGCACCCGTATCGGACTTGGAATCGGACTTCTTGTCGGACTTCTTGTCGGACTTGCCGTCCTTCCTGTCAGACTTCCTGTCAGACTTCTTGTCAGACTTCTTCTCGTCCTTCTTATCGGACTTATCGGAGTCCTTCTTGTCGGACTTGTTGTCCCTGGTCTCGGTCTTGGTCGACACCGTCGTCTTGGTCACCGGCTTCTGGCCCGGGGCAATAGCGCCGCCCTTCGAGCCGGAGCCAGAACCAGCGCCAGCGCCAGTGCCGGAACCAGTACCGGTACTAGAACCGCCGCCGCCATTCGAACCAACGCCGCCATTGCCGCCATTGGAGCCTGAACCGCCATTACCGCCAGGGTTAACGGCATTCTTGGTCCACTTGGCATACAACGTCAGGTCGGCCGTCACCGGCGTACTGAAGTCATACGCCTGCGTGCAAGCCTCATCGGTATACCAACCGCCGAAAGTGTAGCCATCGCGCGTCGGATCGACCGGCTTGACCAGCTTGCCATCGGCCGTAGCAACAAACTTAGTGTCGCAAGCAGACCCGCCGTTGGAGTTAAAGGCAACCGTCCAAGACTCGACAGCTCCAAGTTTAAACAGCGTGCCCGAATCATTAATGTAGTAGAGATTGCCAGAAGCATCGGCAATGACCGGAGAGTCACAGTACTGGTAATGGCCAGCCGCATCATAAATCTGCGTCGCCTCTGCATCGCCGAGCGTATAGCGATACACGCCACCACCAGCAGAGTAGTTGACGTAATCCTTGCTATCCGCGCTGTTAACGGTGAAGTACACATAGGTCTTGCCGCCCTGAACACTCACCAGCGGAGTAGCAGCAATACCGTTGAGGCCAGCCGGCAGCGCCTTGCCGTCGGCAGCAGCGACCATCGTGGTCTTACCCGTCTTCAGGTTATAGAGAACCAGAGCAGAGCCAGTAGCCGTCTGTCCGCCGACAATCAGATTGTCACCAGACACCGCAGGGGCGCTCAGATTATTCGTAAGGCCCAGATCAACCGTCTTCTGTTCACTCAGCACGCCCTTCGCCGAAAGCGAAATCACATGGAGCTTTCCGTCGTGCGTCATCTGATAGAAGGTCGAACCATTGGACGGATCGGCAATGCAATCGGCATTTGCGACAGCGCCGAGCTTCATGGTCGAAACGACATCGCCCGTCGTCTTATCAATGCACTTAAGCGTACCCGCGCTCGTAGGAACGATGGCATACTTATCCGTCAAAGCCGCACCAGTCCAGTAATAGCCCTCGGCAGGGTCGATGTTCTGCCAAGAAACTTCGCCCGTGGCAATCTTAATGCGCGCAAAGGAGCCGTTGCCGTAGGTCGCGTTGTAATTCTCGTCATACGAAATATCGACCGAGCCTACATAGACGTACTCGCCGTCCGAAACGACGGTGCAGGAGCTCTGCGTCAAGTCCGTCAAACCAGGCGTCAGCCACTTGCAGATCAGCTTGTCTGCAGTAATCGCCTGGACCGCACCGCCGTTGAGCGGAACGATGATAAGGCCATTGGTATAGATCGGACGAGAGGTATAGCTCACCTTGGAGGCAAGCGGCGCAGAGGCAACCTTTTTGCCCGTGGACGAATCGATCTTGATGAGCTCGTTCTCGGTCGCGATGTACACAAAGCCGTTGGCGATGACAGGTTCGCTGCAGTTGGCATACTGCTGACCAGACTCGGCCTTCCAATCGAAGGCCCACTTAAGACCGGCGGCCTGCGCAGGCGTCTTGGCATCCGTTACGGTCGAACCGTTGCCACTGTTGCCGTAGCCGGCCCACTCGGCATCCCAATCAGGAGTCGTCGCACTCGGGTCCACGACAACCTTGTCGGGATCGGGCATGGGCGAATCGTCGGTGGTATAGGCAAGCGTGACCTTATCGCCGCTCTTGAGCGTAATCTGATTGGCGCAGAGTAAGGAGGGCTCTCCATTGATATACAGGTGCCAATATTTATTGGTCGCAGCATCATAACCGTACGACTTGTCTTCGAACGGCGATTTGATGGAATTGAGGAACCAGTACTCGCCACTCTGGGAGCCGTTGTACGTAACGCCCTTGGCCTTCAGAACCGTCTCAATAAGGTTCTGGGCAGTAGAGCCTTCAGGCAAAGAAACACTGCTTGCCGAGCCCCAGCGAGTATTGTTGCCGTTGACATCGGGACCGATAACATCGGCGGATCCAAGCACCTGACCGGGGAGGGCATCGGCGTCAGCACCATACATAAAGGTGACGGCGTCACCCTCCTGGAGCTTGTAGGCACCGGCGCCAACGTCGGCGAACTTGCCATTTACGTAGAAGCGCCAATAGCTCTTGGTCGCAGCATCCCAGCCATAGGACTTACTGTCGAACGGCGAAGTAATACCGTTGAGGAACCAGCCCCAAGACGATTCGCTAGCATCGAGCTTAAGGCCGGTCTGCTCAAGGAGATCCTTGGCAGTAGAGCCCGCCTTGAGACTCGTCTGACCCGTCGAAGCCCAAACCTGCTGCTTGCCGTCCTTGTCCTTACCGAGAACCTGAACAGAAGCATGGACAGAATCGGACGGCAACTGGTCGCCCCAGCCACCGTAGAACCACGTGACGGTATCGCCGGCATGGATGGTGACATTGTCCGCCGTATAGTCACTCGACTTGCCGTTGATAAACAGCTGCCAATAGGTCGAATAATCTTGGGGCGTACCCAGCTCAACACCGTTGTACTTAAGGCTCAGAATGAAGGAGCCCGCAGCAACGGCGTCAATATCATTCGCCTCGAGCGCGACCTTCGTAAGGTCAAGCGCGCTCGAGCCGGACGTCACCACATACTGCGCGTTATCGACCCAAGTCTGAGTCTTGCCCTGGGCATCGCGACCAATGACGGTCACATTTGCGGCAACCTGGTCCTTAACGACAGGGGACGAGCTACCAGCCGTATAGGCAAACTCAATCTTCTGCCCCTGGGTGAGCTTGACGCTGCTCGCGCCAACCGAGGAAGACGCGCCGTCGACGAACAGCTGCCAGAAGGCATAAGTCGTCGGATCGTAGGCAAGCGTGCGACCATCGCTCGGAGATGTGATGCTTTTGAGGTAGAAGCCGTATGCCGTGTTCGGTTCGTAATCCGCTTTAAAGCCCGTCTTCTGCTGCAGCTTAACGAAGGCATCCGCAGCCGTCGCGCCCTCGTCGAGCTTGAGCTGCGTAGGTGCCACCCAGGTCTGAGCCTTACCGTCAGCATCGGTGCCGATAATCGAGAACGAGACCTCGACCTGCTTCTTGGCGACATCGCCGGTTTCTGTCGGGTTCTCTGTCTGAACGGCAGCCGCGGCGGCAGATCCCGCTTGGCCAGCGGATGCCGTCGAAGACTGCTCGCTCGTGGCAGGGCTCTCCCCCGTCGCCGAGCCTTCGCCGCCAGTTGCTGCCTCTGCTATGGCTGCACTAGCTGCAGGCGCGCTCTCGGAATCCGAAACCTCGGCGCCGCTCTGCTCAGCGGTACCGCCCGCAAGCGCTGCGTCCTCGCCCGGCGTCGCAGCCTGAGCCACAGCCTCGGCAATGCCCTCGGCGCCCTCGGCCCACAGCTGAGCCGGCGTGGTGCCAAAGGCCATCGCGAAGGCCAGGAATGCCACCAGGCCGCGCTTGGCTACACCGCGTGCAATCGCGCCACAGCGATGCGAGACGCGCTGGCGCTCGTCCTCAAACATATCCATTTGTCTCCTACTGTCTGTACTTGGAGCGTTGCCTTGAGACTGCCCCACGTCATCGCGCATGTTGCGCTCGAGTTCCCCCATCGGGGTCCCCCTTCCCTCCAGAGCCCTATGCACACCGGCGGCAAAAGCCGCAGCCGCATGCAAGACGGGAGGCGATCCGACTTAACCTTAACGACTCGGGCACGTCGTCCGATCTGCGACGCGAGCATCCCGAGCCAAGAGGAATTACGGTTACTGGTACAGCTGGGGACTTGCACCCCGATTCTCCCAAATGCGCAGGATAACCGCGCATTCGTGCGTCTCCGCACCACCATCTAGGCCATCGATTATTACCGTCAAAATGGTATCACGCAAAAGGGCCTCGCACGCAGGCGAAGCCCAAGGTAAAAGCTATTGTTTGCGATAGGAAAATGCGGTGACGGCCGCAGCCTCTAGTGTTTGCCGCCGTGACTGTTGAGCCAGATATTGCGGCCCAGCATAAGCGCCAGCACCAGCGCGCTCACGTAGCCCATAAAGCCAATGACCGGGATACCAAACACAACCGGCTCGATGCGCGCGTAGTACACCACCGACGAACCGATAAACAGACCGGCGATCACAATTGCCATCGACATGCGGTCGATAATCCCACCTAGCTGTCGCAGCGCCTTATCGCTGCTCATGATCTGCGTGTTTACCTTAAGCTGGCCGCGCGTAAGCATACGCGAAGCCAAGCCCAGATACTCGGCCGCCTCGAGCGAGCCCTTCGCCGCGCGATAACTGCTCGCTGCAAAGTCGCGGCTCATCTCGCGCATGCGCGCATAGGTGCTTTTCTCGTTTTTAATATGCGTCTGGATGATCTGGATCATGTTGACGTTGGGCATGTACTCGGTCAACAGGCCCTCGAGCGTCACCATGCCGCGGGCGAACATCGTCACCACGCTCGGCAGCTCAACGTCATTTTTGCGCGCGAGGTTTAACAGCGAGGTCAAAAACTCGCCGATATCCAGGTCTTTAAGGTCGAGCCCGGCAAAGTCGGCAACAATAAAGTCCAAGTCGGACAAAAAGGCCGAATGGTCAAGCTCGGCCGAATCGCCGCGCGTCACGGCAAAGCGCATGAGCGAATCCTTGAGCTTTGGCACGTCGCCCTCGGCCACGGCAAAGATCATATCCTTGACGATGCCACGGTCGTGGCTCGACATGCGTCCGACCATGCCCAAGTCGATAAAGTAGACAATTCCGTCTTTGAGGATGATGTTTCCCGCATGCGGGTCGGCATGGAAAAAGCCGTCGTCGAGCACCTGCGTCGAATAGTCCTCGACGATTGCGGCACCGATCTTTTCCAAGTCATAGCCCTCGGCCACTAAGCGTTCAGGATCGGCGATCGAAATGCCGTCGACGTAATCCATAACCACCACGTGCTCGGTGCACAGGTCCAGATAGGATTTAGGGCACGTCACGCCATGAACGCTCTTATGGAACTCGTAGAAGTCGTTGAGGTTTTTGGCCTCGGCCAAAAAGTTGGTCTCCTCGCGAAACGAGGTCCACAGCTCCTCGACCACGCCGTGCAGGTCAACGAATTGATCGGTGTTGACGAACTTGGAAACGATACGCACCACCGAGCGGATGATATCGATGTCCTGCGCCATAACCTGCTGCGCACCGGGGCGCTGCACCTTGACGGCCACGTCCTCGCCCGTCACCAGACGAGCGCGGTGCACCTGCGCGAGCGATGCGCTACCAAGCGGATTGGGATCGATCGCATCGAACATCTCCCCCAGGCGCAGGCCGTATTCTTCTTCCAGACAGCTGAGTACGACCTCGTACGGCACCGGCTCCACGTCGGAGCGCAGACGACGCAGCTCGTCGCAAAAGCGCTGCGGCAGAATCTCGGACCGGTTGGCCAGAATCTGCCCCATCTTAACGAACATGGGGCCGAGTTCCTCGAGCAGGCGGCGCAAACGAACCGGCGTGAGGTTATCCCACACGCGGTACTTTTTGACCAGGCGAACAATCTGCCCGATGCGCTCGCGGCGACCCGCCGGCGTGAGCTGGTATTCCTCATCCGGCGCCATCGCGTCGGGCTCCTCGGGCACCATATCGACAGCGCGCGGCTTCTTGCGAGCGCCCGAGACGGCGGCGTCGACCTCATCGACAACCGCCGCCTCGTCACCCAAGGGATCTAGATTGTTGTAATCGGTGGTGGAATCTGCCATCTGCGCTGCTACTCGGCCTCTTCGGTATCCTTCGCATCGTCGGGCTCAACGGACTCGACGGGCACCGAGGTCACGTTGTCCTCGACCGAATCGACGATGTCGCGCACATGGTCCAGGAAGGCCGTGCGCTCGGGGGCGGTCATAACGCGGACGCGGGCAAGGATGAGCTCGTCGAGCACGCGCTGGGCCGCGGTCTCGCCCTGCATGCCCAAGCGCTCGGTCAGATCGGAGATGGTACCGCCGGCCTGCTCGAACATGTCGGACACGCTGCGGGCGATATCGGGGGTGGCGGTGTCCTTGCGGACCTGCTCGCCCTTGGTACTGAGGTCGTCGAGAACCTTCTTGCTGCCCTCGACGGCAACGGCGGCAGCGCCAAAGCCAACGTTGATGGCGCCGTTAACAAGCTGATCGAGTTTCATAACCATGGTTGTCTCCAATCACAAACAACTGCATTGGCGTTCTTGTACCCAAGATTGAGCGAAAGCGACAAAGCGTTTTAGCGCTATTCGATCGACGGGAAATCCCTACCTCACGTTGTCGTTCATCGCGAAAGAGTTCTTCATGGCGCAGCTCGTGGTGTAGAGCACCTTGCCCAGCAGGGCATCGGTCTCCACGCGGACACGCTCGGCAAAGGCCTCGTTGGCGCGTGCAAGCTCGGCAGGCACCTCGGCCTCGGGCAGAGCGGCTACGGCAGCGTCGACGTCATGGATCTGCTTGTGGCCCATGCCACCGACCTTCTCCTGATAGTCCTCCACAGCGCGGCCGCACTCATGGAAACGGACGTCGGCCAGGGCGCCGATCAGGCGGTTGGCCCAGTAGAAGTTTTCGGACGTTACGCGAGCCTGCGTGTCGGCATAGTACTCGGGCATGGTCTCGACGTTGGCGTACAGCGGAACCAGCGCGTTAAACGAGTTGGAACCAAAGGCCATCCACTGCACGGCGCGATACGCCGGCTGCGCATAGGGGCGCAGCTGCAACACGGAAAGCTGGCTGTTGCGGTTGATGCCGATGGGGCGATAGGCGCCGCGCGTGGCGGGCGTACCCTTGCTGCCGTAGCAGTCGTACTCCGTGCCCTGGTAGTGGCTCGAGAGTACGTACTTAATGTCCTCGATGGTCACCTTGCGCTCGGGCACACGGCTCCAGGGGATGTCATCGCTCTCGGGCGTGTAGTCGGCGTCGGGACCATCCCACACGTCGCTGGGGTTGAGGCAGCGCTGCATGTACCAGGCGCGCGGCGTGTTGTAGACATGGTCGCTGTCGCTGTGCGAACCAAAGGCCTCGCGCGGGTTAAAGACCGCAGCCGGACCGTCGCCCTCGACACCCAGCGTCAGGTCCAGATGCCACTCGGCCATCCAGGCGCGCAGGTCGGCGGAGCACATGTGGTCGGCCTGGGCGCCCTCAGCGTCATCCAGGTCAAAGCTGTCGATACCCAGTTGGTTGGGCATGGTCACATAGGCGTCGTCAGGCACGCGCTTGGCGATCCAGTGGTGGTGCCCGCCGATGGTCTCGAGCCACCAGATCTCGTCCACGTCGCTAAAGGCGATGCCGTTGTTCTCGTAGGTGCCGTAGCGCTCGAGCAGCTCGCCCAGAATACGCACGCCGTCGCGGGCGGACTTGGCATACGGCAGCACCAGGGTCACCATGTCCTCCTCGCTCAAGCCACCGGGCTGCGCCGGCACATAGCCGTCCTCACCCTCGTTGCCCTTGGCGGGCACGTAGTCCACGAGCGGGTCGGCGCCGCGAACGCGCTCATTGGTGGTGAGCGTCTCGGTTGCGGACATGCCCACATTGAGCTCGTTGAAACCGGCCTCGGCCCAGATGCCGTGGCCCGGGACAACATCGGGGACACTCGTGTAGCGCATGGGGTTATCGGGCAGCTCAACGGTCAGGTGACTCAGGACGCTCGTGTAGACGCGCGGCTGCTCGTCGGGATGCACTACGCGCATGCGCTTGGGCTCAAACACCCCGTTGGACGAGTCCTCGTTACGCGCGACAAGCGTCGACCCGTCGTAGCTCGCGTTCTTACCGACCAGAATCGTTGTGCACGGCATGCGCATCCTCCTTGAGCGAAGAAATCAAACGGCAACAGTGTATCGCTTCGACGCAAAAAGGGCGAAACCACGGCCTCGGCAGCCCCCGTGGTCAAAAAATGCCAAATATGAGTACTGTCACCAATTTAGTAGCATCAAATTTCCTTGTAATGAGTGCCGGAAATCCCTATTTGTCCAAAAGCGAGGCAGCGTTATTCCCCATAGGTTCAATAAAATGGGCTTTCTAACGAGAATGAATATCGTTAGGAAGCCCAAAAGACGTAAAATATATGTGACTATCTTGGCAACAGTACTCATATTTGGCGCTTTTTGACCACGTGGTATATAGCCAACCCCTCAAACAGCCCAAAACGCCTATATCGATGCGCGCTCGGCCGCTTCGATCACGTGTTTGGCGAGAATCGCGGTGGTCACAGCCCCCACGCCGCCCGGCACGGGCGTGATGGCGTTAACGACCGGCTCCGCAGCATCAAAATCGATGTCCCCGACCAGCTTGCCAGCGTCCTCATCCCAGTTAATGCCCACATCAATGATCGTCTGGTCCTCGCGGACCGCATCCGCGCCAATCGTGCGTGCGCGTCCAACGGCGGCAACCACAATGTCGGCAGCACGGCACTCGGCAGCAAGGTCGCGCGTATGCGTATGGCACGTCGTCACGGTCGCATTGCGCGCCGTAAGCATGGCGGCAACGGGACGACCAATTACCAGCGAGCGACCAACAACGGCAACTTTAGCTCCATCCAGTTCAACGCCGTAATGGTCCAGCAACGCCAACACGGCTTCTGCCGTGCAGGGAGCAAAGCCCTCGCCTCGCCCCGAAAGCGTGGTGAGCAGCGAGGTCGGCGTCATGGAGTCGACGTCCTTGGCGGGATCGAGTGCCGCGGCAACTGTATCCTCATCAAGCCCAGCGGGCAACGGACGAAACATCAGGCATCCGTGAACAGCGGGGTCGGCATTGATGTCCTCAATAGCCGCCAGCAGCTCATCCTGCGAAACATCGGCAGGAAGCAAAACGCGGCGAGCCTCGATGCCAACCTTCTCGCAGCGCTTGAGGGCGCCACGCTCGTAGGATAGATCGTCCTCGCGCTCGCCCACGCGAACGATGGCCAGCGTCGGCACAACGCTGCGCTCGCGCAAAGCCACGCAGCGGGCAGCGAGTTCCTCGGTCAAAGCACGGGCAACGGGAGCACCCTTCAGCAGCTCTGCCATGGCTATCCCCTCTTCCTTGCGGCGTCAGCGGCGCGGCGTGCCAGAGCATCGGCGCGCGGCAGCCATGTATCCAGCAGTTCATCGCACGCCGCCTCGAGCTCCCCGGCGCGCGCCCGGTCTTTCATAGACGTGGTGTTGGCAAAGAGCGTCAGGCTCGCGCCCTGCATGGCGGCGCGGCAGAACACGGCACCGCACGCCACGTCGGACAGCAACTGGCGTGAACCCTTGTCGGCCATGTCCTCGAGCAGCGCCAGCGCGCGCCCGCAGGCATCCATGATCCGATACGGTGGCATGGCCGCCACATGCAACGCGTCCTGGATCGCCGCAGGTCGAGCCGGGTCCTCGCGCGGAATACCATACGCCGCGGACACCTGTCCGTAGGCACGAACGTCCTCGGCGACCAAGCCCACAAGTTCCTGTGCCAACTCGTCTGCCTGAGCAAATGTGCGTGTCAGATCGTCTGCGCGATCGGCAAGCGAGGGATTGGTCGCCCCGTAGCGCGCGACCATCCCGCAAAGCGAGGCTCCCAGCGCGCCCACAAAGGCGCTCGCGCTACCGCCGCCGGGAACCGGCTCGCGCGCGGCAAGCGCCTCGGCAAACCCGCGGCAGGTCTTGTCCATCATCTCTTGGCTCATACGCATGCACCTTCAAGTCATATACATCGGTCGGGTGGAAACCGCCGACCGACCGCATCGATCACATAATGGTGCTAAGTCTAGCCCATAAGTACATAAGCGTCAGCGCACCTGGCCATCGCGGATTTCTATGACGAACGATAGGCGTCGGCACCGCAAACATGGGAAACATGGCCCGCCTTTCGGGACTTTCGGACGTCACAAACTGGGGCATATCTATAAACAAGGAACCTGTTGGGGCAACGCCCGCGTACACGCGCCCCTTTAAAACAACGGGCGCCCAACCCGGGGAGGGCCGACAGCATCGGCCCCCCCTCTTTTGCGCCCTCGCATATTGCCACTTGTCGGCGCAAATCCTGCCCCAAGAATGGGACACATGGCCCACCCGAATGAGCTGCTCACGCGTACAGTAAAGACAGGTAATCCATGGGCGGTTACAGATCGAGGAGGACACGACCATGAAAAAGAAGGCCTTTGCGATTCTCACCCTCTGCATGAGTCTTTTTGCCGCGGTTGCCCTGGTGGGTTGCGGCGGAAGCGGCGGCGCTACCGGCAGTGGCGGTGGCGGCGGCGCAGAAAAGCCAGCCGTGGATATGAGGACCGACTTCATTTGGTTTAAGGTCGAGGTCCCCGAGGGCGTCGAGATCACCGACGTCGCAGGCGACACTGCCGACAGGGCCCAGTTTAAGTTCACCGAGAGCGAGCACGCCAGCGA
>CABUKY010000014.1 GCA_902492185.1 uncultured Collinsella sp.
CGCGGAGCCCAATCCAGCGACCGTCGCGACCTCTCGGTCGCCATCGACGCCGTCCGAGACAAATTCGGCGACACCGCCCTATCCTTCGGCCGCCAATCCCGCTTCAATAACTAGTCTTTTTTGGACGGGGGGGTTGCTGCCTTCCGTCCGACACGGCATGGGTAGTCAATTTGGGACGGGGCTATTTTAGCTACCCCTATATATCGGTTGAGATTCATTCGGCCTAATTCATTCACCGTCAGCCAAAGGGTAGCTAAAATAGCCCCGTCCCAAATTGACTACCCCGGATGCCCGGTTTGGTGGCCGTAGCAAAATTACCCCGCCTGAAATGAGCTACTTTTCAACTTTGACTTTTTGAATCGTGCAGTGGCCGATGCCCGTGAGGCGCACGATCTGCTTGATCGAAAAGCCCTCGCTTTTGAGCTTGCGGATACAGTCATCACGCACGCCCTTTGGCAGAGCTTTGAGATGGTGAGGCTCGTAAGGTTTGAGCAACGCCTGCGCAAACTCAAGCGCGTCAGCATCACTCACGTGAGCGCCATAACGGAAGCAATAGCCATTGGGCTCGCCCGAGGTGCTAAATGCAAAAAACCTCTGGGAATTCCCGAGCAACTCGAGCACGCAATCAGTCTTACAAATACCCGGATAGCCCATATACTCGCTAAAGCTGCTCCAGCGATAGAGCGAAGCAGTGTCAATTCTGGCTTTCGCAGGGTTATCGTGAATGTAACGAACGCAGTTGAGCAGCTGATCATCATCAAGAATCGGCACGCTCTTAAATCGATCCTGGAAGAGTGGACCCTTTCTGCCTGTCTTAGAATTGAAATACATGGCATAAGCCGTCGTAATCGAATGCATGCAATCACTCAGATGAGCATGCTCATCGTCAAGCAGAAGATGAATATGGTTATCCATAAGGCACCACGCGATGACATCAACTTTGAACTTCTGGCATTTCGAAGCAATCAGCCGAATCAAATAGAGTCGATCATCCTCATCCTCAAATATCAGCTGACCACCACACCCCTTTTGAACGACATGGTAAAAGCCATATTCAGAGATTTCTCGCGCAGTCCGAGTCATACGCATTCCCTCCTCTACAGATAAGAATTACGTTACCCGAGCCAGAGCAGAAAAAAACGTACTGGGTGCGACAAATCGCGTTGTTCGGCGAACGGTAGGTGGTAGCTAAAAAACCCCGTCCCAAATTAGCTACTTTTGGGCAAAAGAAAGCCGGGCAGCTGCAAATGGTGCAACTGCCCGGCAAACGGATAAGGGTAGCTAAAAAAGCCCTGGCCCAAGCAAAGCTCTAGAGGAGGTTGAGGGGGAGCTGGGGGGCGTCTCCCCAGAGTTTCTCGAGGCGGTAGAAGTCGCGGGCTTCGGGAGTGAAGACGTGGACGACAACCGAACCATAGTCCATGAGCATCCAGGTCTTCTGCTCGCGGCCCTCGATGGAGAACGGATGCTCGCCGCAAGCCTCGGCGACCTTCTCCTCGATCTCGTCGACGATGGAATCAACCTGGCGATTGTTGGTGCCGGTAGCGAGCACAAAGTAGTCGCACACATCGGAAAGCTCGGTCAGGTCGAGCACCTGAACGTCCTCGCCCTTCTTGTCGTAGGCGGCCTGCGCGGCGGCGCGGGCGACATCCTCGGCGGCGACACCGCTCGCGGACAGCGAGGCGGCGGTGCGGTCGGACGTGGCGGCGAAGCTCTTGTGCTCCACACCTTCAAGAATCTGCTCGTCGGTCATGGTCTCGTCGGCCATGGAATACCTCTTTCTAGACAGCCCGAGCTAGCGCAGCTGGGCGTAATGGTTGTAAATCGTAATAGCCGTGGGATAAAGATAGCGCCCGGACTGGATCACATAGACCAGACCTTGCGCAAAACAGGAGAAGAACAACTCATCGAGCGTCGACTCCCCCACCATCTTGCGCAGCGCATGCGCATAGTCGCCGTGGCGGTTGGGCTCGATGGCATCGGCCACAAAGACCACCATATCGAGCGGCGTCATGTCGCAGGCACCCACGGTGTGACGGTCGACAGCCTGGAAAACGGCCGGCGACAACTCGGAGAAAAGCTGCGGAAGCTCATAGGCGGCAACAGGGCCATGCAAAAGCGGCGCCGCGGCGGAAGGAGAGCCGGCAATCTTAATGCCGTAATGCAGAGCGCGCGTGACCAGCTCGTCGTCGGAGAGCACTTTGTCCCAGTCGTGGATCAGGCCGGCGGCAGCGGCATCAAAGCGGTCAACGCCGTAGACCTCGGCCAGATGAAGTGCGGTCTCGGCAACACCCAGCGAATGCACATAGCGCTTGCGCTTATCCTTCATGCGAACATCGAGCAGCTCTTGAATGCGCTTGAGCAGTGCGCGCTCATCGCCCTCAAACTGATCCTCTACCGACAACGTAGACCCCCATCACTCAAAATCTTCTTGGCCCAAATCGGCATATAGCCTGCGTTTGCGAATGTAGCCGAGCACGGACTCGCTCGTAAGATAGCGCACGCTCATGCCGCGGGCAACTCGCTTACGAATGTTCGTCGAGCTGATCGCCAGCGCCGGAATCTGAATATAGCGCACGTCGAACGGCAGCCCCGACTCTTTGATTCGGGCACGCGCCGTATCGATATCAAAACCCGGTCGCGTCGCCGCAATAAAGGTGGCAAGCTCAGCGATTCGTTCGGCATCATGCCAGGTCACAATATCGATAATCGCGTCGGCGCCCGTAATAAAGTAGAGCTTTACCTGCGGCGGGTAAAAGTCGCGAAGGTCATGAAGCGTATCGGCCGTATAGGTTACGCCCGGACGGTCGATCTCGAACCGGCTCGCCAAAAAGGCCGGGTTCGCGGCGGTGGCGAGGACCGTCATGGCATAACGGTCCTCGGCAGGCGTCACCGGCTTGTCAAGCTTAAAGGCAGGAGAGCCCGCCGGCATAAAGAGCACAGCGTCCAAATCGAGCGACTCGCGCGCCTGCTCGGCGGTCACCAGGTGCCCGTAATGGATGGGATCAAAGGTGCCACCCATAATGCCGAGCCTAAACTCCTGCCCGTCCTCTAGAGGAAGCTCGGGCAGACCGATTCCACCGCGCAGCGACATGGCCTACTCGCCCTCCGAGGTCTCGGCATCGTCCGCGGCATCCGCCGCATCGACAACCTCGACGCCCTCATCCGCAGTATCGGCCACGTCAATGGCTTCAACGGCAACGTCCTCACCAGCATCCTCGAGCTCCTCGTACTCCGAGAAGTCCTCAGCGCCCTCAAAGTCAAAGGCGCGCTGGCAAATGCGGACCTCGTCGCCCGCACGACAACCGGCCTTCTCGAGCGCGTCGTCAACACCCATACGCGCAAACTTATGCTGCAGGTAAATGACGGCTTCCTCATTTTCCCAGTCGGTCTGAATGACCATGCGCTCGATGGCACGACCGACCACGCGGAAGGCACCGGGCTCTTCCTGGACAATGCGGAAACGCTTCTCACGCTGCAGGCGACGGCGCTCCCATTCATCGTCGCGCAGGTCGACCGGCTCATCGGAGACAGCCAACTCGGCACGCAGCTTAGCCACCTGCTCGCCCACGGCAAGCATCAGCGTGTTGAGGCCGGCGCCCGTCACAGCAGACACGGCAAAGAACATATGTCCATCGTCGAGCGCTGCGCGCTTGAGGTCGGCAATCTTATCGGCCGTGCCCGGCGCGTCGCACTTGTTAGCAACGACGATCTGCGGACGCTCCGAAAGCTCGGCACCATACTGCTCGAGCTCACGGTTGATGATGCGGTAATCCTCGACCGGATCGCGATCCTCAAAACCACCCGTCATGTCGACGACGTGCATGATCAGGGCCGTACGCTCAATGTGGCGCAGGAACTGGTGACCCAAGCCCTTGCCCTCGCTCGCGCCCTCGATAAGACCGGGGACGTCGGCAACGACGTAAGAATATTCGCCGGCACGCACCATGCCGAGGTTCGGCACGAGCGTGGTAAACGGGTAGTCGGCAATCTTGGGACGGGCGGCACTCATGCGCGCAATGAGCGATGACTTACCCACCGAGGGAAAGCCCACAAGCGCGGCATCGGCCATAAGCTTCATCTCGAGCTCGATCCAGTGTTCCTCGGCAGGCTCGCCGAGCTGGGCAAAGGCCGGAGCGCGACGCACCGACGTCACAAAGTGGGTATTGCCCAGACCGCCGGCACCGCCGGGCGCCACGACGACGCGCTCGCCGTCGTGCACCAGGTCGGCAATCTCGAACATCGGGGTCTGCGTCTCGGGGTCGAGCTCGCGTACCACGGTACCCATAGGGACCTTGAGAATCAGGTCCTCGCCGCTCTTACCGTTACGACGGGCACCCTGCCCGTGCGTGCCGCGCTCGGCGCGGAAGTGATGCTTAAAGCGGTAATCGATCAGCGAAGACAGCTGAGCATCGGCCTGGATGACGACATTGCCGCCACGACCGCCGTCGCCGCCATCGGGGCCGCCCTTGGGGACAAATGCCTCGCGCCTAAACGACATGCATCCGGCTCCGCCGTCGCCGCCGCACACGTTAATGCGGCTGATATCGGTGAACTGTGACAACAGAATCGCCTCCTACAAAAAAGAGGGAGACCCTTGAATCCTAAAACTCAAGTGCCTCCCACATATGTGCTCTATGAAGGGTGAATTACGCGTTCGCGAGCGGGCGTACGCTGACCCTGTGCTTGATACCCTTGTGGAACTCAACGGTACCGTCGACCAGCGCGAACAGCGTGTCGTCCTTACCACGGCCAACGTTCTCACCCGGGTGGATGTGCGTGCCGTGCTGACGGACGAGAATCGTGCCCGTGGTTACCGTCTGGCCGGCATAGCGCTTCGTGCCAAGGCGCTGACCGCGGGAGTCACGGCCATTACGGGAGGAACCGAGTCCTTTTTTGTGTGCCATTGTGTATACCTACTCTTTCGTTACGAGTGTAATCTACTCGGCGACGGGAGCCTCGGCAACAGCCTCAGCCTCTGCCTTGACAGCCTTCTTGGCGCGGGAGGTAGCCTGAACCTTCACGATCTTCAGCTTGGTGAGCTGCTGACGGTGACCCTTCAGACGACGATAGCGCTTGCGCTTGTGGAACTTGAAGACCAGCTGCTTCTCGCCCTTGAACTGCTCAACAATTTGAGCGGTAACCTTGGCCTTGGCCAGCTTGTCGGGATCGGTGACGATCTTCTTACCATCGTTGAGGAAGATAACCGGCAGGGTGACCTTGTCGCCCTCATTGCCCTCGATCTTCTCGACGGTGATGACATCGTCGGTGGCGACCTTGTACTGCTTGCCGCCCGTGTTAACGATTGCGTACATGTTTACTTGCCCTTCATGCATCAGTTAGTGCAACAGCCGAATATAGTAGCAGGCGAAAATACCCCCGTCAACGAGTATGTGGAGCAAATCCACAAGTTCGCACAGGTATGGGGCTGACGAGTCGGCCCTCGTCGTCCTCGCATGCTTGATTCTGACGCTCGACATCGTAGGAGCAGATGGTCACGAGGTCTTGCATACCGGTGGAAACAATAGGTGCATCGACGCCCGGGGTCAAGCCCTGCAACAAAACATCAGCAGCAGAAAGCAAAATCTCCGGACGCATGGAGCCCTCGTTGTCGGCATGGGTGTCGAGCATGAGCACCAGATGGTCCTCACACTCCCCCACCGCGAGCTCATAGCCAACGAGCGTGTGATCCAAATCCAAGCGCTTGCTCTTTTTTCCGCGCGCGTAGTCGATGCCATGGTCCGCGCGCAGTGTGTCGATCGCACGACGCACCTCGTCGGCGCTTACGGGCGCCTCGGGATCCAAGTGCAGGTCGATGCGATACGACAGGCGCGTGAGCTGCGCCGTCAACGCCGGCGTGCGCACGTCGATGTACGCCGCCTCGATGGGCGCCAGATCGGCCGGAGATGCCGCAGACAGTCGCTCAAACGCCTCGTCGAGCGCCACGAACTCGGTCATAAACAGGTCATACCACTCGCAGGTCGACGACGTACCCACCGGCAGCGCCGAAGAGAAGCCCACGCGCATGTGCGGAGAGAAGCCCTGCGTGACGGCATAGGGAAGTCCCGCACGGCGCACAATGCGCTCAATGGTATGGATTACTTCGAGATGGCCCAGGTACTTAAGGCGATCGCGCTTGCCATAGCGAACACGAAGCCTAAAGAGCGAGGGGTTGTCGGTCAGGCGCTCACTCATGCGCGATCACCCATCAATACATTCTTGGCGTGGAGCGTGGGGCAGATTCCGCAGCCGGTGCACGACGTGCGGGTGCAGTCGGGAGTCGTGACGCCCTCGAGCGAGCGACGGTACTCGCGTTCGAGGAAGCCGCGCGTGCAGCCGGGGCTCACATGCTCCCACGGCAGGCGCCAGTCCAACTCGTAGGGCAGGTGCACGAGCTCATTGAGGTCAATGCCGTTTTTGGCAGCAGCCTCCTTCCAGTTATCGAGCGAGAAATGCTCTACCCAGGCGTCAAAGCGAGAGCCCGCACGCCAAGCATCGATGATGACGGGCGTCATGTCACGACCGGCGCGGGACAGCGCGGCCTCGATGAGCGAAGTCTCGGCATCGTGGTAATGCACGCGGACGGCACGGTTGCGAACGCTCGTGATAAGCAGCTTCTGGCGACGCTTGACGTCGTCGTAGTCGAGCTGCGGGCACCACTGGAACGGCGTGGCAGCCTTGGGGATAAAGACCGAAACCGAGATCGACACCGAGATCGAGCCGCGACGAGCCTTGGGCACCACGGAACGACCGAGCTCCAGCACGTGATCGGCCAGATTGGCGATGGCCACGATGTCCTCGTCGCGCTCGCTGGGAAGGCCCATCATAAAGTAGAGCTTCATGCGGTTCCAGCCGGCCTCGAAGGCCGCCTTGGCCGCACGGTCCAGGTCCTCCTCGGTCACGTTCTTGTTAATGATGTCGCGCATGCGCTGGCTGCCGGCCTCGGGCGCGAACGTCAGGCCGCCCTTCTTTTCGCCAGCAACCGACTCGGCCATATCCACGCCAAACGAATCCAGGCGCTGCGACGGAATAGACACGCGAATACCCGTATCCTCCAGGCGACGGTTGAGCCTGCCGAGCACGTCGCGAATGCAGGAGTGGTCGGTCGTGGAGAGCGAGGTCAGCGACACCTCGTCATAGCCGGTCTTTTCCAGACCCTGAATCACCGACGAGACGATCTGGTCGGCCGAGCGCTCGCGCACCGGGCGATACGTCATGCCGGCCTGACAAAAACGACAGCCGCGGGCGCAGCCGCGCAGGATCTCGATAGACAGGCGGTCGTGGACCAGCTGCGCATAGGGCACGCACGACTGCGACAGCGGATTCGTGGCGCCGAAATCCTCGACGACGCGCTTGTAGACCACGGTCGGCGCATCCTTGCCTTCACGCGGCACGGTGTAGCCATGCGGCGAGCAAGGCTCGTCGTGACGAACCTCATAGAGCGACGGCACGTAGTTGCCGACAATGGATGCAAGCTGCTCGACAATCTGCGCGCGCGGGACCCCTTCGTCACGCAGGCGGCGATGCAGCTGGCAGGTCTCGAGCAGCGATTCCTCGCCCTCGCCGATGAGGATGGCATCGAAGAAGGCCGCGTACGGCTCGGGGTTGTACACCGAGGGGCCGCCGGCGATGATAATGGGGTCGTCTTCACCTCGGTCGGCCGCTAACAGCGGAATGCCAGCGAGGTCGAGAGCCTCGAGGAAGTTCGTCACCGCCATCTCGTGCGGAACATGCAAGCCGACAATATCAAACGAAGCGACCGGCGCTGCACCCTCGAGCGACAGCAGCGGAATACCCGCCTCGCGCATGGCATCACCCATATCGGGCCACGGCACATAGCCACGCTCGCAGGAGATGCCCTCGGCCTGGTTAAGGATGTTGTAGAGGATGGCGATGCCCTGGTTGGGCAGACCAACCTCGTACACATCCGGGTAGATCAGGCAGCAACGGTAGTCGGCATCGGCCTTGGAAAGCGTGCCCCACTCGTGATCGATATAGCGACTCGGCTTCTCGACCTTGGCGAGCAACGGCTCAATTAAATGAAAACAGTCTTGGTATGCAACGCGCAACGGAAAACCCCTAAGCAGCGAGATCTGATGCGTCCTGATAGGACGCCATAGGACGGGTAGCGCCCGCGACCGTGGTCACCAGATCGCGAACGCGGGAGAACGTGGCAGTGACCACCTCGTTGGCACGGCTGTAGTCGACATCGCGCTCGTAGAGCGAAACGAGCGCACGGCCCATGCCATAGGTGCCCGCGGCAGCAGTGAGCGCCTTGACGGCAAACCCAATATGCGGCGTCTGCTTGACGAGCGCGCGGGTGACCGCGCGGATCACAAGACCGCCGGCAAGCACGCCGGCGACCTCGTAGCCGCGCTCAGGCTTAATGCCGCGTCCAAAGACGGCAGCGAGCTCAAAGAGCATGCCCACCTGCGCCAGCGCCATAACGGGATAATCGGCGCCCGGCAAAAACACCAAGCCCCGGTCGCCATATTGGTGAGCGCACACGAGGTGATGATGCGGTTGGCCGCCGCGATGCGCATGAAGGCAAAGTTCGCCGCAAAAGCCGTTTCCTTGTCGGTGCGATCGAGAATCCAGCGGGCAAGCGTCTCGAGCAGATACGTCTTATCGGTTGCCGCTACCACGCCGAGCATGGGCGTGGACTCCTCGATAAACGGCACCTCCACAGCAGACTCGGCAAGCACGCACACGGGCGCGCCGGCGATCACGAGCTCCTGCACGGCACTCTCCAAGCGGTCGGAACCACACGAGAGCACCAGCACCACATCGGTATCGGTCTTTGGAGCAATTCGCTCCTCCCCCAGACGCTCGACGCGCACAATGCCCGAGGTCGTCTGCGGCACAAAGGCGTCACGCACCGTCTCGGCCAGAAAGCGCGAGGCGGACGAATCCAGATAGACCGAGACGCGCACCGGCGTATCGGAATCCTTCTTAACGGACGCGCCCATCTTAAAAGCGCGGGTCAGCTTATCTACGGGAATTTTCATAGCAAACCCCTCCAGCGGTTACGCGGCGCCCGAACGATGCCGCCATATGGATTGTACGATACCCACCGTCAGCAGCTGAATCATCATCGAAGACGAACCGAAGCTAATAAACGGTAGCGGAATACCGGTAATCGGCATCATGCCGATGCACATGCCGATGTTTTCGAAAGTCTGGAACGCCCACATGCCAACGATACCTACGCACGACAGACGCAGGAACAGCGACTCGCACTTAAAGGCGACGCGAATCGTCGAAAAGATCAGCAGCACGTAGAGGCACAGGAGCAAAAAGGAACCGCAAAAGCCAAAGGTCTCGGACAGGAAGGCGAAGACGAAGTCGGTGTGGAACTCAGGCAGAAAGCCGCCGGCCGACTGCGTCGCATGCCCCAGGCCCTTACCAAAGAAGCCGCCCGAGCCAACGGCGATAAGCGACTGCTGCAGGTTGTAGGCATCGTCCGAATCGGCATTATCGGGGTCGATAAAGACCGTCAAACGGTTCATCTGGTACTGCTTGATGAGCACATCGTGGCCGAGCAACGAATCAAAGACCGAATCGAGCGCCAGGACGAGGGCCACCAAGCCCACGAGCAGGGCCAGGGTCGACAGCACCCATTCGCGACGTGCACCGCTCATACAAATGACGATGGCGCCCGAAACCAGCACGACCAGGCCCGAGCCCAGGTCGCCCATGGCAACGACGGCCAAAAACGGAATGGACAGCATGCCGCAGAGCTTGACGTAGTCGCGAACGGTATCGATGCGACCGTTATACTGCGAGCCAAGCGTAGCAATAAAGAAGATGGTGATGAGCTTGGCAAGCTCAACCGGCTGGAACGTCAAGCCGATACCGGGAATCTTGATCCAGCCCGTCATGCCCAGACCGCCCGTATAGGACAGACCCGGAATCTTGGGCGAGAAAATCACGATCAGGTCGATGACGAGCAACGCCGTCGAAAAATTGGAAATACCGCGCAGGTCGGTTCGCCAGACGAGCACCGCCAGCACCGCTCCGATGCCAATTCCCAGCAGATGGCGTGAGAACGAGGCATCGGCCTTAAACTGCGAAGCCGACCAGATAATGATGGCACCGTAGGCGACGAGCGCCACAGTAGCCACAAGCACACCGATATGCACCTTTTGGCGAAACGTGCCGCGCGAGGCCGAAAGTTGCTTGTTGACGCGGTCCAGGCTGCTGCGAGAGCCGGTCTTGGTTGAACGGAACAGATCCGCCGGAGAAAAATCCATCGCAACCTCCTATCGAACCGAGGAATCGCCCGAGGCCGAAGAGGTATCGGGCTCGTCATAAATCACGCCGAGCACGTCGCGCACGACATGCATCGCGGTATCTGAGCCGCCGCCGCCCTGCTCCAGGACGGTAGCGATGACATACTTGGGATCATCGGCCGGTGCATAGGCGCAGAACCACGCGTATTCGTCCTCGCCGCTTTTCTCGCCCGTGCCCGACTTGCCGTATACCTGCGGCGTCAGGGTGCCAAAGTGCGCCGCCAGGGACGTCGATGCCGTGTAAATCACGTCGTGCATGCCGTTGCGAACTAGAGCCAAATCCGAATCGCTGTTGATCTTGGCCTCCAGGCGCTTCTTCTTGCCCTTGCCGTTGTACTTATAGGCATCGCCGTCGCCATCACGCGACACGGCAGACAAAAACACGTGAGGCACGTACTGTTTGCCGCCGTTGGCAAGACCCATATAGGCGCACGCCATCTGCAGGGGCGTCACCAGGATGTCGCCCTGGCCGATGGCAATGTTGGTCATATCGCCGGCATTCCACTTGCGGTCCTCGGCAGATGCGTCGGTGAAGTACGACTCTTTCCACTCGGCATCGGGAATACGGCCCGCGCCCTCACTCGGCAGATCGATACCGCAGGTCTTGCCTAGACCCCAGCGACGAAAGACCTCCTGCAGGCCCTCGGAATGTTTCTCGTCATAAAAGAACGCCTTGCCCATGTCGTAGAAGACGGGGTCGCACGAGTTGGCGATACCCGACTGCAGCGTCATGGTGCCGTGGCCGGAATGCAGCCAGCAGTACTTGCCCCACGACTTGCCCAGACCCGTCCAATAACCCGTGCAGTTGGTCGTCTGCCCCGACGTGTAGGTTCCAAACTCAAGACCGGCCAGTGCCGAGAGCGGCTTGATGGTCGAGGCCGACATGTACTGTCCGCTAATGGCGCGGTTGAGCAGCGGGTGCGAACCCTTGTCATCATTGAGCTCGGTCCACACGTCATTTGAGACACCGCCGATAAAGACGGACGGATCGAACTTGGGCTCGCTCGCCATGCCCAGGATCTCGCCATTGTTGGGATCGAGACACACCACAGCGCCGTTGCCGGCATTGCTGTAGCCAGTGGTCTTGGCAAGTTCGATAGCGCTCGCTAGCGCCGTCTCACAGGCCTGTTGAATCTTAAGGTCGAGCGTGAGCTTAATATCGGAGCCGGCCTTCGCGGGCACGGCGCCGGCCTGACCGGTCACATTGCCCGAGGCATCGACCTTGACGGTCTGCTCGCCACGAATACCCTGCAGCAGGTTTTCGTAGTAGCTCTCAACGCCCGCCTGGCCCACGATATCGCCCGACTGGTACGTAATCTTGCCAGCAGAAGCATCATCATCGCCAGAGGTTTTCTTATTCTGGGCCTCGAGCTGCTCGGAGGTAATGGTGCCGGTATAGCCCAAGATATGGCATGCCGTCTCGCCATATGGATACTGGCGCTCGGTACGCTCGGCAATCTTGACGCCCGGGAACTCGCCGGCATGCTCCTGAATATAGGCAACCGTGGAGCGACGGACGTCCGTCGCGATGGTATGCAGGCTCTGAGCGCCCTCTGTATTGTCCTGAATATTGCGAAGGACCGCCACGTAAGGCATTCCAAGCACGTTGGCAAGATGGCGAACCAGAACCTCATCCTCGGCAAGGTCGCGGTAGGCCACGACAGCAAGTGAGGGACGGTTCTGGACAAGCGCCACGCCATTGCGGTCGAGGATGCGGCCGCGCACAGCGGGAGTGGTAACGGTGCGAGTCTGATTGCTATTAGCCTGCTTCTCGTAATAGTCCGACGAGACCATCTGCATGCCCCACAGCTTGACGGCGAGCGCCGCAAACATCGCGCCCACACCCGTGGTGAGGATGGAAAAGCGGCCCTTAAAGGCGGTCGCCGCGGTATTGCCCTCGCCCTCGGTGGCGCGCGGGGCCGTTCCATGCTGCGTATCGTAGGTAAAACGGGAATCGCCACGACGCATGATGACCAGCGCGACCACGATGGCCACAACCAGCACGATACCGGCGATAATAACCGTCAACTGGGAAGACATCTACGGGCCTCCCCTATTTGAGCTTACGGGTCTTGGGCTTAAAGCGCATGCCCGTCTGGCGTCCGCCACGCGCGGAGAATCCATAGCCGGACTGCGGCACGACACCGGACATCAAAAACGGAATGGCAACCAGACCCGTCAGGATCGAGGACGGCAGCGCATGGCCGAAGATCGCCACGACAAAGCTCGTCTCCAAACCCATAAACAGCAAGATGATGCTGTAGATCACATTAATGACGAGCGCGAAGGCGCCCACAGTGACGCCGCGCGCACTCGGGGTACCGCCCGTCTGACCGACGGCGCTGTGCACCAGGGCAAAAGAACCCACGGTCAGCAGGAGTGACATAACGCCCACCGGCACGGCAGCGGACAGGTCATAAAACAAGCCGCTGCAAAAACCGCACACGACGGCACGGGTCGGGTCGCCCGAGAACACGCTTAGGCACACCAGAATAATCATGAAGTTGACGCGACCGCCCGCAATGGAGATCTGCGGTGCCAGGCCTGCCTGCAGCAGCACGCACACGATGGCGGCGATCACAAACGTACGGGAGCTCATCCCCTGCTCGTGTAGATCCATGGACATGCCCCCTATTCGCTCGAGCCGGAATCGGTCGTCTCGGACGTGTCGGAACTGTCATCCGAGCTCTCGTCCTTCGTCTTGGTCGCAGCATCGCGCGACGTTCCCTGCGGTGTGCTGTTGGCCGTGCTCACGTCCTCATCCGAGGCCGACTGTTCGTCGGTCAGCGAGGTGATGACCAGCACTTCCTCGTTGTTCTCGGCCGTGGTCTGAGCGCGCACCACAATGGTGTAGTACACGTCGTTTGCCGACTTCTCAACCGACGAGACGGTGCCGAGCGGTAGACCCTTGGGGAATACACCGCCAATGCCCGAGGTCACAATGATGTCGCCAACCTTAACATCGGAGTCGACGCTCACGTACTCAAGACGCAGCGTGCCGTCAGCCTGACCCTGCAGCATGCCCTGGGCGCGCGTGTCCTGTACCATGGCGGACACACCCGAGTTCTCGTCGCCAATAAGGCGCACGGTAGAGGTCTTGGCCGATACCTCGATAATCTGGCCGATAACACCGGCAGAACTCGTCACGGGCATGTTGATGGTAAGGCCGTCGGCAGAGCCCTTGTCGATGGTTACGGTCGAGGTCCAGGCATCGCCCGAGGCACCAACGATACGAGCAGCGGTCGATTTGAGGTTGTAGGTCGACTGCAGCCCGACCAGCCCCTCCAGACGCTCGGCGGTCTTTTGAGCCTCGGAGAGCTCAGCAACCTTAGAGGTCAGCTCCTCGTTTTGCTTCTTGAGCTCGTCGAGCGTGTCCTGCGACGCCGTAAGGTTAGAGAACACGTTGCCGATGGCATTGAAAGGAGCCGCCACAGCCGAACCCACAAAGCGCACCGGCGAGGTAATCGTCGTTACGCCCGAACGCACGGCATGAATCGGTCCTGCCTCGCCCTCGCGGATGTAAAACGTGAGCAGCAACACCGAAATCAGGCTGAAAACAATCAACGGGCGCATACCCGTTGATTGTCGCTTGGTATTCAGATTTGTGGAGAAACCCGAAGATCGTGCCAAATGGAATCCACCTTTTGGAAATTAAGCATTGGTCTGGACGAAGCCGCCATCAAACGCATTGGCCTCGAGCACGCGGGCACAGCCGTTAACGACGTTATCGAGCGCCGTGGGGCTGACGTTGACCGAAACACCGGTCTCATCGCGCAGGCGCACGTCGAGACCGCGCAGCAGCGCGCCGCCACCGGTCAGCAAAATGCCGTAGTACATAAGGTCCGAGGCGAGATCGGGAGGCGTGGCATCGAGGGCGTCCTTGACGGCCTTGGCCATCTCGTCGAGCGGCTTGTTGAGCGCGCGACGAATCTCCTCGCTCTCGATGCGCACGGTCTTGGGCAGACCGGTGATCACGTCGCGGCCGTTGACCTCGACGTCGAGCTCGTCCTTGAGCGGCACGGCGGAACCGACCTTGATCTTGATGTCCTCTGCCGTACGCTCGCCGATGGCCAGGTTGTAGGCATCGCGAACGTGCGTGAGGATGGCCTGATCGAACTCGTCGCCGGCAATACGGATGGACTGCGAGACGACAATGCCGCCCATGGCGATAACGGCGACCTCGGTGGTACCGCCGCCGATGTCGATGACCATGGAGCCGGTGGGTTCCTCGACGGGCAGGTCGGCGCCGATAGCGGCGGCCATGGGCTCCTCGATCAGGTAGGCCTGGCGGGCACCGGCCTGGATCGTGGCCTCAAAGACAGCTCGCTTCTCGACCGACGTGACGCCGGAGGGAACGCAGACGACAACGCGCGGACGCGGGGTCCACGGATAGCGCTTCTCGGAAGCCTTGTCGATAAAGTAGCGAAGCATGGCCTCGGTAACATCGAAGTCGGCGATGACGCCGTCCTTCAGGGGACGAACGGCCACGATGTTGCCGGGCGTACGGCCGAGCATGCGCTTTGCCTCGATACCGACCGCCAGGATGCGCTCGTCGTTCTTGTCGATGGCGACAACAGAGGGCTCGCGGATGACGATGCCCTTGCCGCGCACGGAGACAAGCGTATTTGCGGTGCCGAGGTCGATGGCAAGATCGCCCGCATAGCTACCGAAGAACATATCCATCAAAGAAAACAACGCAACTCCTGATGTGTTGGATGATTGCTGGAAAACTACTAGTTCATGATACTAGCGCAAGCCCGGCACCTCACTTGCGGTGAAGCGCCGGGCAAAGCTAAATCCCATAAGGTCACTACTGGTTGTCAGCAGCCGAGAAATCCATATCGAGCGAGGAAACGGCCCAGCCGATATGGTTGTCGGAGCGCACGAATTTGACGGTGTACTCCTGCTCGCCGCCCTTGGACAGCGATGCCTTAACCTTGGCGGTCGTCTCGGTCATGGACTGATCCATGCCCTCGACGGACACGGTGGCACCCTGCGGAATCGAGGAGATGATCATCGACTTGGCGTCCTCGGACAGGCTCGAGGCCAGGCAAGACTCGGCCTTTGCGGTGTCACCGTCGCCGGCAGCCTGGAACAGATCGGTAACGACAGACTCCTGGGACGGGAAGCCAAAGCCGCGCGTGTAGGCAAAGCCCAGACCGCCCGCGGCGATCAAAATGAGCAGAAGCAGCACGATGAAGACTTTGAGACCCGTGTGGCGATGGCGACGACGGACCTTGGCCTGCTTACGGTCCTGACGGTCCTGCTGGACCATCTCGGACTCGGACAACGTAAAGAAGCCGGTGTCCGAGGGATCGGGCATAAACTGACCGGTCGCGCCCGTAGGATCGAGCGGATCGACGGCAGGAGCGTCCATCGCGGGCGCCGGAGCCGTGGCCATAGCCGTCTGGGCAGACAGTGCGGCAAGCGAATCATGCACGCGGGCAAGCTCATCGGCCTGCTCGGAAGTGAGCTGGTAGATGCCATCGGCAGTAGCGGCGTTAAAGGCGTCGAGTGCGTCGGAGGGACGGCCGGCGGCAGAAAGCGCCTGACCCATGCCGGCATTGAGCGCACGCGTGTCGTCGCGGGGGCCGGCAAAGTCGATAGCCGTGCGGTAGGTCTCCACGGCATCCGCCGGACGGCCGAGCTTAATGAAGCAACGACCGAGCTCGCCGAGTGCGGCGGCGGGAGCCGGATTGGCGCCGTCGATGGCAGCCTGACGGAAGGCAGTACCCGCGTTGGCATAATCGCCCGACTGGAACAGCGCATTGCCCAGGCCCAGATAGGCCTTGAACGGCGTGGCATAGGAAGCATCCTGCGTAGCAGCAGAGAACGCCTGGGCGGCCGTCGTGTAGTCGCCCACGGCGGCGAGCGCCTTGCCGCGGTTGGTGAGCAGCGCGCCGCGCTTGCCGTAGGTGCCGTCGTTGAGGGCGGCAGCATAAGCCTCGGCGGCCTCGGCATACATGCCCAGGTGCATCAAGGCGTTGCCACGAAGGTGATCGGCCTCGCCCATAATCTCATCGGGAGTCTTTGCCGCCCCAAGCATCTGGGCTGCAGCGGAAAAATCACCCGCGCGGTAAGCGGCGCGGCCCTGTTGGATCAGCTGGCTATTCAAGGAAGTCCCCTTTACTCGTGAACGATCTCGACATGGACGATCTCGTCGCCGGCACGCAGCTGCGAAATCACATCGAGACCCTCGACCGTGGTACCAAAGACGGTGTAACCGGAATCGAGGTTATGCTGGGCGCCCAGGCAGAAGTAGAACTGCGAACCCGCGGAATCGGGGTCCATGGAGCGTGCCATGGCAAGGGCACCATCGACATGGCTGTTGCGCGGATTGGTGGCAAACTCGCCCTTGATGCAGTAGCCGGGGCCACCGGTACCGGGCATGCCGTCGGGGCCCTCAAGACCAGCGGCGACGTCGGCGCCGGACATATCGCGGGTATTGGGGTCGCCGCCCTGGATGACAAAACCGGGCACATAGCGATGGAACTTAAGGCCATCATAGAAGCCCATCGTAGAAAGCTCGCAGAAGTTCGCGACATGAATGGGAGCGCCCTCGCCGTCAAACTTGACCTTGATGGTACCCTTCGACGTCTCGATAACGGCGCACTCGTCGCCGGCAAGCTGATACTCGGGCGTGTAGAGCTCTTTCTTAAAACCAAACATGTGGTTCCTTCCTCGTGCGTTTAAAGCATATTTGTAAGAATTGTAGCAATAAGCATGCGCTTACATCAATTGCGCACGTAGGTTATGCCGACTATGGCGAACTAATTTTAGGAACGCTGCTGCGGCTTCCAGGAGCCCACGTTGGCGTCGTACTGATTCAGCGCGCTGTTGCCGCTTTGAGCGATGGGCGCCAGGATCTCGCTTTGGTGAGAACTCATCGACTCGCCATCGGGAATGGCCAGCGAGATGTCCCAACTCTGGCAGATCACGTCGACGCGCTCGTACATCCACTCGGCAAGCTGCTTTAAGTGGGCGATGTCATCCGCATAGACCGTATCGTCCTGGTACTTAAGGTTGTTGAGCTCATCTTGCGTCTTTTTGATCTGGTCGCGCAGGGCGTAGGCACTCTGCGACAGCTCCTGACGGGTGGACAGCGGCGTTCGGAGATAGCCGTTGTTAAAGGAATCGATGACCTCGCCGATCTGGTCCTCGTCACCGTAGGACACGATGGTCTGATACAGACCGTCGAGCCTGGTATAGAGCTGATCATCGGTCAGCACGGTTTCTTCCTGGACCACCTCGGCAGAATCGTCTTGCTTGGTATCGTCCTCAGTCGCCTCGCCCTTTTGGCGCGTGGGGAAGGTGGTTTGTGCAGCTTGGCCAAACTGGTCGTAGAAGCCAGGCATGACACCCATGGGATCGGTCGTCACGAACCAATAGGCACCGCCGCAAACGACGGCAAGTACCGCGATGACGATGAGCGGCTTGGGGATATGACGCTTGTGCTTGTGATAGGCGTCCTCGTCGGGATGCACTTTGCGCTTGGGTTTTTGAGCATCGTCGTGCAGGGAAACGGGCGTGGGAATATCGACCTTGGGGATACCGAAATCCTTATCGAAAGCCGGCAGCACGCAGGTCTCGTTAGGATCGGCGGCGTCCGAAAGAACCGCGGCAGCTGAGGCGGGCGCATGCGGCACCTCGGTATCGATCTGCTCTTGCGTTAGGCGCGGAAAGCCCGCCGTGCGGCCCGCTGCCAGGTCGGATGCGGCCGCGTCCTCGGAGAGGATACCCGGAGCGGGGCGTCCGCATTTGGGACACGTACGATCGTGCGGAGAAAGACGGGCACCGCAGCCCTCGCAGAACACGAACTCGGTGTGCTCGGGGCCATCGCCCGGACCCACATAGGCGTTGCAGTAGGGGCAGAACGAGGCGCCGTCCTCGATAGTCTTAAGGCAATGCGGACAGATCACGGCATCCTCTTTTCGAAGCAATTCAAACAATCGAGGTTAGAGCATAACATCGCCACGGCCCCACAGGAGCAAGGCACCAATTCAACATCGCCAGGGCGCGTAGTTACTTCTTCTTTTTGCTTGGCATCGAGACTTTGATGCCTTGGGCGGACTTGGTCACGCGAGAGCGCTTGGCTCCGGTACTCCTCTTTTTCTTGGGCTGGGCCTGGGCCACGCCCTCGAGTGCACGGGCCTCGGCCTCGCGAGCGGTGCGATCTTCGCGGCGCTGCGCCATGTCGGCGGCGACGCGCTTGGCAAAACGCTCGGCCGTCGAACCCGTCGAGCTCACCTTGCCGCCACCGCGACCCAGGTGGACGCGCACACCACGGCCAAAACCAGTTGCGGCATGACGACGACGCGGCTTGAGCGAATCCATCATCGTGGCGAGCTTAAAGAACACCGAGCAGGTAAAGACCACGATAACAGCCAAGATAACCATCTGGCCCATCGACAGGTTGGCAATAGACAGCAGCTCCGGGAATCCGATAACGCCCACCAGGATGCCGGCGACTACAAACACAAAGAGCACCACACGTAAGGGCGTGAGAGGCTGCGAGATGCGCCAGATTAGGCTGACGCACGCCGCGCACGACGTAAGCAGGCACATCGTAGACAGCGTGAGCTGGCGAAAGCCAAACACGCGCGCCACAAAGATATCGAGCGCCGCAGTCAAAATGACCGCAATCGACGCCGGCAGTGCACGCTTGAGTACGTTCGTCAAAAACGCACCCTTCACACGAGCATTGTTGGGCTCCAGGCCCAACACAAAGCCCGGCGCGCCGATGCAGAAGAAGTTAATGAGCGTCATCTGGATGGGCTCGAAGGGGTACGGCGGCAGCGCGATACACAGCGCCGCCAGGCCCATCGAGAACAGCGTCTTGGTCAGGAACAGTGAGGCCGAACGCTGCAGGTTGTTGATGGAGCGACGGCCCTCGGCCACCACGGCGGGCATAGAGGCAAAGTCGTTGTCGACAAGTACGATCTCGGCCACGTTGCGCGCGGCATCGGAGCCAGCCGCCATGGCGACGGAGCAGTCGGCCTCCTTGAGCGCCAGCACGTCGTTGACGCCGTCGCCCGTCATGGCCACGGTGTGCTCGCGGCGCTTGAGCGCCCGCACGAGCTCGCGCTTCTGCTGCGGGGTCACACGACCAAAGACATGGTAGCGGTCCACTGCGGCATCGAGCTTGGCCGGCGTATCGAGCGTCGTGGCGTCCACATAAGCGTCCGCCCCCGGCACGCCCACCACGCGCGCGATCGACGACACCGTACGCGGGTCGTCGCCACTGATCACGTTGAGGGTCACGCCCTGCTCGTTAAAGTAGCCGATGGTTTCGGCCGCCGAAGTACGGATCTCGTCGCGGATGGTCACAAAGCCCACGGGCTCGGCCTCGCCCACCATATCGCCATCGGGCGAAAAGCCGTCCACGCGCGCTACCACGAGCACGCGGCAGGTATCGGCAAGCTCGGCGACACGGTTCTCGACCTGCGAAAACACACGATCGGAGAGCACAAACTGCGCCGCACCCATCACATAGGAGCCCTGCGCAAACGACGCGCCGCTCCACTTTTTGGAGGACGAGAACGGAATGACCGACAGCGGCTCAGACACCTCGACCGGGCGATCGGCGTAATAGTTGAGCAGCGCCTGGCAGGTCTCGTTGGCATCGGCCGAAGTCGCACGCGCGACGTTAGCCAGCGCAAAATCGAGCACCGTGGTATCGACGGGAACGGCCGCCTCGTCCGAGCCGGCGTCTAGGCTCACGCCCTCAACCGGCAGCGGATACGTGCCCTCGACCTCCATGCGGCCCGACGTGATGGTGCCCGTCTTGTCCAGGCACAGTACATCGACGCGAGCGAGCGTCTCGATGCAGTAGAGCTGCTGCGCCAGCACCTTGCGGCGGGCCAGGCGCACCGTGGCGATGGCAAGCACCGACGAGGTCAGCAGCACCAGGCCCTGCGGGATCATGCCCAGCAGGGCGCCCACCGTGGACAGCAGCGCCGACGAAGGCACATGACCAGCCAACAGCTCGGAGAAGCACCACGAAAGCGCGCTATCGCCCGGGGTTCCCGCGGCATCCCACAGCTCGCTCACACTCGAGGCAAACAACGCCAAACCGAGCGGGATCATGATGATGCTCGCAAAGCGCACGATGGCGTTAAGCGCGTTCATGATCTCGGAATTGACCTTTTTGACGTACTTGGCCTCGTTATTAATTTTGGCCACGTAGTTGTCGGCGCCGACATGGATCACGCGGGCGCGCAGCAGGCCCGAGTCGATAAAGCTGCCGCTCATGAGCTCGGAACTGGGCTGCTTCTTAATAAGGTCGCTCTCGCCCGTCAGCAGGCTCTCGTTCACGAGCGCCTCGCCCGATACCACCACGGCGTCGGCCGGAATCTGGTCGCCGCGCCCCAGGCGGATGATGTCGTCGAGCACGATCTGGTCCAGGTCGAGCTCCACCTCGGCGCCGTCGCGCACCGCGATGGCCTTCTTGGAGGTCAGCAGTGTGAGCTTATCGACCATCTTCTTGGAACGCATGGACTGGATGACGCCAATAGCGGTATTAAGGAACACCACGAACAGGAACGTCAGATTCTTAAACGAACCGGTCAAAATGACCAGGAACGCCAAGATCACGTTGATCAAATTGAACAACGTGCAGAGGTTCTCGATGATGAGCTCTTTGACCGACTTGGTCTTGAGCTCCATGTTGCGGTTGATCTTACCGGCGGCGATGCGCTCCTCGACCTCGGCGGTCGAGAGTCCACGCTCGATATCCGTTGCTGCCATACCACGTCCCATCACGTCGCGTCGGTATAAGAAAAACCGCCCGACCATGCGAGGTTCGGACGGTCTTACGTTCGATGGTGCCCCATGTTGGATTCGAACCAACGGCCTTCTGCTCCGGAGGCAGACGCTCTAATCCCCTGAGCTAATAGGGCCAACGTTTGGCATTATACCCAAGTGCACCACGGGCTATCAAAATAAAAGAAAAAGCTTTGCAATTCCGAGGAAGACGCGGCGCAACGGCCCACTTTAGAAGGCAAAAGCGAGTCAGATAGTATAAACTCTCATGCACCATATATACACGGCTCGCGATGCGGGCCGTTTTTGCAAAAGTTATCCATCGAGGTGAGAGGCACACCATGATTGCAATTTTAAAGCAGAGCGCCAGCGACGAGGCCGTCGGCCATATCGTCAGCTGGATTGAGAAAAAAGGCCTGAAGACCGACGTCTCGCGCGGCGAGAACGAGACGATCATCGGCCTGGTGGGCGATACGACCAAGATCGACCCGTTCCTGCTCGAGTCCATGGATGTCGTCGAGCGCGTGCAGCGCGTCTCGGAGCCGTTCAAGCGCGCCAACCGCAAGTTCCACCCCGAGGACTCCGTCATCGACTGCGGCCACGGCGTCAAGATCGGCGGCGACCAGTTCCAGGTCATCGCCGGTCCCTGCTCCGTCGAGGGCGAGAACCTCATCCGCATCGCACGTCGCGTAAAGGCCGCCGGCGCCACGATGCTGCGCGGCGGTGCCTACAAGCCCCGCACCTCCCCCTACGCCTACCAGGGCATGGGCCCTGCCGGCCTCGACCTGCTGTGCGAGGCGTCTGCCGAGCTCGACATGCCGATCGTCACCGAGATCATGGACCCACGCGACGTGCAGGTCTTCCTGGACAAGAAGATCGACGTCATGCAGATCGGCGCCCGCAACGCCCAGAACTTCCCTCTGCTCAAAGAGGTCGGCAAGACCAAGACTCCGGTCTTGCTTAAGCGCGGCATGTCCGGCACGATCGATGAGCTGCTCATGGCCGCCGAGTACATCATGAGCGAGGGCAACGACAACGTCATCCTGTGCGAGCGCGGCATCCGCACCTTCGAGACCCGCACCCGCAATACCTTCGACCTCAACGCCGTGCCGGTGCTGCACCACCTGTCGCACCTGCCCGTCGTCGCCGACCCCAGCCACGCCACCGGCTACACCCGCTACGTCGAGCCCATGGCGCTCGCCGCGACCGCCTGCGGTGCCAACGGCCTGGAGATCGAGGTCCACGACGAGCCGAGCCGCGCCTGGTCCGACGGCGCCCAGGCCCTCACCCCCGATCAGTTCGACGACACCATGCGCCGCATCCGAGCCATCCGCGAGGTTGTCTGCCAAGAGACCATGGAGTAGCCCATGGGTACGGTGAGAAACGCGCGCGTTAACCAGGGCGGCCCCAAGTGCGCCGGCATCGTCGGCCTTGGCCTCATCGGCGGTAGCTTTGCCCGCGGATATGCACAGGCGGGCGTCCGCGTGCTGGCCTGGGACCCCGATGACGATGTCATGACGGCCGCCAGCATGGGCACTGTCGCCGGAGAGCTCAACGACAAGACACTCGGCGAATGCGACATCATCGTCCTGGCCTGCTACCCCGAGGCCTGCATCGAGTGGCTCGAGACGCACGCCAAGGCGCTCGCCGACGCCACCGACACCGACGCCATCATGGGCCCCGTGGTAATCGACACGGTGGGCGTCAAGGGCATCGTGTGCGAACGCGCCTTTGAGCTTGCCCGCGAGCACGGCTTTTACTTTGTGGGCGCGCACCCCATGGCGGGCACGCAGTACTCGGGCTATGCGCACTCCCGCGCCGGCCTGTTCCAGGGCGCTCCGCTCGTGCTCGTGCCGCCCGCGGTGGACGACGCGCTCAAGCTGGAACTTTTGGGCCAGGTGCGCGAGATGGTGCGCCCCTTGGGCTTTGGCAAGTTCAGCGTGACCAGCGCCGCCGAGCACGACCGCGTCATCGCCTTCACGAGCCAGCTTGCGCACGTGGTGTCCAACGCCTACGTCAAGAGCCCGACCGCCCAGGTCCACCACGGCTTTTCAGCCGGTAGCTACCGCGATCTCACCCGCGTGGCGCACCTCAACCCGCAAATGTGGTCCGAGCTCATGATCGACGACGCCGACGCGCTTGCCTTCGAGATCGACCACCTGATCGAGTCGCTCGGCGCCTACAGCCGTGCGCTCAAGGACCGCGACCAGCGCTATCTGGAGAATCTCCTTGCCGAGGGCGACCGCATCAAGCGCGCACTCGATGACGAGGCCTCCCACTAGACCACCCATCACGCCAGGTCGAAAGGACCGAAGCTTATGGCGATTACCATCGATATCGACACTGCACGCCCCTACCAGGTGCATGTTGGCACGTTTTTGCTGGAGCAGGCGGGACCGCTCGTGCGCGCCACTGCCGGCGGCACCAAGGCCGTCATCGTGACGGACACCAACGTGGGCCCGCTCTACCAAATGCCTGTCAAACAGAGCCTGGAAGCGTCAGGCTACGAGGTAAACATCTACACCTTCGAGGCCGGCGAAGCACACAAGCGCGCCGAGACCTACATCAACATCTTGGAGTTTGTGGCCGAGCACGAGCTTTCGCGCTCCGACGTGATCGTGGCGCTCGGCGGCGGCGTCGTGGGCGACGTGGCCGGCTTTGTGGCCGCCACCTACATGCGTGGCTGCAAGTTTGTGCAGATCCCCACGAGCCTGCTCGCCATGGTGGACTCGTCGGTGGGCGGCAAGACGGCCATCGACCTGGCCGCCGGCAAAAATCTCGCCGGTGCCTTTTGGCAGCCGAGCGTGGTTATCGCCGACGTGGGATGCCTTGCCACCCTAACGCCTGAGCAGTTCGCCGACGGCTGCGGCGAGGTCGTCAAGCACGCCGTGATCGCCGACCCCGAGCTCTTCGCCGAGTTGGAGAAAACCCCGCTCACGCTGGAGCTGCTCAACCGCGGTGTGGCCCGCGTAGCACTCATCATCGCCCGCAATATCGACATCAAACGCGCCGTGGTCGTCGCCGACGAGCGCGAAACCAACCAGCGAAAGCTCCTCAACTTTGGACACAGCGCCGGACATGCCGTCGAGGCCTGCGAGAACTTTGAGCTGGGGCACGGCAACTGCGTTTCGATCGGCATGGGCATCATCACGCGCGCCGCGGCCTTGCACGGCATTTGCGACGCCGAACTTCCCGCTCGCATCGAGGAGCTCTGCGCGCGCCACGGCCTCAAGACCCGCTGCAGGCTTTCGGCCGACGCCGTCTTTGCCGAGGCACTCCACGACAAAAAGCGCGCCGGTGACACTATCGACCTGGTAATTCCGCACGACATTGGCCGTTGCAGCATCGACCGCACGCCGCTTTCCACTTTCCACGAACTCATTGCCGAGGGCCTCGGCCAGAAGGGAGACGCATCCGCATGCTAGCCCGCATCACCCCGTCCCCGCTCAAGGGCACCGTTCCCGCCATCGCATCCAAGTCGATGGCGCACCGCTTGATTATCTGCGCTGCGCTTGCCAACGGCGAGACACACGTCACCTGTAACACCACCTGCGCCGACATCGAGGCCACGGTGCGTTGCCTTACGGCCCTGGGCGCTCGCATCGAAACCGTCGAGGACGGCTTCCAGGTCCACCCCACTATGAAGAGTATTGAGTTTGGCCTGCTCAAGGCCCTTGCCGGCGGCACGCTCGACTGCGGCGAAAGCGGCTCCACGCTGCGCTTTATACTGCCCGTCGCCTGCGCGCTGGGCGCAGAGGCCACCTTTGTGGGCCAGGGTCGTCTGGGCGCCCGCCCGCTGTCCCCGCTCTCGGACGAGATCATCGCCGCCGGCTGCGACCTACAGGGTCTGGGCGGTTTTCCGCTCAAGACGAGCGGACGCATGCGCCCGGGCACCTTTGTGCTGCCGGGAAACGTGAGCTCACAGTACATCTCGGGCCTACTGCTGGCAGCACCGCTGCTGGCCCAGCCCTCCTGCGTACAGGTGACTGGCCTCATTGAGAGCCGCCCCTACATCAACCTAACGATCCAGGCCATGAAGGCCTTTGGCGTTGAGGTCAACGTCGAGCGCATTCCGGCCAAGGACGGCCAGCCCGAGGTCACGAACTTCCGCGTGAGCAGCGGCTCGTACCGCACGCCCGGCAGCGTAGCCGTCGAGGGCGACTGGTCCAACGCCGCCTTTTGGCTGTGCGCCGGCGCCATCGGCTCCGACCCCATCACCGTGGAGGGTGTGTCGCTGAGCTCCGCACAGGGCGACCGCAACGTGCTTGCTGCGCTTTCGCGCTTTGGCGCCCGCATCGTGCGCTCCACCAACGCCGCCACCGTGCAGTCCGACAAGCTCGCCGGCTTTGAGATGAGTGCCCACGACATTCCCGACCTGGTACCCGTTATCTCGGCCGTGGCCTCGCTGGCACAGGGCCGCACCTTTATCCGCGATTGCGCCCGTCTGCGTATCAAAGAATCCGACCGCCTGGTCACCACCACCCGCGAGCTCACCGCGCTGGGCGCGCAGGTGCGCATTGCCGGCGATGACCTCATCATCAAGGGTGTCGATGCCTTTACCGGCGGCGAGGTCGATTCGCACAACGACCATCGCATCGCCATGATGGCCGCCATCGCCGCAAGCCGTGCCACCGGCGAGGTCGTGATCCACGGCGCCGAGGCCGTCAACAAGTCCTATCCCGATTTCTTCGACCACTACCGCCTGCTGGGCGGCAAGGTCACACTCGAGGAGGAATAGCATGTCCTCGACCTTTGGCAACGTCTTGCACTTAAGCATCTTCGGCCAGTCGCACTCCCCCGCTATCGGCTGCTCGCTCGATGGCATTCCGGCGGGCATCGCCGTGGACCAGGAGAAGCTGCAGGCCTTCCTCGACCGTCGCGCTCCCGGTCGCGACGAGACCGCGACCAAACGCCGCGAGGCCGACGCCGCCCACATCATCGCCGGTGTTGTCGATGGACATACCACCGGCGCGCCCATCGCCGCGATTATCGAGAACACCAACACGCGCTCCAAGGATTACTCCGAGCTGCGCCGCAGGCCCCGCCCTGGGCACGCAGACTTTCCGGCGCGTGTGAAGTACCACAACATGCACGACGTCGCCGGCGGCGGGCACTTCTCCGGCCGTCTGACGGCCCCTCTATGCATCGCCGGCGGGATCGCGCTGCAGGCGCTCGAGGCCCGCGGCATTCAGGTCATGGCGCACGTCGCGCAGATCGGCGGCATCTCCGACCTGCCGATGGACGATATGGTCTATCGTGAGGCCGACCGCAAGGCGATCCTTACGAACGATCTGCCGTGCATTGACGCCGCCGCAGCCGGCCGCATGCGCGAGGAGATCCTGGCCGCGCGCGACGAACTCGACAGCATCGGCGGCATCGTGGAGTGCGGCATTTACGGGCTTCCCGCGGGCATCGGTGACCCCATGTTCGACGGCATCGAGAACCGCATCGCGCAAATCGCGTTTGGCAT
>CABUKY010000015.1 GCA_902492185.1 uncultured Collinsella sp.
ATTATTTTCCGTTTCGACGAACAGCCGATCGTGTCAAATTTGGTCTAACAGAGCCTAATTTTTTGCAATCGAAACGCCGAGGCCAAGGAACTGTCACACAAATTCAACGCTCTCGGATATCGAACGGTTGCGATTAGCGGTCAAGATTCCGATGAGGTCCGCGATGCCGCGATCAGCCGACTTGAAGCCGGCGAGCTCGAGTACATTTTCTCGGTCGATATCATGAACGAAGGCGTCGACATCCCCTCGCTCAATCAGATCATCATGCTTCGACGCACCGACTCCGCAATCATCTTTATTCAGCAGCTCGGACGAGGTTTGCGCCTGAATGATGATAAGGAATACGCACTGGTGCTCGACTTTATTGGCAACTACCAGAGCAACTTCTTGGTGCCCATCGCGCTTTCGGGTGACAAGACGTATAACAAAGACCGCCTGCGCTGTCTTGTTCAAGAGGGCGATTCGGCGATCCCCGGATGCTCGACCGTGAGCTTCGATCGTATTTCCGAGGCACGCATTTACAAGGCCATCGACGGCGGCGATTTCACCTCCGTCAGGTTTTTGAAAAACGAATATCTCGACTTACGTCAAAAACTCGGCAAGATCCCCTCGCTGCTCGAATTTGATCGTAACGGCTCTATCGATCCGCTGCTTATCTTCAAGAATAGCGGCTTAGGCTCCTACCACGCATTTCTTTCCAAATACGAGCCGGACTACACGGTTCAATTTTCCTCTGATCAAACCAAGATTCTCAAATTTATTTCGCAAAAGCTCGCCGCGGGCAAGCGATTCGAAGACCTCTATTTGCTTCAAACGCTCGTCGAAGCCGGACACGAGGGCTATCGGCATATGCGCGAGGCCGCGCTTAGGAACTATCGCACGCAGCTTAAGGACAGCGCGGTTAGGTCGGCAATTGCAGTCCTTAAGGGCGACTTCGCCACTCCCAAGGATTTCGTGTCCCTGCTTATCGATGATGGAACCGGCCCTCGACTGACCGAAGTGTTTGCGAGCGCCCTGCGCAACGCAGAGTTCAAGCGTCAGATTCTCGAGGTGCTGGATTTTGGTATTGTGCGTAACCGACTCGACTATGCCGAGACGTATGAAAACACAAATTTCGTTCTCAACGCCAAGTACACGTACGAAGAGGTTTGCCGTCTGATGAACTGGCAAAAGAACATCAACGGCCAAAATCTTGGCGGCTATTTTTACGACGAGAAGACCAATACATTCCCCGTGTTTATTAACTATGACAAGGCGCCCGACATTAGTGAGTCAATTCAGTATGAAGACCGCTTTGTTTCGCCGAGCAAGCTCATCGCAATCTCGAAGGGCAACCGCAAGCTCAACTCCCCCGAGATTCTGCGACTGCAGGCATGGCCGGGAAACGGCCTGAAGACGTATTTGTTTATGCGAAAGAACAAGGACGATAAGGGTGGCAAGGAGTTCTATTTCTTAGGCGAAATGCATCCGACCGGCGAGTTCGAAGCTATTAAAACTAAGAGCGGCGACAACGCCGTCGAAATCGAATATGAGCTCAATGCGCCCGTGAGGCAGGACGTTTACGAGTTTATGCTCAGCGATTTGAGTGAGGCAGAGTGACAAAAAGGGGCGAGGCACCATGTGGCGCCCGCCCCTTTCTTACTTAAGCCCGAGTTTCTTTTCAAGCTCCCTAACGACTTTAACGTCAGCCGGAAGCCAATCGACATCCCACAGGTTATTGGTATCGAGCCACTTCATGTCCTCGTGAGCGTGCTCTTTGAACTCCCCGGAAAGGATGTTAGCCAGGTAACACTGCATCGACAGGTGGAACGTCTCGTAATCGTGTTCGACCGTGCAAAGATAGTCGAGGTTACCGATCGTGACCTCGAGCTCTTCTTGAATCTCGCGCACAATTGCCTGCTCGCCGGTCTCGCCCAGCTCGAGCTTGCCGCCCGGAAATTCCCAGCCGTCTTTAAACTCGCCATAGCCGCGCTGACAGCTCAGGATTTTTCCGTCCTTCTGAATAACCGCTGCTGCAACATTGATTGATTTCATAACTAGTTATCACCTCTCCAGTTGAGCCCAACCAGTATAGGTGATCGACCGCCCGCCATGTCCCAGTCGCCTAAAAACCGCCCGCTCGACCAACCCTTGACACCGCTTTACCACCGGCACCCCATCCCCCGCTATCGAGGTCCAATACTTTTCCCACCGCCACCCAAAAACTCATCCAAGATTAATCTTGGCTCAAGAATCGCTTAATCTATAACCTGCACTATAGAGTTCGACCAAGGGCGGGGCGGCGCCACGCAGGCCGCCGAACGCAACGCTCGCACCCGGGTAGATCGTCCGGCGTCGCGCCCATCGAACGAAAGGACAGGTCATGGACGACCGCGAAAAAGTTGAAACCATCCGCACCAAGTGCAACGTGAGCTACACCGATGCCAAGGCCGCGCTCGACGCTGCCGACGGCAACGTTCTGGATGCCATCATTTGGCTCGAGTCGCAAGGCAAGACCCAGACCACGTCGGCGCACGCCGCCACCGAGTCCGTGCCGGTCGACGAGCCCTCGGCCGAAATGGTCGCCGCGCAGGCCGCCTACGAAAAGTCGAGCGAAAAGACCGACTTCTCCAAGAAGATGGACAGCGTGTGGGAGTATCTCAAAAAGCTCTTCCGCCTGAGCCTGGACACCAAGTTTATCGCCACGCGCCGCGATGCGATCATCCTCAACATCCCCATCCTGATCCCCATCGTCGCGCTGTTTGCCTGGGGCGCCACGATATGGCTGATGCTGATTGGCCTGTTCTTTGGCATGCGCTACCGCATCGACAGCGACGGCGACGTGCCCGGCAGCATCAACAACCTTATGAATCACGCCGCCGATGCCGCGGACGACATCAAGCAAAATCTGAACGACGACAAGTAATCGCAGACGGGGGCACGCATGGCACGGATTCTGATCGTAGAGGACGAGGAGAAAATCGCCCGCTTTGTGACGCTCGAGCTGGAGCACGAGGGCTACCAGGTGGAGCACGCCGCCGACGGCCGCACCGCCGTGGACCTGGCACTGGAGCGCGACTACGATCTGATTCTGCTCGATGTGCTGTTGCCGCAGCTCAACGGCATGGAGGTCCTGCGGCGTGTCCACAAGCACAAGGACGTGCCGGTGATCATGGTCACCGCGCGCGATGCCGTGATGGATAAGGTTGCCGGGCTCGATGCCGGCGCCGACGATTACCTGACCAAGCCGTTTGCGATCGAGGAGCTGTTCGCACGGATTCGCGTGGCGCTGAAGCGCTCGGAGGCCGCGCGGACGGCTTCGGGCGTTGGCGGCGCCGGGGCGGGTGACGCGGGCGTCGACGCCACTGCGATACCCCCGGTCAGCGACTCGACCCAGGCTTCTGCCTCTCCCTCCCCCGCCACGCTCGCCGTGGGCTCGGTCGCGCTCGACCCTGACCGCCGCGAAGTCACAGTCGACGGCTCGCCCATCGTGCTGACTGCCCGCGAGTTCGACGTTCTCGCCCTGCTTATGGCGCATGCCGGCACCGTGCTCACGCGCGAGCGCATCGCGCACGAAGCGCTGGGCTACGAATACGTGGGCGACACCAACAACGTCGACGTGCACATTGCGCACCTGCGCGCCAAGATCGAAGACGCCGGCAGCGCCCGCATCATCCAGACCGTGCGCGGGGTGGGCTATGTCTGCCGCGCGTAACACCGAGGCCAAGCGCGTCACCTCCATCGCCCGCGCCATCAACTGGGGCTATATGTGGCGCCGCTTGATGAGCTACGTCTGGCTCGATCTGCTGCTGATGGTGATTGCGGCGGCGATCCTCGTCTATGGATACAACCAGACGCTGCCCGACAGCGCGTTTACCGCAGGCTGGATTCCCGGCGCCACCGTTCACGGCATGTCGCTGACGCCCGCGCGCGGCTGGGACCTGACAACGCTCACCTATACCATCGAGCTTGCGCGCACCAGCAAGACCTTCCCCCTCGCGCAGGACCTCGTCACGCTATGGCCTCTCTACCTTGTCGTTGTGGGTTGGCAGGTCATCAGCGTGCTCAACATGCTCGGCGGCGCGAGGCGCGCGCGCCGCACCATGGCGCCGCTCAACGACCTGGCCTTGCGCGTGGACGAGCTCGGCCGTATGCAGCTCTCCGGCGGCAAGATGGAAACGCTGGAGCAGGCCATCGAGCGCGCAAGCGTCGACTCGCCGAGCGTCACCACCGGCGACGCCGACCTGGCAAGCATCGAGGTCGCGCTCAACCGCCTGCTGCGCCAGATGCAAGAGGCCAAGCTGCAGCAGATGCGCTTTGTCAACGATGCAAGCCACGAGCTGCGCACGCCCATTGCGGTGATTCAGGGCTACGTAAACATGCTCGACCGCTGGGGCAAAGACGACCCGGATGTGCTGGCGGAATCCATCGCGTCCCTCAAGGCCGAAAGCGAGCACATGCAGGAGCTCGTGGAGCAGCTGCTGTTTTTGGCACGCGGCGATGCTGGCCGCACCGTGCTGCGGCGCGCGAATACTAACCTGGCTGCACTGGTCGGCGAGGTATGCGAGGAATCGCAGATGATCGATACCGAGCACACGTATCGACTGGCCTTTGACGCTTCGCTTGTCAGCGACCCGCGCTGCGACGCGCCCGTCGACGTGGCGCTCGTGAAGCAGGCCCTGCGCGTAATCGTGCAGAATGCCGCCAAGTATTCGGACGCGGGCACGCCCATCACGTTTGGCGTGGCGCCGGATGCGGGCGCGGGCACGATCGACATAAACGTTGAGGACGAGGGCATCGGCATGAACCAGGAATCCGCAGCCCACGCGTTCGAGCGGTTCTACCGCGCCGACAACGCGCGCGATGCCGGCGCGCAGGGCTCGGGTCTGGGGCTTGCCATTGCCAAGTGGATCGTCGATAGCCATGGCGGTGTCATTGGCGTGACCTCGGTCGAGGGTGTCGGCAGCCGCTTTACGATTCGCCTGCCACGGTAGGGATGCCCCTCGGCATAAATAAAGGGATAGGGCCACGCGGCTCTATCCCTTTTTGCTAGCTATAGCAGCTTGTGCGCTAGTCGCGGCACAGGTGCACGGCGAAGCCGGCGAACTCGCGCTTAAAGTACACGAGTTTGGTGCCGCCGCCGGGCAGCAGCACGCGCGACTCCTCGTTAACCTCGAGCCCGCGCTCGGCAAACCACTTCTCGGCCGCATCGATGTCGTTGACGGCAAAGCCAATGTGGCCCTTGGCGCCACGACCGTTCTGCTTCATGATCTCGACCAGCGAATCGTTAAAGTACGAAACGGGGGTCTCGATGACGGGCAGGCCCATCATCGTCGAGAACAGCTCCGCGATCTCCAGGGCGTCTGCCGGGTCGGTGGCGTTAATGCCCACATGGGCAACGCGCATGCCAAAGAGCTCGACCGGATTGGCGTTCTGCTCACTCATACAGGCAGCGCCTACTGAGCCATGACGTCGAGAACGGCCTTCTCAGCAGCGACGCGGTTCATGCCGGTCATGAAGGGCACGCCGCTCACGTACGGGCAGGTGAGGCCCTCGGGGGCAACGGTGGTGGCGATCAGCAGATCGGCGCCCTCGTCGCAAACGTCCTTGGCCTCGGAGATGGCGCACTGCACGATCTCGTACTTGTCGGCGTAACCGTTGGCGTCGAGCATGGTGGCGACCTTCTGGGCAACGAGCGTGGAAGTAGCAGCGCCAGCACCGCAAGCCAAAACAATCTTCTTCATAGGTAATGTCTCCCTTCGTGGTTTACTTTAGGTAAGTGTACCGCAGCGAGCGATGGCGCTCGGCCTCGATGCACTTTTATGCCAGTTTGCCTGCGCACTGCGTATAATACATCGAGTACATGTTGTCATACCGCTCGCTTTATGAGCGACTAAGGACCCTAATATGCCCGATTCCCGCACCCTCTGGACCGCCGTCGTCATTATTTGTATCGCCATATCGGTGTTCTTTAGCGTAAAAAAACGCACCACGTTTAAGCGCCTGCAACAGCTTATGGCTGCCAAGCAGTGGGACGAGTTCGATCGTTTGCTCGATGGCAAACTCACCAGCATGCTGTACCCGCGCTACAACCGCGACTACCTGCGCCTGAACTCCTATCTGCTGCGCGAGGACCACAAGCGCGCCGACGAGATGTTCGATTTGCTGCTGGGGCTCAATCTGCCCAAAATGCAGCGCGTCGACCTGGTGATCAAGGCCTTTAACTACTACGTTGGCCAGGAGGACCGCAAAAAGTCCAAGGAACTTCTGCACGAGATCAAGGGCTTTGAGGGCGGTCAGGCCGAGGCGGTCGCACACGAATGCCAGCTGATGTACGACACGATGATCCTCAAGCGCCACAACGACATTCCCGAGCTGGAGCGCATGCTCGAGGATGTCGGCGACGACCCGGTCAAGCGCTGCCGACTGGAGTACCTGCTGGCCCTGCAGTACCAGAACAAGGGCGACGAAGCCAAGTTCCAGGAGTTCCTGGAGAAGTCGGGGCAACACTCGATGGCCGTCAACGCGTAACGGACGGCTTGTGCTAGACTTCTAGTCTCACGGGGGCGTGGCGGAATTGGCATACGCAGGAGACTTAAAATCTCTCGCCGCAAGGATTGTGGGTTCGAGTCCCACCGCCCCTACCATATGGAGCTTTCGAGCCGGTGTCCCCAAGGGATGCGGGCTCATTTCTTTTAGATGCCGGCGGGACTCGAACCCGCGGGGGGGCGAGCGTCAAGCGGACGCGCAGCGTCCGCAGCGAGCCGGCGAGGGCGCCGGCAGGCGGCCGAAGCCGGTGCGGATTTGCGCAGCAAATACGCAGACGTCCCACCGCCCCTACCATATGATTGTTTGCGAGCTCGTCTCCCTTTGGGATGTGGGCTCGCTTCTTTTGGACGCCGGTGGGGCTCTAAGTTGCGGTGGGATAGTTCCTGTTTTGGCAGTTTACCAGCCCATCTAGGAACTATTTCACCGCAACTCAGAGGGAGACGGTTAAAGGGCGCTCAGGCTCGGGGTCCAGCCAATGGTGGGGGTCGCACCGTCGAGAACCTCGTTGATGGTGGCGGCCATGCCGGCGAGTAGGCTGTTCTCGCTTACAGTGAGCGTCTTGTAGCCGCCGGCCCGCATGAGCTCGCGGATCACCACGGCGCCCGCCAAGATCACGCCCGCGCGTTTGGGCTGTACACCCGGCAGAGCGGCGATGCCGTCCGCATCCAACATAGACATGCGCTCGATAGCGGCCGAAACCTGATCCAGCGAAAGCTCGCGCAGGTGCACAAAGCTCGAATCATACGGCTCCAGCTCGTGAACGAGTGCCACGAGCGTCGTGACCGTACCACCCACCGCGACCAGGCGCTCGGCACGCTCAAAGTCGACAGGCAGACTCTCAAAGTAGCCCGTAAACTGCTCGTTTGCCCAGCCGGCAGCAGCCGCAAGCTCGTTCGTCGACGGCGGCAGTGCCGAGAAAAACCGCTCGGTCACGCGACGACAACCAATGTCCAGCGAACGCGTGCCCTCCAGCGCAAAGACCCCACGCTCCGGCGCATAGACGCCCGTCGCGAGCTCCGTGGATCCGCCGCCCGAATCGGCAACAATGATGCGCTCGCCAGCAAAGTCGTGCGCCACGCCAAAAAACGTCAGGCGTGCCTCGACCTCGCCCGGAATCACCTGTGGCTCAAGCCCCAGATCGCGCAGGCCGTCCAGCAGCAGCGCGGCATTGGACGCATCGCGCGCGGCGCTCGTGCATGTGGTGCAGATGCACGCGGCCCCAAAGGCACGCGCCTCGTCCACAAACATGCGGCATGCGGCGAGCACGCGCTCAACGGCCGCCTCGCAAAAGCGGCCCGTCGCGTCCACGCCCTCGCCCAAGTCGGTGATCTCGGTATGCTTGGACGATTCCACGATCGCCCCGGCCTCGACCTGCGCTAACACCAGTCGCGACGACACTGTTCCCAGGTCGATCGCGGCTACCTTATAGCGTTTGCAATCTGCCATTGCAGGCTCCCCTCCGGGCGCTATTTGCCGTTGGACACGACCGTCTGGCCCTCGACACCGTTAAACCCAAACAGCATGTCGAGCGCCTGGATGTACCACGGCGCGTCCTTACCGACGTCTTCGATTTCCTTGGCAACTTCGCTGGCCTTCTTGGCGTTCGACGACTTCCTGCTCGAAGACGAATCCGAATCGTCGTCCAGGCCCTGCACTTCAATTCTCTTCTCGCCGGGCATCACCAGGCCCAAGTCCTCGGATGCCGCGTCCTTGATACCCTCCTCCGAGAGCAGCTTGTCGACGCTTTTCTGCAGCTCGTCGTTGTACTGCTGGCGAATCTCGACCTGCTTGGCCAAGATATCGCTCGAGCGTTTGGCAACGTAGAGGTCGCGCATGGGAAAGTACAGGCTCACGAGCACCAGGGCGACGACAATACCGATAAACAGCCCTCGCTGAGGACCGTGGGTAAAGTCGTAAATTGCCTTGACCGCTGCGTTGTCGTTGGCGTAGTGCATAAAGTCCGAGCCGGAAAGACGGCTTGAGGGACGGCGCGGCTTGTCGGACGCCTGGGTCGAAGGGCGCGACGCATGCTTGGAACGCGATGGGCGCACCGGACTATCCGAGGAACTATTTGGCTGAGCATTGGGATGCGAAGTCGCCGGCGAGCTATACCTGGAGCGATCAGCACCAGCATAACCAGACCCGCCAAGCTGTGCGGTACGCGCACGACGAGGCGACGGCTCACGCGAACCGGCGGAATAGTACCTGTTGTCGTAAATCTGATCCATGTGCGCCTTGTGCGGTTGAGGTTTGTTTGCGCTAAGTCCTTTAGTTATAGCACGAGCGCCCGCGCCGCCTTCGCCAGCCTTTGCTCGACATAAAAAAGGCGCTGAGCCGTATGGCCCAGCGCCCATAGTTCTTTGCGGCATCCAGCCAAGGCGGGGAGGAACCGAGTCAGCCTCCCCCTCGCCAAATTCGCCCGTTTAGCGAATGTTGTAGAACGCGGCCTTACCGGCGTAGCGCGCGCTGCCCTCGAGCTCGTCCTCGATGCGGATGAGCTGGTTGTACTTGGCAATACGGTCGCTGCGGCACGGGGCGCCCGACTTGATCTGGCCGGCGTTAACACCCACGACCAGGTCAGCGATGGTGGAGTCCTCGGTCTCGCCGGAACGGTGACTCACGATGCAAGCGTAGCCGGCCTCCTTGGCAGTCTCGATAGCCTCGAGCGACTCGGTGAGCGTGCCAATCTGGTTGACCTTGACCAGGATCGCATTGGCGGCGCCCAGCTCGATGCCCTTCTTAAGGCGCTCGGTGTTGGTGACGAACAGGTCGTCGCCTACGAGCTGCACCTTGTTGCCAATGCGGCGGGTGAGCTCGACCCAGCCGTCCCAGTCCTCCTCTGCCATACCATCCTCGATGGAGATGATGGGATAGGTGTCGACAAGCTTCTCCCAGTAATCGACCATCTGAGCGCTCGTGTACTCAACGCCCTCGCCCTTGAGCTCGTACATGCCGGTCTCGGCGTTGTAGAACTCGGTCGATGCCGGATCCATGGCGTACATGAAGTCGACGCCGGGCTTAAAGCCAGCCTTCTCGACAGCCTTGGTAATGTACTCGAACGGCTCGGCATTGGTCTTGAGATTGGGCGCGAAGCCGCCCTCGTCACCCACGCCACCGCCCAGGCCGGCCTCGTGCAACACGCCCTTGAGGGTGTGGTAGACCTCGGCGCACCAGCGCAGGCCCTCGGCAAAGCTCGGAGCACCCACGGGCATAATCATGAACTCCTGGAAGTCGACGTTGTTGTCGGCATGCACGCCACCGTTGAGGATGTTCATCATAGGCGTGGGCAGCAGGTGGGCGTTAACGCCGCCCAGATACTGGTACAGCGACAGGCCCGCCGACTCTGCCGCAGCGCGGGCAACGGCCAACGATACGCCCAGAATGGCGTTGGCGCCGAGCTTGGTTTTGTTGGGCGTGCCGTCGGCGGCAATCAGTGCAGCGTCAACGGCACGCTGATCGAAGGCATCGAGGCCCACGACGGCATTGGCGCACTCGTTGTTGACATGCTCGACGGCCTGCGAAACGCCCTTGCCCAAGTAACGACCCTTGTCGCCGTCGCGCAACTCGCAAGCTTCGAAAGCGCCGGTCGAAGCGCCCGAAGGCACCATCGCGCGACCGAAGCTGCCGTCCTCGAGCACGACCTCGACCTCGACGGTGGGGTTACCGCGGCTGTCGAGCACCTCGCGACCGTAGACGTCCAAAATGTCACTCATGTTGTCTCCCTCTCACTTGGAAACGCAGTTGATGCAAGCGACTGGCCGACTGTGCACCATCGGTGCGCCTCCGTAAGTTAGCCATGTCGCACTTTTTGCATTATGCCCTAAGTTAGCCAAGGGATACATATGAATTGGAGAAATCATTCTTTGGGGCGCTTGTTTTTGCACCGAGCATTCCTCTCTAGAGGTCGCCCCCCCCCATTAAATTCTTCTATCGGCATACCGTCTTTACCCGGCTTGCGAATGAAAGAGCCAATAATGTGCTTTTACATCGTGCAAAGTTCTGGATATCGTGCAATTCTAAGGGTCTGAAGTTCTGGATATCGTGCATAATCAGGTTATAAAAGTTCTGGATATCGTGTACGAGGTAGCCATGCTTAAACGAAAAGCCTATGACAAACTACTAAAATGGAAGCATGAAAGCGCTGGTAAAACAGCACTTCTTATTGAAGGAGCCCGCCGCGTCGGCAAGAGCACGCTTGCCCGCACGTTTGGAGAAACCGAATACAAGTCCTGCCTTGTCATTGATTTCTTTCAAGCACCTGCCGAAGTTAAGCAATATTTTGAGGACTATCGCACTGACTTCGACTCGCTCTTCCTCTATCTCTCGGTTTTCTATAACGTCAAACTCTATGAACACGAGACGCTTATCGTCTTTGACGAGGTCCAGATGTACCCGCAAGCACGCGGACTCATCAAGTATCTCGTTGCAGACGGACGTTACGACTACATCGAAACTGGATCCCTACTCAGCATCAAGCAGAACATTAAAGATATCGTCATCCCATCCGAGGAAGAATCTCTGGAACTTGAGCCCCTCGACTTTGAGGAGTTTCTTTGGGGCATGGACGAAAAGGGGCTGGCCGATCTCATTCGCATGAGTTTTAACAAGATGAAGCCGCTCCCCGATGCCCTACATCGCAGAGCGCTCTCCCTTATGCGCGAATACATGCTCGTAGGCGGCATGCCTGAGCCGGTATCCATCTATGTTGAACAGCGCGCTTTTGCGCCCGTCGACGCTTCGAAGCGCCGAATCGTCCAGCTCTATCGCAACGATATCTCTCGTTTTGCAACCGGTTACGAATTCAAAGTCGTCTCCGTACTCGATGGCATCCCGGGTCAGCTCTCTAGGCACGAAAAACGATTCAAGCTTTCCTCACTTGATAAAAACGCACGCATGCGCACCTACGAAGAAGCCTTCTTTTGGCTGGCAGACGCGCGAATTGCCAATATCTGCTATGCCGCAAGCGAACCGAGCGTGGGCCTTTCACTCAGCATGGAGCAAACGGCCCTCAAGTGCTACATGGCAGACACCGGCCTGCTTGTAACGCTTGCCTTCTCTGACAACAACGATACCGATGAAGACGTTTACAGGGCCGTGCTTCGCGGCGACATCGGATTGAACGAAGGAATGCTTACCGAAAACTACGTTGCCCAATCTCTAAAGGCCAATGGACACAGGCTCTTCTTTTATTCCCAAAGCGGAAAGAAGGAGGGAGAGGAGCGCATGGAAATCGACTTCCTCGTTACCCAACCCTATGTCAATGCCGCCGGAAAGCCGCGCATCAGCCCCATCGAAGTTAAGTCGCCACGCAGATACGGAACCATCTCCCTCGACCGATTCCGCGCGCGCTTTAACAAGAAGATTGGGATGGCTTACGTGTTGCACCCTAAACAACTCGAGTGGGATGCCGAAGCACAGCTGGCACATCTTCCGTTGTATATGGCTTTTTGCTTGTAGAGACCTCTCTACGAATGGATGCCGTGAGAGACGCAGGCCTCACTCGCTTGCTTTTGCTTGGTCCCACAGGTCGTTGAGTTGAGCGGTTGAGCAGGCGGCGAGGTCATCGCCCGCCTCGTGCACGGCGGCCTCCATCGCAGCCCAGCGACGGCGGAACTTGGCCGTGCTGGCGCGCAGGGCGCTCTCGGCGTCGATACCCTCTTTGCGTGCAACGTTGACTAGGGCAAAAAGCAGATCGCCAAACTCCATCTCGCGCTCGGGCGAGCCGGGCTTCTCGGCCTCAAACTCGGCACGCTCCTCTGCTACCTCGTCCCACACATCCTGGACCGTCTCCCACTCAAAGCCCACGGCAGCCGCCTTGCGCGACACCTTCTGAGCCTGCATCAGCGCCGGCAGATGCGTGGGCACACCGTCGAGTAGGCCCTCGGGCGCAGCCTCGCCCGCCGCCACGGCCTTGTCCTTGGCGGCCTTCTCGGCAAGCTTGACCTCGTCCCAAATCTTGAGCACCTCGTCGGAGCTCTCGGCGTCCGCATCGCCAAACACGTGCGGATGACGGCGAATGAGCTTGGCGTCGATATCGCGCGCCACATCGGCCAGCGTAAACTCACCGTCATCCGCCGCGATCTGCGCATGCAACACTACCTGCATGAGCACGTCGCCCAGCTCCTCGCGCAGGTGTGCCGCATCATCGGCCTCGATGCAGTCGAGCGCCTCGTAGGCCTCCTCGATCATGTTCTTGCCAATGCTGCGGTGCGTCTGCTCGCGATCCCACGGGCAGCCATCGGGCTGACGCAGACGCCAGATAGTCTGCACCAGATGCTGCAGCTCGGCCGACGCGTCGACCAGCGTGGACAGGTCGCGCGAACCCTCGGCATTTTGCTGAGCCATGTGCTGCGCCATGGTTATTCCTCCTCCAGGACCACGTGACGGAACGCGCCGCCCTCGTAGATGCCGTAGCTGTGCGTACCGTCCTTGGGAATGCTCACGCTGCCGGGATTGAAGAGCCACAGGCCCGGGTGCGCGGCGCTTGCCTCGTTAACCTTGATGTGCGTATGGCCGTAGACGAGCGCGGAGCCCTCGGGCAGCGCGGGCGCGTGGTCGACGCTGTTGTGCATGCCGGCGCCAAAGACGTGGCCGTGCGTCAGGAACAGCTCGCGACCGGTCTCGTCGAACAGCGTGGCGTAGTCGGCCATGAGGGGGAAGTCGAGGACCATCTGGTCGACCTCGGCATCGCAGTTGCCGCGGACGGCGATGATGCGGTCGGCCAGGGCGTTGAGCAGCGGGATTACGCGCTTGGGGGCGTAGTCGCGCGGCAGGTCGTTGCGCGGGCCGTGATAGAGCAGGTCGCCCAGCAGGACGATGCGGTCGGGCTGCTCGGACTCGATGGCGGCGACCAGGCGCTCAGTCCAATATGCCGAACCGTGGATGTCGGAAGCGATAAGGTATTTCATGGGGAGTTCCTTTCGGATGGGTTTGATGTGGCCGGGCGCGGCGCGTCGCTCGGCCGTGTTACTCAAATCGCAGTGCCACGGCTTGTGCCGCCTGCATCACGCGCTGGAGCGGCACGTTATGCTCGCGAGCGAGGCGGGAGCAGTCTTCGTACTCGGGCGCCGCACGCTCACTACCGTCGGGCAGGGTCGCCACCTTGACGGACACCTCGCCCCATGGCGTTGTTACGCGCTCAAAGCGGCGTGGTAGGCAAACGCGCTCCATAACCTGGCGGCGGATGCCATTGGTCGTGGTTTCCAAAAAGATAATCGTCTGTAGGCGCTCGATATCCTCGTGGATACAGATTACCTGCAGCTGCCAGCCGGGACGGCCCTTCTTGCAATAGAGGGGCAGCCAGTGCACCTCGCGCGCACCGGCCTCGCGCAGGCGGTCGGCGGCGTAGGCGAGCACCTCGGGCGACGCGTCGTCGATATCGCATTCCAGCTTGACGATGGTCTCGGGCGCATCGGTCTCGCGGGACAGCGGAGATTTGCTATCGCATGGCATACGGTCCGGCTCCTTTCCGCACGGGCTCGTTTTGTTCATTCAAACGCTAGCACATCGCGGGCGGCGTGGATGTGGCGGAGCGCGATGAGCGCGATTTTCCCTGTCCGCAAGAAACCGACACCCCGGCGCGCTCGTCGCATCGAGAGCCGCGCCGCTACAATGGAGCGAATTCGCCTGACGCAAAGGAGCTGCCATGTCTGCTTGCCCGCTGGTCGATTGCCATACCCACACCTCGTTTTCGGACGGGCACGCCTCGTTTGAGGACAACGTTCGCGCCGCTGCTGCGGCCGGGTGCCACGTCATGGTCTCGACTGACCACCTCACCCTACCCGCCAGCATGGACGCCAACTGCGAAGTGCAGGTTGTCGAGGGCGACCTGCCGGCACATCGCCTGGCCTTTGAGGACGCCCGCAAGCTTGCCGCGCAGATTGCGCCGGAGCTCGAGCTTATCTATGGCTTTGAATGCGATTGGTACGAGGGCTGCGAGCCTTTGGTCGAGCGCTGGTCAGCGGGTGCCATAGTGCGCTTGGGCAGTGTGCACTGGACTGGCGATCCGGGCGATATCATGGCCGGTGCTGCGGGCACGGCGGGGACGGAGGACGTCGCTCGTCCCGATACGCCCGATTCGCTTTGTGGCTGGGTCGACGATGACACCGACCTGCATGTTTGGGAAAACCTGGGCGTACGCGGCGTGTGGGAGCGCTATGTCGATAACTGGTGCCGCGCCTGTGAAAGCCCGCTTAACTTTGATGTAATGGCCCACCCCGACCTGGTCATGCGCTTTTCGAAGGAAGGCTTTGCGCCCGACTTTGACCCCGCGCCATTCTGGGAGCAGATGGCAGAGTGTGCACACGACACGGGCCGCCGCGTTGAGGTCTCGACTGCCGCGCCGCGCAAGGGGCTCGACGACTACTACCCCGCGACCGGATTGCTGCGTTGCTTTGCCCATGCCGAGGTGCCCATTACCTTTGGTTCGGATGCGCACCGCGCCTGCGATATCTGCTGGAACATCCGCGAGGCCCAGGCCCACGCCTACGACTGTGGCTATCGAACCTTCGACATCCCCCACCTCACCGGAGAATGGGAGCCCACGCCCCTCGCCTAAGACTAGTCGTTGGGGACACTCTTCACAAATGACCCCTTGGGGACGGAGGAAAACAGGTCGTTTTGCTCACCACCGACGCCCGTGCAACACCACCCGCCAAAAAGAACGCCCGTTTACTACGATGAACCGCAAACCTCCGACCATCGGCTTAATGTGGAAAATAAAACCGCAGGTAGAAGCGTTGACGATTTGCTCAAAATCGACGTGTGGTCAGCAGATCCAGTTTCATCGTAGTAATTGGGCATGCTATTTGGCAGCGCCGGCAAAGACTGTCCCAAACGACTAGTCGTTTAAGAACGTCCCCAATGACTAGTGGCGGCGGGCGTTGAGTTCGCCGGCCAGTTCGTCGAGGGTAATGCCGTAGCGCTCGAGCGTCACGAGCAGGTGATAGATCAGGTCACCGGCCTCGTAGCGAATGTGATCGTGATCGTTATCCTTGCAGGCCATGATCACCTCGCTCGCCTCCTCGGCAAGCTTCTTGAGCAGCTCATCCTCGACGTCGGTCAGCAGACGCGCGGTATAGCTCTCCTGCGGCGATGCATCACGACGACCGTGAATCACCTCGGCCAGACCTGTCAGCGTCTCACCGATATTTCCATTCTGAACATTCGCGGTGCGCACACCCATGGTTCAATCCTTTCTGGTTGGCCAAGCACCTAGTCGAGCGCCCGCCCTACGCGAGTTTTTTAAAGAAGCAGGTACGGTTGCCGGTATGGCAGGCCGGACCCGGCGAGTCGACCTTGACCAGCAGTGTATCGCTATCGCAGTCGGCCCAGAGCTCCTTGACCTCTTGCATATTGCCGCTCGTCGCGCCCTTGTTCCAGAGCTCCTGACGGCTGCGGCTCCAAAACCACGTGGTACCGGTCTTGAGCGTCAGCCCCACCGACTCCTCGTTCATCCAAGCAACCATAAGCACCTCGCCGGTGTCATACTGCTGAACCACACAAGGAATCAACCCACGGGCGTCGTATTTAAGCTCGGATGCAGTTATCACTTGCTCCATTTAAAAATCCAATCTCACGGGAATACCTTGAGAGGCCATATACTCTTTGACTTCGCGAATGCTGAAGGTTCCAAAGTGAAAGACGCTCGCCGCCAGCACGGCGTCGGCCTCGCCCTCGATCACACCCTCGGCAAAATGCTCGAGCGTACCCACGCCGCCGCTCGCGATGACGGGGATTGGCACCGCGCGGGCCACGGCGCGGGTGAGCGCCAGGTCAAATCCGGCCTTGGTGCCGTCGCGGTCCATACTGGTGAGCAAGATCTCGCCGGCGCCGCGACGAGCCGCCTCCTCGGCCCACGCCACCGCGTCGATACCCGTGGCGTTGCGGCCTCCTGCGGTAAAGACCTCCCACTTGTCGGCACCGGATGCGCCAGGCAGGCCGACGCGCTTGGCATCGATCGCCACGACCACGGCCTGGCTGCCAAACGCCGCGGCGGCCTGGCTGATCAGCGACGGGTCGTGCACGGCCGCCGAGTTGAGCGACACCTTGTCGGCACCGGCTGCAACCATGGTGCGCATGCCCGGCAGGTCGCGAAAGCCGCCGCCCACGGTATAGGGAATGGCCAGCTCCTCGGCCGCATGCGCTGCCATCTCGATAGTCGTCGCACGGTTGTCGCTTGTGGCGGTAATGTCTAAAAACACGACCTCGTCCGCACCCTCGCGGTCGTAGGCACGCGCCAGCTCCACCGGATCGCCCGCATCGCGCAGGCTCACAAAGTTGACACCTTTGACCACACGGCCGTCCTTGACGTCTAGACAGGGAATTACGCGTTTAGTAAGCATGGGCTACTCATCCCCTCGGGCAGCGGCCAGCGCCTGCGCCAGCGTAAAGTTGCCTTCGTAGAGCGCACGGCCGGTAATGGCGCCTTCAATCGCGCCCTCGCCCACCGCGGCCAGCGCGCGGATGTCGTCGAGCGTCGATATACCGCCCGAAGCCACAACGGAAAAGCCCGCGACCTCGGCCACATGGCGATACATCGCCACATCGATGCCCGTCTGCATGCCATCGCGCGCGATGTCGGTATACACCAGATGCTTAAAGCCTAGCTCGGAAAGCTGCGCCACGGCATCGTCGAGTGCCACGCTCGCGCCGTCGCGCCAGCCATTCACCTTAACCTGGCCGTCGCGCGCGGCAATATCGGCGACCAGCAGCTCGCCAAAGCCTTGGGCCGCCACCTCGGCAAAACCCGGCTCGGTCACCAGCACGGTGCCCAGCGCAATGCGGCGAGCACCATAGCCGGCCAACTCGTCGATGCGCGCGAGCGAGCGGACGCCGCCGCCCACGTCCACGGACAGACCGTCGACGCCGCAGATGGCCTTAATCGCCGCTGAGTTGGCAGCGCACGCGTCCTCGTCCTCGCCAAAGGCAGCGGACAGGTCGACGACGTGTACCCAGCTCGCGCCCTGCTCGGCAAACGAGCGGGCAACGGCCATGGGGTCGTCGGAATATACCTTGCAGCGGCTGCGGTCGCCGCGCTCCAGGCGCACGACCTTGCCGCCGATCAGATCGATTGCGGGAAACAGGATCATCGGCCAACCTCCTCGACGATGTTGACGAAGTTCTTAAGGATGCGCTGACCCAGCGCAGAGGATTTCTCGGGATGGAACTGACAACCCCACACGTTACCGTGGCGCACGATGCACGGGAAGCTCCGCGTATAGTGCGTGCGCGCCAGCACATCGGCGGCATCGGCATCGTCGGTCACCGCGTAGCTGTGGGTGAAGTACATGTTGGCGCCCTCGGCAAAACCGGCGAGCAATGGATCGGCCGCACCAGAGGGCGTCATGTGCACCTGATCCCATCCCACGTGCGGCACCTTCAGACGGCTCGACTCCAGGCGCGTGCACGAACCGTGCATAATGCCCAGGCCATCGACCCAAGGGCCGTCGGTATGGTCGGGGGCGTTGCCGTCGGCGACCGCGCCCTCGTCCGCAGGCACACCCTCGTTGCCGCGCTCAAAGAATAGTTGAAGGCCCAGGCAGATGCCGAGCAGCGGAGTTCCGGCGGCAACGGCGTCGAGCACCGCGTCCGCCTCGCCGCTCTGGCGCATAAAGGCGATCGCGTCATAGAACGCGCCCACGCCCGGGATGACCAGGCCGTCAGCGTTGCGGATCTGCTCCGGATCGTCCGACGTGCAGGCAGCGGCACCGGCGCGCGCAAGCCCGCGCACGACGCTCGACAAGTTGCCCTTGTGGTAGTCGACCACCACGATCTTCGGTTCGCCCACGCGACCCCTCCACTTCTCATCATCCAAAACCACCACAAAGGGGACAGGCACCTTTGTGGTGGTTTTTGCCTTTGTTGCGGTTACAGCGAGCCCTTGGTGCTGGGGATGCCCTGCACGCGGGGATCGAGTTCGCAGGCGTGGCGCATCGTGCGGCCCACGGCCTTAAAGGCGGCCTCGATAATGTGATGCGAGTTGCCGCCTGCCAGCTCGCGCACGTGCAGCGTGAGCTTGGCATCGCGCGCAAAGGCGTAGAAGAACTCGACGGCCAGCTCGGTATCGAAGCTGCCCACGCGCTCGGTCGGCACGGGCAGCTCGCAGTAGGCCTGCCCGCGGCCCGAAATATCAACAGCAGCCATCACGAGCGTCTCGTCCATGGCGATCGCCGCGTCGGCAAAGCGCGTAATGCCCGCCTTGTCGCCCAGCGCCTGGCAAAACGCCTCGCCCAGCACAATGCCCGTGTCCTCGACGGTATGGTGCGCGTCGACCTCCACGTCGCCCACCGCGTGCACCGTCAGATCGAACAGACCATGGCGGCCAAAAGCGTTGAGCATGTGGTCGAAAAACAGCACGCCGGTCGAGATATCGCACACGCCGCTTCCGTCCAAGTCGAGCTTTACGACAATGTCGGTCTCGCCCGTCTTGCGGGTTACCTCGGCATAGCGGTCCATCTACATCTCCTCCTTCACCAGCGCGGCAAACGCAGCCAGCACCTCGTCGTTTTCCTGCGGGGTACCCACGGTAATGCGCAGGCAGTCCGCGAGCCCCGGCGCATAGCTAAAGTCGCGCACCAAAATCGAATACTCGTCGCGCAGACGCTCGCGCACGCGCGTGGCATGCGGCGTGCGCACGAGCACAAAGTTCGCCGCGCTCGGCCACGCCTCCACGGGCAGACCCTCGGCAGCCATTGCGTACAGGGCACACAGTTCGCGCTCGCGCTCGGATGCAACCTGTGCCACCACGGGCGCGTACGCATCGCGGGCACGCACGCAGGCAAGCGCGGCGGCCTGGCTCAGCACGTTGACCGAATAGATCTGGCGAATCGCCGCGAACACATCGATGACCTCGGGCGCCGCGATCACATAGCCCAGACGCGTGCCGGCGGCGCCGAACGCCTTGGACAGCGTATGCAGAATCACCAGGTTGGGATGCTCGGCGATAAGCCCCTGCGCCGTGGTAGCCGCGCCAAACGAATCGTCCGCAAACTCAACGTAGGCCTCGTCAACCATGACCATGCCGGGGCACGCATCGCACAGGGCCGCGACAAAGTCGAGCGGCGCCACGTCACCCGTGGGATTGTTGGGCGAGGTCACGATCGCCAGATCGCACTCGGAAGCCGCCGCAAGCACCGCCGCATGGTCGAGCTCAAAGGTCACCGGGTCGCGCCACACGTCGCGCACCTCGGTCTGGCACAGCGACGCAAAGAACGCGTACTCGCTAAAGCACGGCGGGCAGTTGAGCAGGGTCCGCCCCGCGCCGCCAAACGCCAGCAGGTAGTTATAGAGCAGCTCATCGCCGCCGTTTCCCGCGCAAATATTCTCACGCGCCACGCCATGCCAGGCAGCGAGCTCATCGCGCAGGTCGTTGGACATGGGATCGGGATAGCGGTTGAGCGGCGTGGCAGCCAAGGCCGCATCAACCGCCTCGCGCACGCCAGCAGGTACGGGATAGGTGTTCTCGTTGGCCGAAAGATTGATGCGCGTGGGCGTAAAGTTGGGATCGTAGGGCTCGATACCGGCCAAGTAGGGCTGGACGAGCTCCTTCATGCGCGGCGTGAGTTCGGCCATGTTAGGCCTCCCCGCCGGTCGCGCCAGCGGCACCGCCCGCAGCCGCCGCCAGGTCCACGCCCTCGGCAACCGTCGCCACAGCATCACCCGGCCAGGCAACCTTAGTCAGGTCGGCCGCGGCCAGCGACGCGGCGCTCACGGCATCCTCGCCCTGCTCCAGCACGCGGCGACGCAGAGCGGCGGAAAGCGCGTGCGCCCACAGGCCCTCGGCCTCGGCCAGGCGCTGCGTAGCGGGAGCGTCGGAGAGCAGGCCCTCGGGTGTATAGCAAATGACACTCGAGCGCTTGACGAACTCTTCGACCGAAAGCGGGTTGGAGAACATAGCCGTGCCGCCGGTCGGCAGCGTGTGGTTGGGTCCGGCAACATAATCGCCGAGCGGCTCGGAGCTCCAAGCGCCCACAAAGATGGCACCGGCGTTGCGGATACCACCAAGCAGGCCCATCGCATCCTTGCAGTGCAGCTCCAGGTGCTCGGGCGCCACGGTGTTCACCGCCTCGACGGCAGCGGCCATGTCGGCGGCCACTACGATGGTGCCCTCGTTATCGAGCGAGGCGCGCGTGATCTCGGCACGCGGCGACTGCGCCACCAGGATGTCGATACCCACCTCGACCTCACGCGCAAACTGCTCGTCGCAGGTCACCAGATAGCAGGCTGCCAGCGGATCGTGCTCGGCCTGGGCCATCAGGTCGGCAGCGACCACCATAGGCTTGGCCGTGGCATCGGCCAGCACGCAGACCTCGGACGGGCCGGCAACCATGTCGATACCCACGTCGCCCGAGACAATCTGCTTGGCAGCGGCAACAAAGGCGTTGCCCGGGCCGGTGATCTTGTCGACGCGCGGAATGGTCTCAGTACCGTACGCCAGCGCGGCCACGGCCTGAGCGCCGCCCACCATGTAGATCTCGTCCACGCCGCCGAGCTTGGCTGCCGCGAGCGTATACGGGCTGATCAGGCCGTCCTTTTGCGGCGGGGTCACCATGACCACGCGTTTGACGCCGGCCACCTTGGCGGGAATGGCGTTCATAAGCACGGTGGAGGGATACTGCGCGCGACCGCCCGGCACATAGATGCCGGCCGCCGCGAGCGGGGTCACCTTAACGCCGAGCATCGTGCCGTCCGGGCGCGTAGTAAACCAGCTCTGTTCGACCTCGCGCTGGTGGAACTCGCGAATCTGGCGTGCAGCCTTTTCGAGCGCCGCGACAAAGGCGGGATCAAGGTCTTCGAGCGCGGCATCAATCTGCTCTTGCGGCAAACGGAAGCTCTGCAGCTCAACGCCGTCAAAACGCTGGCAGTAATCGCGGACCGCGGCATCGCCGTTGGCACGCACGTTGGCCACGATATCGCGGGCGGCGTCGACGATGTTTTGCGGCAGCACGCCCTTACGGTTGAGCTGGTTGGTAACGAGGCGCTCACCGGGAGCAAGCTTGATGGTCTTCATTTCGGTATCCCCTATCGGTCGAGGCTATGTTCGAAAAACGAGAGGCCGGGCGGCGGCACCAGTCGGCCCGCAGCCCAGACGTTGGGACGCCCGTGCGTGCTCGCGCTATTGTGCCGAGCCCGCGACGGGCTCAAAATGCTTGTCCTTCACGGCTGCCGCCAAGCGATCTGCCAGATTGCGTACGCGCGGATCCAGACGCGCGGCGCCCGGGTTGACAAAGAAGCGGGCCGTGCAGTCCATAATGCGACCAGTAATAACGAGGTCGTTGTCACGCAGCGTGGCGCCCGTGGCGGTAATATCCACGATGCGATCGGTCATACCGACAATGGGGCCCAGCTCGATGTTGCCGTGCAGCGAGACGATGTCGGCGTTCACGCCGCGCTCGGCATACCAGGCACTCGCGATGCGCGGGTACTTGGTTGCCACGCGAAGCGACCCACGGCGGGCATAGTTGCGCTCGGCCTGGCCGGCGCGCCACGCGGGCTCCGCCTCGATAAACGTGCACAGGCCGTAGCCCAGGTCGACCAGCTGCAGCAGGTTGAGGTCTGCCTCGATAAGCGAGTCCCAGCCGCAGATGCCGCAGTCGGCACCGCCGCAGCCCACAAAGGCGGGCGCGTCGCTGGGACGCACGATGACAAACTCGATATCGCCGACCGTGCCCTCGCCGGCACGCGTGTCGCGGCCGCGCACGATCAGGTGACGGCCGGGGTCACGCAGCTCAGAGACATCCAAGCCCGCGGACTCAAGCACGTCGAGCGTGTCGGCCTTGAGCGAGCCCTTGGGCACGGCAATGCGCAGCGGACCCTCGGCGCCACGGCCCGCGGCGTGATCGCCATCGGAAGCGGCATCCTCGGCCGAGGTGTGCGCGGCCTCCAGGCGCTCGAGCGAAAAGGCGAAGCCCGCCGCCGGCACCTCGATACCGTCGCCAAACGCGCCGGTGAAGATGGAGTCATAGCGTCCGCCCGAACCGACCGGATCGGGCAGTCCGCCCGCATAAGCCTTAAAGACCAGACCCGTGTAGTAATCGAAAGAGTTCATGATGGAGAAGTCGAACGACAGCACCTGGGCGTCCTCAGGAGCCAGGCCCTCGACCAGGGCACGCAGCTCGCGCGTCAGCGGCGCGGCGATACCGGCAGCCTCCAGCAGCGCGTCCACGCGGTCGAGCACCTCGGCTCCGCCGTGCAGACGCGGCAGCTCGCTAATGGCAGCCTTAACGGCCTCGGGCTCGGCGCTTGCCGCCACACGGGCATCGAGGCCCACAAAGTCGTTAGCATGCACGCAACGCAGGGCCTCGGCGGCCAGTTCGCGATCCTCGCACGCCGCGAGCAGCTCCTTAAACGGACGCACGCTACCTGCGATAATGCGTGCATCGGGCAGCGCCAGCTTGCGCACGGCCTCGGCCACGAGCGAGACGATCTCGACATCGCCCACGGTATCGCCCGCACCGATAAGCTCAAAGCCCAGCTGCGTAAACTGACGCGAGCCGCCGGCATTGCGCTGACACTCGCGGACCACCGGCGCATCGTAGCGCAGGCGCAGCGGCAGATCGGCCGCGCGCATGCGAGTCGAAACCAGGCGAACGATCGGCAGCGTGTTGTCGGGACGGACCACCAGCAGGCGACCGTCGTCATCAAAAAGCTTGAACGGTGTGTCCGCGATGCGGCCGCCCTCCTCGAGCGAACCCTTGTCCTCGAGCAGTGGCGTCTCGACCGGCAGGTAATGATGCTCCCTAAAGCAGCCCTTCACCGTATATGCGATCTCCTCGCGCGCCTGAGCCTCCTCGGGCAATATGTCCCGGAATCCCCACGGTGTGGCCGTCATCTGGTGAGCCTCCTCATGCTGTGTTTCATATAGAGCAGAAGACCGGCATAGCTCCGCCGGTCTTCTGGGTACTTTAGCATACTAGAGTGCTTGCGGGGAAAATCCGCCGCAACCGCTCATAGCGTATTCATTTGGAAACATAGGGCGAGCGGTTAGCAGCAGTCTCTTGTCACAACGCAAAAAGGGCGCCCGCGCAAATGCGGACGCCCTTGTGCAGGGTCGAGATATCAACCAGCCAAGATATCGGACCCGTGACCAGCTCTTAGTAGTCGAACTGGTGGTAGTAGCGGCGGTACTTGAGGTTGTGCTTGGTGACC
>CABUKY010000016.1 GCA_902492185.1 uncultured Collinsella sp.
AGTGGCCTTCGGCTCGTGCGGAATCTACGAAAACCTTGCGCCCGGCCTTCGGCGGCGCGGCCTGCGGTGACTTTGGGGCAGCCCGGGTTTTCGTTGGCTGACGCCCCCACTCATAGTGCTTGAGTCGGTGGGCTGATGTGTTGCGTCCCGCTGGGCTATAAGGTCGAAATGAAGGTGGACAGGCGATTTAGGCCTTCGTCCAGATCTTGGTCGGAAACGCAGTAGCTTAAGCGGATGTGGCCTTCGGTTCCGAAGCAGTCTCCGGGAACTAGGGCTACATTGGCTTCTTTGATGACTTTGATGCAGAAGTCTTCGCTTGTTAGGCCGAATTGTTTGATGCTCGGGAAAGCGTAGAAGGCGCCCGCCGGTTCCACTACGTCGAGGCCCATGGCGCTTAAGGCTGCGAGCACGCGTTCGCGGCGGGCTCGGTAGACTTTGAGCATGGGGGCTGGGTCGACGGTCAGGGCTCGGGCTGCGGCGTCCATCTCGAAGGAGACGGCGCTCGATACTAGGTATTGGTGAGCTTTTGCGATCTCGGCGATGACGGGGGCTGCGGCTGCGAGCCAACCTAAGCGCCAGCCGGTCATGGCCCAGGGCTTGGAGAAGCTCTCGATAACTACCGTCTGATCGCGAAGCTCCGGGTGACGCTGGGCAAATCGCTCGTAGCCGTCCACGTAGACCAGGCGGTTATATACGTCGTCGCAGATTACGTAGATGCCCGTCTGGTCTGCCACGCGCGCCACGGCGTCGAGCGACGCCGCGTCGAGGATGCAACCCGTGGGATTGTTGGGCGAGCAGATGACGATGACCTTAGTCGCCGGTGTCACGCAATCACGAAGTGCGTCTTCGTCAATCTGGAATCGTGCAGGCTCTGTATCCAAAAAGACCGCTTTGGCATGATTGGCCACGACGATGCTCTCGTACAGGCCAAAGGCCGGCGTGGGGATAATGACCTCGTCGCCGGGGTTGAGCATAGCCATAAATGTTGCCGACAGGGCCTCGGTCGCGCCGTCGGTCAGGATGACCTCGTCGGCCGAAAACGTAAGGCCCGCGTCCCCCATGTAGGCAGACAGCGCCTCGCGCAGGGCGGGGCGACCGTTGTTGGGCGGATAGTGCGTGTCGCCGCGGCCCAGCGCGGCGGTCACCTCGGCGCTAATCACATCGGGCGTGGGAAAATCAGGCTCGCCAAGCGCAAGCGCGATGCACCCCGGATGCTGGGCGGCGAGCGCATTGATCCGACGGATGCCGGAGGGCTTGAGCGTGGCAAGCGAGGTATTCATGGGCAGACGCATGGCGTTCCTTTCGTAAGGGTTGCACTAGGATAGCGCGGCGAGACGCCGCCAGACGGTGTAACCTAAACGGAAACCAACCGGAAAGGAGGCGGCATGGAGACGACCACACGCGACGATATACCAAAAACGCTGCATAACATCGCGTTTGTCAGTATTCCCGAGAGCGCCGATCTTGAGTTTTTGCTCTGGGACCTGCAGGATGCCATCGCCGCCTATGCCCAGCTTTCTGGCACCGCGCTCCCCCGCCCAGTCGACTTGAAGGCAAATGACACCGGTGCAGTCGATGGCATGGTGCTCGCTGTTGATGATGCATTTGACGATGAAGCGATGATCGCTGTCGAGCAGATACTCGATCGCCTTGGGAATACAGAGACACGCATCTATGTCGTCGTCCAGGCCGCGTCCAAAAACAACAAGCAGGCGGACGAAGTCCTCGACCGCCTGCACCGGGCATGCATTCTACGTGACCTGCCATGGTGCGACGGCATTGTCGTCTGTGCCGGCAGCGGCATCGCAGCGCTTCGCCATTCCCCACGCATGGGCGTCTTGCGCCGACCATTTTCGGAAGCGATGGATAAGCTTGTAGGCGCTGTGCGCATGGGCTGCTCCATCGAGCATGCGCAGCTGCTTGGCGGTGGCAATGCCGGTAGTGTCGATGCCGACGGCATGGTGCGCGTCAAGCCCACCGTGCCCGCACCGATATGGCATGTCATCATGAAACGCCTCGGCACCCGCGCCCAATCAGATATCTAAATTACAGGGCGGCCCAGTCAACGGCCTCGCGCCAGCGCTCGACAAGACGTTGCAGACGCCACGCCGCATTGGCGGGGCTTGTCGAGGGCAGGACGATGGCGGGCAGCCCGGTGCGTTCTTGTAGATAGCGCCTGTAGAGCCGGCCAGCTGTACCTCCGTTGCATATCACCTGCCCAATGGGAGCTGCGCCGGTAATGCGCTCGATATGTGCCGGCACAACGTTGCGAATGCTCGCGTCACTCGAGCCCTTAATGTCGCAGCTCTCAATCACATCCCATAGGGCTACGCCGCCGTTAAGCAGCATAGATCGCTTGACGGCAATGGAGGCATCGAGCGCCGCGTGCTCACCGCTTGCCAAAGGATCGCCCTCGTTGGGCGGCACAGGCACACCGAGGCACGCGGCCATCACGCGCCAAAAGCGATTCTGCGGATTGCCATAGTAGAAGGCATTGGCGCGCGAAAGCGCCGAGGGAAACGACCCGAGCACCAAAACGCGCGAGTGCTGGTCGAACACGGGCTCAAACCCATGCTCAATATGTTGATAGCCCTCGTCGGACGCCGCCATGATCTAGGCCCTCAACAGATAGCGCACCTCGTAGGGCGCAAGCTCGAGGGTGCCCGTCAGCTCGACCGCGAGCGCGTCGTCGGCAAGCAGATCGACAAAGGAGCCGTTGAGCTCGCCGGCGCCAAAGGTGTAAGGCTCGCCCACGGCGTTCACCGCCACGAGCACCGTCGCGCCGTCACAGGCGCGCTCGAACAGCAGCTGCTTGTTCTGGATCACCACGTTGCGATAGGCACCGTAGTTGAGAGCACGGGTCGCCGCGTCGTCAGCCGAGCGCAGGTGCGCGAGCTGCTTGATGAAGGCCGTCAGCTCGTTGGGCGCAGGCTCATCGAGCGCAGGTCGCAGCGCCCAGTCGCCATCGGGGCCGCCCTTTTCGCCAGGAATCCCCCACTCGCCGCCATAGTAGACGCACGGAATGCCCGGCATGCCAAACAGCATGCCATAGGCGGGGCGCAGGCAGGACTTGTCCGTCAGGATGCTCGCCAGGCGCGGCACATCGTGGTTGTCGACAAAAGACAGCAGGTGTTTGCCGCGGTAGATGCACCACGGGTCGCCGCCAAACTGACGGTGCAACGAGTGGGCGATCTCGAACATGTTGACCGAGTTAAAGCTGGAGTACAGGCCCTTGTAGCACTCGTAGTTGGTGCAGGAGTCGAGCATCTCGTCGTTGACGATCTGGTTGTAGTCGCCGTGGAGCGTCTCACCAATCAGCACAAAGTCGGACTTGAGCTCACGGGTAAAGGCGTGCAGGCAGCGCATGAAGTCGCGGTCGAGCATATAGGCGACGTCCAGGCGCAGGCCGTCGATGCCAAAGACCTCGGCCCAGTGACGCACGGACTCAAGCAGGTAATCAACCACAGCGGGGTTTTGCAGGTTGAGCTTCACAAGCTCAAAATGGCCCTCCCAGCCCTCGTACCAAAAGCCGTCGCCGTAGCACGAGTCACCGTCGAAGCTGATGTGGAACCAGTCCTTGTACGGCGAATCCCACTTGCGCTCCTGCACATCACGGAAGGCCCAAAAGCCGCGACCGACGTGGTTGAAGACGGCATCGAGCACCACACGGATGCCGTGGGCATGCAGCGTCTCACACACGGCGGCAAAGTCGGCATCCCTACCCAGGCGGCGGTCAATATGGCGCAGGCTGCGCGTGTCGTAGCCGTGGCTATCGGACTCGAGCGGCGGGTTGATGAGCACGGCGCCAACGCCGAGTTCCTGCAGGTAGTCGGCCCATTGGGCGATCTTCATGATGGGAGCGTCGGGATTGGGCGCGGCGTTGGCAACCTGGGCGAGCTCGTCCTCGGCAACGGGCGCGGCATTCTCGTGCGGAGCTCCGCAAAAGCCCAGCGGATAGATCTGATAGAACGTCGTCTCGTATGCCCACATAACAGCCTCCCAGAAATCCTTCACGCAACGCCACCCATTGTATGCCCAGCTTGTATCCTCTTCCCCAAAATAAGTTGCGGTGGAATAGTTCCTGCTTGGGTCTTCAGAGGCCTTAAACAAGAACTATTCCACCGCAACTGATGAGGGAACGTGATTAGGCGACGGGCTTGGCGCGACGGATGGCCGGGAACATCACCGTGATGGCGAGGATGACGCCCACGACGGCGATTGCGCCACCTGCGCAGCCGATCCAGGCGATACCGGGACCCGAAACCACGGCGCCGCCGATCGCGGTGCCCGTGCCAATACCGAGATTGAACAGGCCCGAGAAGATCGACATGGCGACAGCCGACGAATCCGCCGGCGTGTTCTTGATGAGCTCGGCCTGGAACGCCACGTTAAAGGCCGTGGCGCAGCAGCCCCACAGTGCGCAGACGGCAAGCACTGCCGCGAGCGACGATGCGGCCGGACCCATGAGCAGCAGGGCCGCCGGCACGCCGGAGAGCGTAATAGCCAAGAACGGGAAGCGATGCCCATCGAACAGGCGGCCAAACAGCCAGCTTCCGAGCAGACCAGAGCAGCCAAACGCCGTCAGCGTCATGGTGATGGCGCCCGCGTCGACGTGCGCGACCTGTGCCAGGAAGGGCTCGATATAGCTGTAACCCGCGTAGTAGCCGGTCGCCATAAAAACCGTGACCGCGTAGAGCGCGATCAGGAGCGGGTTCTTGAGCAGCTCGGGCAACTGTTTGACGGTAAAGCGCTCGCCCGCCGGCATGGCCGGGAACACGGTCGCCTGGTAGACGACCGCGATGGCCGAGAGGACCCCGACCACGGCAAACGTCATGCGCCAGCCCACGGCCAAGCCAATAGCGCGACCGAGGGGCAGACCAAAGATCTGCGCGATTGACGAGCCCGTAGCGATCATGCTGATGGCGAGCGCCCCGTGACGAGTGTCGACCAGGCGCGAGGCCATAATCGAAGCGACCGACCAGAACACGGCATGTGCGCAAGCGACCACCAGGCGCGCACAGACCAGGACGGGATAAGTCGGCGCCACAGCGGACAGAAACTGGCCCAGCGAAAACACGGCCAGCACGCCCAGCAACATCCGCTTGAACTCAAAGCGCGAAGCGAACACCATGAGCGGCAGCGACAGCAGCATGACGCCCCAGGCATAGACCGAGATCATGATGCCGGCTTGGGACTCGGTGAGCGAGAACGACGCGGCGATGTCAGTCAAAAGACCGATGGGCATAAACTCCGACGTGTTGAACACGAAGGCGCAGCAGGTGAGTCCGATGAGCGGGAGCCACTGCTTGAGCGTGATGCCGTCTTGCCTTGCCTGAGTCATATATAACGTCTCCAATCGTTTTGAGCGGAGGCGATTATATAGCAACGGCCCCGCATCCGTCAGTAACGGACACGGAACCGAAAACAATTCGATACACAGAGGTTGCGCCGTCAATAAATAACTAAGCCAGCCCCAGCAATATGCCCGCCGAATGCACGACAAACGCCACGATCCAGGCGACTGCCACCTGAAACGCGAACACGGCAACGGCGTAGCGCGCGCCCAGCTCGCTCTTGACGGCGCCGATCGCAGCCACGCACGGCGGGTACAGCAACGTAAAGACCAGGAACACATAGGCAGTAAACGGCGAAAACATGGTCGACAGTGCCGCGGGCGAGGTCGCGCCCAAAAGTACCGTGAGGGTCGAGATGACACTCTCCTTGGCGATAAGTCCGGTGACGAGCGCCGTGGATGCACGCCAGTCGCCAAACCCAAGCGGCGTCAGCGCCGGCGCGATGATGCTGCCGAGGCCCGCAAGCAGACTCTGCGACTGATCGGCGACCACATTAAAGCGGATGTCGAACGTCTGAAGGAACCAGATGACCACGGTAGCGGCAAAGATAATGGTAAAGGCCTTGGTAATAAAGTCTTTGGCCTTATCCCATGCCAGCATCACCGTCGTCTTGACGCTCGGCAGGCGGTAATTGGGGAGCTCCATAATAAACGGCACTGGGTCGCCCTTAAATGCTGTGCGATTGAGCACCAAAGCCGCAATGCAGCCGACCACGATACCGATCAGATAGAGCGAGACCATAGCGGGAACCGTCGCCTGCGGGAAAAACGCCCCGCACAGCAGACCGTAGACCGGCAACTTGGCCGAACAGCTCATGAACGGCGTAAGCATGACCGTCATCTTGCGGTCGTGCTCGGATGGGAGCGTACGGGTCGACATGATAGCCGGCACGGTGCAGCCAAAACCGACGAGCATGGGCACAAAGCTACGGCCCGACAGGCCAAAGCGACGCAGCACCTTATCCATGACAAAGGCCACACGCGCCATGTAGCCCGAGTCTTCCAGAATGGAGAGGAACAAGAAGAGCACGACGATAATCGGCAGGAAGGTCAGTACGCTACCCACGCCCGTAAGCACGCCGTCAACAGCTAGCGAGCGCACCACGTCGTTGGTGCCGAACGCCTTGAGGCCCGCATCGGCCGAGGCGATGATGGCAGCGATGCCGTCCTCCATAAGTCCCTGCAACGCCGCGCCGATCACGCCAAACGTCAGCCAAAAGACAAGGCCCATAATCACCAGGAACGCCGGAATGGCCGTGTAGCGACCCGTCAGGATGCGGTCGATCTTGACAGAGCGCACGTGCTCGCGACTCTCGTGCGGCTTGACGACGCAACGCCCGCACACGTCGCCGATAAAGCTAAAGCGCATGTCGGCCAGCGCGGACAGGCGGTCGGTGCCGGCCTCGCCCTCCATCTGGGTAATGATGTGCTCGATGGCGTCGAGCTCGTTGCGGTCCAGATGAAGCGCCTCGGTTACCAGCTCGTCGCCCTCAACCAGCTTGGTCGCCGCAAAACGCACGGGAATGTGCGCCGTCGCGGCATGGTCCTCGATAAGGTTGGCGATGCCGTGGATGCAGCGATGCAGCGCACCGCCGTCCGAGCCATCGGGCGCACAGAAGTCCAGGCGACCGGGGCGCTCACGGAACCGCGCCACGTGCAAGGCATGATCAACCAGCTCGCCGATGCCCTCGTTGCGGGCAGCGCTAATGGGGACAACAGGCACGCCCAACAGGCTCTCGAGCAGGTTGACGTCCACGGCGCCACCGTTGGCCGTCACCTCGTCCATCATGTTGAGCGCGATGACCATGGGGCGATCGAGCTCCATAAGCTGCAGCGTCAGATACAGATTGCGCTCGATGTTGGTGGCGTCAATGATATCGATGATGGCGTCGGGATGCTCATCCAGGATAAACTGGCGGCTCACGATCTCCTCACCCGTGTACGGCGACAGAGAGTAAATGCCGGGCAGGTCGGTAACGCTCGCCTCGGGGTGGTTACGAATGGTACCGTCTTTGCGGTCGACCGTTACGCCGGGAAAGTTGCCGACGTGCTGGTTGGAGCCCGTAAGCTGGTTGAACAGCGTGGTCTTACCGCAGTTTTGGTTGCCGGCGAGGGCAAAATGCAGCGGCGCGCCCTCAGGCACGGCCGTCTTCGCGGCGCGGGGCGAATACGTCCCCTCGCCCAGGGCCGGATGCTCCGTCGTGCCGATTGCGGCGTTAGCGCGCGGACCCGCATCGGTGTCGTGAACACCCACGAGCTCGATGCGAGCGGCATCGTCCTTGCGCAGCGTCAACTCGTAGCCACGCAGGCGGATCTCGAGCGGGTCACCCATGGGGGCGTACTTCATCATGGTAACTTCGGTGCCCGGCGTTAGACCCATGTCCAAAATATGCTGTCGAAGCGCCTGATCGTCGGATGTCACCGATGCGACAACGGCGTCCTTTCCAATCTCGAGTGTATCGAGCTTCACGTCCGTGTTCCTCCCCCGGCGCCCACAGGGCGTTACATTTTGTTTATCTTGGCTAACCGTTTGCCATGGCTAACCATTTAACCACGCATGATAGCGCGAACACACACCGATGTTCAATCGACAGATTGCCGCCCTGGCGGGCTTGCAGCGTCGAGTGGTTACGGCGTTTGGTAAAACGCCGTAACTAAAACCCGTGGCGCTCCAGGAAGCGGAAGGCTAGGCGAATCCAAGGACGGACCGCCACCTGCTTGTCCTCGTTGTCGACCGCGGTGTTGGCGTTGCCGAGCGAAAGGCCGTGACCACCTTGGTCAAAGACGTGCATCTCGCATACGACGCCTTCCTCGGCCATGCGCTGCGCAAACGGATAGACCTGCGCGATCGGCGCCGTTTTATCGTCGGACACGCCCCACACAAAGGTCGGGGGCATCTGGCGCGAAACGTGTGTGGTGGGGCAGATGTCGGCCAGATGCTCGTCAGTTGCCTCGTCACCCGTCACCATCGACAGGTAGTCGTTGAGCAGATCGCGCCCCGTCTTGCCGCCCGTCTTGGGCACGCGCAGGTCGATGCGCGGGTCGCGCGTCTGCATGTCGCGCACATAGGCAAAGTCGAGCAGCGGATAGCCCAGCACCACGGCATCGGGACGAATGTCGTCCGGACGCGCCCCCGCCAGGCCCGCGAAGGGACCAGTCTTCCATTGCGTTGCCAGCGAAGCGCAGATCATGCCGCCCGCCGAGAACCCCACGACGCACACGCGCTTGGGATCGACATGCCACTCGTCGGCGTTGGCGCGCACCGTGGCGACCATCTTGGCAAGGTCTGCCTGTGGGTGCGGAAAGCTCACATCGCCCGTGTCACTCGTGACATAGTTGAGCACAAAGGCCTGGTAACCGTGATCCAAAAACGCAAACGCCACGGGATCCTGCTCATGCAGAGCGATATGCGTAAACGCACCTCCGCCGCAGATAATCACAGCAGGGCGGCGGCCATTCGGCTTATCGGGCAGCGGCTCGGCACCCAAATACGTAAACGTCGCCGGATATTCCTCGGTCGGTTCCTCGCCCCACAGCGCATGGTTCTCGACAATCATATGGGCTCCCTTCGCGCAAATTATGCGCCCTTGTTTTTCGCCTTCAAGCGTACCCCACTTGAACCCGTGGCGCAGAAACACTCCAGCAATAAGTTTCCCTTCAACTGATATATCACATAATCCCAGCTCAGAGGTATCGCTGAGCAGCGTAAAATAGGGGGCGTTGACCAAGCCGCGAAACATATATAAAACGTTTCCGGCAAACCAAGCGCGCGATATGCGCCTATTTAAGTTGGAGGCAACTATGGGTCTGCTCGATTCGTTTAAGTCCACCTTCACCTCGACGGGCGAGGCGTCCGTTCCGCCCGCAGCAAGCTTCGCCACCCGCGAAGGCGTCATCTATGCCCCCGTCAACGGCGTGCTCGTCAACCTGGACGAGGTCCCTGACGAGACGATCGCCTCGGGCATGCTTGGCCAGGGCTATGGCATCGAGCCCATTACCGGCACCATCTATGCGCCCGCCAACGGCCGCATCGGTGCCACCACCGTCACCAACCACTCCATCGGCATGATTACCGAAGACGGCCTGCGCGTGTTCATCCATGTCGGCCTGGGCACCGTGGAAATGAACGGCAAGGGTTTTGCCCGCTTTGTCGAGATGGGCGATGTGGTCAAGGCAGGTCAGCCGCTCATCAGCTTCGACCGCGAGGCCATCAAGGCCGCCGGTCACGAGGACATCGTGACCGTCATCGTCTCCGAGCTCGACCGTCTTAAGAGCATCGACCATGTCGGCGAGTCCGGAACGCTTATCGGCGGCAACCCGCTCGTCAAGCTGGGCGACCCGCTGCTGGTGGCCAAGACCAAGTAGCCAGGCCCCGCGCCACACAGCCAAAAGGCACCACGCCAAGCGCCCGCGACCATTTGGCCGCGGGCGCTTTTCGTTTGAAAACCATCCCGCCAATGCCTTATCTGCATAGCCCAAATGAACCGAGCTGCTAGAATATCGAACTGTATGGATAACTATCATTCAACCGTTATGGGAGGATACGTGAACCGCACCAAAATCGCGCAGCTCTACGCCGATGCCGAGTCGCTCGGTGGCCAGACTGTCACCGTCGCCGGCTGGGTCAAGTCCGTCCGCGACATGAAAAACTTTGGCTTTGTTACGCTCAACGACGGCAGCTGCTTCCGCGACCTGCAGGTCGTCATGAACCGCGAGGCACTCGACAACTACGACGAGATCGCTCATCAAAACGTCTCGGCCGCCCTCATCTGCACCGGCACCGTCAAACTGACCCCCGATGCGCCCCAGCCTTTCGAGCTTTCTGCTACTTCCATCGAGGTCGAGGGCACGAGCGCCCCGGACTACCCGCTGCAGAAGAAGCGCGCAACCGTCGAGTTCCTGCGCACCCAGCAGCACCTGCGCCCGCGTACTAACCTGTTCCGCGCCGTGTTCCGCATCCGCTCTGTCGCGGCTGCCGCCATCCACCGCTTCTTCCAGGAGCAGGGCTTTGTCTACGTCAACACCCCCATCATCACCACGAGTGACTGCGAGGGTGCCGGCGAGATGTTCCGCGTGACCACGCTCGACCCCAAAAATCCGCCCCTCACCGAGTCCGGCGAGGTCGACTGGAGCCAGGACTTCTTTGGCAAGCATGCGAGCCTCACCGTGTCCGGCCAGCTCAATGCCGAGAACTTTGCCATGGCCTTTGGCGACGTGTACACCTTTGGCCCCACCTTCCGCGCCGAGAACTCCAACCCCACGCGCCACGCCGCCGAGTTTTGGATGATCGAGCCCGAGATGGCCTTTGCCGATCTGAACGACTACATGGATAACGCCGAGGCCATGCTCAAGTACGTCCTTAAGGACGTTATGGCCACCTGCCCCGACGAGCTCAACATGCTCAACAAGTTTGTGGACAAGGGACTGATCGAGCGCCTGGACCACGTGGCAAACTCTGACTTTGCCCGCGTTACCTACACCGAAGCCGTCGAGATCCTGGAGCAGGCAGTCGCTGCTGGCCACCAGTTTGATTACCCCGTCAGCTGGGGCATCGACCTGCAGACCGAGCACGAGCGCTTCCTGACCGAGGAGCACTTTAAGCGCCCGACCTTCGTAACCGACTACCCGGCAGAGATCAAGGCCTTCTACATGCGCATGAACGACGACGGCAAGACCGTCGCCGCCGCCGACTGCCTGGTGCCGGGCATCGGCGAGATTATCGGTGGCTCCCAGCGCGAGGAGCGCCTGGACCTGCTCGAAGGTCGAATTAAGGATCTGGGCATGGCCCCCGAGCAGTACAAGTACTATCTGGACCTGCGCCGCTATGGCTCCTGCAAGCACGCCGGCTACGGCTTGGGCTTTGAGCGCTTGGTCATGTACCTGACGGGCGTGGGCAACATCCGCGACGTCCTGCCGCACCCGCGCACCGTGGGCAACGCCGACTTCTAATCGTCGGACGCTAGCTCGCGTCGCCACACGCCAACTCTCATCGCACAAGCGTCTCTCGGCATCGGTCGAGAGACGCTTTTTTCAACAGCATCCGTCAAGCTTTTGGCAAGCTTTTGGTCAGTTGAGCAGGGCTGTTGAAAACTCGAACCGCCGTTTGCCGACGACTACCGACCGCCCAGAGCGCCCTGCGCCCCTGGGAAAACCTCGCGTCCTAGGCTCCATACCGTTGCCACCCAAAACGGAAAGGACGTGGGCACCATGACCGAAACCGCTGTTGAAACCTACGACACCACGACCGGAGGCGCCGCCTCGATGGCAGCCTATCGCGCCGTTCGCATCCTGCAACTATTAAGCGAGAACACCGGCGAGGACAAGGCCATGCTTTCCGATGAGTTGATCCGGCGCCTCGCCCATCCCGACGACCCCGCCCGCATGCCCATTTCGGCGGCGCGGCGCAGCATCTACACCGCCATCTCCGCACTTCGCCATGCCGGATACGAAATTGAGTACAAGCGCGGCGTGGGGTATCGGCTCTTGACCCGTTCGCTCACCGACGAGGAAATCATCCGGCTCCACGGCATGGTCATGCGCAACCGCTCCACGCCCATCGCCATTCGAAAAAGCATGGCTCAGCACTTGGTCGCCATGGCGAGTGCCGACGTTCGCGGTTACCTCGATGCACCCGAGCCCGCTCCAAGTGCCGGCAGCAAATCCACCAAGGCCACGCGCACGCCCGTCAAGCGCATCGACACCTGCGAGCTCATCGAGCAGGCCATCGACCACGGAACCACGGTGAGCTTTGATATTTCGAGCGTCACGGCGCGCGGCGAAACCGAGGTGGTGCGGATGACGGTCCGGCCCTTTGCCATCAGGCAACGCGATGGCGTCTCGTATCTGCTGGGAACGGTCTATGACGCCCGAGGCGCCGATGACACGCTGCGTACCGTAGAGATCGGGCGCATGAGAAACGTCACCACGCGTCTCCTCGACGGCAAGAAGCTCTTCGCCGCCCTGGAGGAGGACGACGCCTCCGCCGCATAAGAACCTCCGCCGTCCATTCGACTACCCGTACCGCCCATCCGGTTCTGTATTAAAAAACCCGCCAAGTTATTGTAAAAATGGACATCCGCGCTACTATAGTTCCACTTGCACTTTGTTTGAGTGCAGTGTTTCCAGCCATTTCTATACTGGGGTAACGATATGAAGGACATCACATTCAGCCGCAGGAGCCTTCTGGTCTCTGCTGGCCTGCTCGCGCTCGCTCCGCTCGCCGGATGCGGCGGCAACTCTGGTTCCGGCTCTGCTGCCGCCGGTTCCGACTACACCGTCGGCGTTCTGCAGCTCACCGAGCACTCCGCACTCGACGCCGCCAACGACGGCTTTGTCAAGGCTATCAAGAAGAGCGGTCTCAAGGTCAAGATTGATCAAAAGAACGCCCAGAACGACCAGTCCACGTGTAAGTCCATCGCCGACAAGTTCGTGGGCGATGGCGTCGATCTGATCTATGCCATCGCTACGCCCGCCGCGCAGGCCGCCGCTGGCCCCATCGTGGGCTGCGCCATCACCGACTACGCCGCCTCGGGCCTGGTCCAGGACAACGATAAGCCCGGCACCAACGTCACCGGCGCCTCCGACCTCACCCCGGTCGCCGAGCAGCTCGAGATGATGCAGAAGGTCCTGCCCGACGTTAAGAAGGTCGGCTTGCTCTACTGCACCGCCGAGTCCAACTCCGACGTCCAGATCAAGGCCGCCAAGAAGGAACTCGACAAGCTGGGCCTGGACTACACCGATTACACCGTCTCGAGCTCCAACGAGATCCAGTCCGTCGTCGAATCTGCCGTGGGCAAGGTCGACGCGCTGTACTCCCCCACCGATAACACCATCGCCGCGGGCGCCTCGCAGGTGGGCCAGATCTGCAAGGAGAACAAGCTTCCCTACGTGACCGGCGAGGAGGGTATGTGCATGGCTGGCGGCCTGTTCACCCTCTCCATCAACTACGAGGATCTGGGCTACGCCGCGGGCGAGATGGCCGTCAAGATTTTGAAGGGCGAGGCCAAGCCCGAGGATATGCCGATCAAGCATCTCTCGAGCAAGGACCTGGTTGTCGTCAAGAACGACGAGATGGCCGAGGCTCTGGGCATCGATCTTTCCGCTCTGGACGAGTAACGCCATGCGCGGTAGCGCGTCTAGGGCACGCACTCGTGCCGTTGCCGTGTTATTCAATATGTGAGCCACAGGGGCGAACGCCAAAGACCGGCGTTCGCCCTGCTTGTTACGGATGAGACAAAACATCCGGCCGCAGCTCTTTTATGCATTGTTACCGCTATCATGGTGACTCACGTGTCCACCCTATCCTAGGAGGTATAAAGCATGCTTATTGCATTGCAGGGCGCCGTTTCGCAGGGCGTCCTCTGGGGCATTATGGTGCTTGGCGTGTTTATCACGTTCCGCCTGCTCGACATCCCCGATATGACCTGCGACGGCAGCTTTGCCCTCGGCGGCTGCGTCTGCGCCGTGCTCATCGTCAATAATAATGTCGACCCGCTGCTCGCTGTTTTGGCCGGCATGTGTGCCGGTGCCATCGCGGGCGCCATCACGGGCATTTTGACCACCGTCTTTGAGATTCCCGCGATCCTCGCCGGAATCCTCACCCAGATCAGCCTGTGGTCCATCAACCTGCGCATCATGGGCAAATCCAATACGCCCATCCTTGCCAAGGGCACCATCTTCTCGTCTGTCAGCAACATGACGGGCCTGCCGCAGTCCACCGTCGCCATCATCCTGGGCATCTTGCTCGCTGTGGCTATCGTTGCCATCCTGTATTGGTTCTTTGGCACCGAGATCGGCTCGGCACTACGCGCCACCGGCAACAACGAGTACATGATCCGCGCCCTGGGCGTCAACACCAACTCCACCAAGATGATCGCCCTCGTGCTCTCCAACGCCCTCATCGGCCTTTCGGGCGCGCTCATCTGCCAGAGCCAGAAGTACGCCGACATTGGTATGGGCACCGGTGCCATCGTTATCGGTCTTGCTGCCATTGTTATCGGCGAGGTGCTCGGCCGCCTGCTGCCCGGCGGTCTCACTCAGTTTAGTGTCCGTCTTGCCTCCGCCGTCTTTGGCTCCGTGGTGTACTTCCTTATCCGCGCCATCGTGCTGCAGTTGGGCATGGACGCCAACGACATGAAGCTGCTCTCCGCCGTAATCGTCGCCGTGGCCCTGTGCGTGCCCGTGGTTTGGGAGCGCTATAAGCTCCGCAGCTCCTACACGAAGGGGGATGAAGTAGATGCTTAAGCTCTCACACGTCAAGAAGACCTTTAACAAGGGCACCGTCACCGAGAAGCGCGCTCTTACCGGCGTCGACCTTACCCTCAACGACGGCGACTTTGTAACCGTGATCGGCGGTAACGGCGCCGGCAAATCCACGCTGCTCAACATGATCGCCGGCGTATATCCGCTCGATTCGGGCGTTATCGAGCTCGACGGCACCGACATCTCGCGTCTGAGCGAGTCGCAGCGCGCCAAGTACCTGGGCCGCGTGTTCCAGGACCCCATGCGCGGCACCGCAGCCGACATGCAGATTGCCGAGAACTTGGCCCTCGCCAAGCGCCGCGGCCAGCGTCGCGGTCTTTCGTGGGGCGTCACCAAGGCCGAGAAGGACGAGTACGTTGAACTGCTCAAGCGCCTGGACCTCGGTCTGGACACGCGTCTCAACGCCAAGGTCGGTCTGCTCTCGGGCGGCCAGCGCCAGGCACTCACCTTGCTCATGGCCACGCTCACCAAGCCGCGCCTGCTGCTGCTCGACGAGCACACGGCGGCCCTCGACCCCAAGACGGCATCGAAGGTACTCAACCTGACCGAGGAGATCGTCGACGAGAACCACTTGACCACACTCATGGTCACACACAACATGAACGACGCCATCCGTCTGGGCAACCGTCTGATCATGATGCACGAGGGCCACGTGATCTACGATGTGGCAGGCGACGAGAAAAAGTCGCTCACCGTCGCCGACCTACTGCAGAAGTTCGAGGAGGTCTCGGGCGGCGAGCTCGCCAACGACCGCATGCTGCTGAGCTAAAACCTGCCGAAAAGGGACAGGTTTATTTTGGCAGGTTTTATTTGCGCAAACGTCAAAACCGCCGCAAAGGGACAGACACCTTTGCGGCGGTTTTCGCATATTATGTCGATAATCCAGCGTCAGCAGGGACCACTGGTTAAGAACTAAGGAAACTGCCATGAGAAGACCTCTTCCCCGTCTTGCTTGACCGCCGCACTCCTTACCGGCGTGCTCGCCGGCGCCCCAGCTTACGCCACCGCGACCGCCCCATCTCAAGTTATCGGCCCGTCCGATGTGATCGGACGGGCTTTTGGTGGGTATCATGGTTGAACGATCATTAGGAGGTTTTCCCTACATGGAATTGTTTGAGCCGATTCTTCATTTCTTTGAGCAACGGTGGGTCCACAACATCATCTGGGCCGGCATCTTGGTAATAGGCACCGCCATCGCCACCAAGGTCGTATCCAAGACCCTGCGCCACCTGCTCAACCGCGACGACAACCCGCTTCCGGCATCGAGCATCTTCATCAACATCGCGCGCGCCGTCATCTGGATGATCGGCGGCAGCTTTATCCTCGACAACTGCTTTGGCATTAACGCAAACGCCCTCGTCGCCGCTCTTGGCGTCGGCGGCATCGCCATCTCGCTCGGCTTTCAGGACACTCTCTCAAACCTCATCGGCGGCATGCAGGTGACCTTTATGGGCATCATCAAGCCCGGCGACAATATCGAGGTCGGTGGCGTATCGGGCGTGGTCCAAGACATCACCTGGCGTCATACGACCATCGAGGACGCCTGCGGGCAGACCATCATCGTCCCCAACTCAAATATCTCCAAGAACACGCTCGTGCACCTCATGCCCTTTGGGCGTGTGGCTGTGCCCGTTGCCGTAAAGGACACGTCCAAGTGGGCCTCGCTCGACGCACTGGCAGACGAGCTGACCAGCGCCACCAAGGCCGCCGTGCTTCCCATCTCGTGCTTTGACAAGGAGCCCTACGTGCTCTTTAGCGAGATCGGCGACTTTGGCATCAAGGGCAAGATCATCTTCATCGTCAGTGACGACAGCACCACCTTCACGGCAGCCGACGCCTGCATCCGCGCCATCGCCCCCATCATCGCCTAAACCACCACAAAGGGGACAGGCACCTTTGTGGTGGTTTTCATTCGTGGTACCATGGTTTATATAGTTGTTTAAACGACTAAGGGAGCAACATCATGGAAGAGGCCTACCGTCAAGCACGCAAGCGCGGCGAGCAAGGACGTCGCCGCGCCATTAGCCAAAGCGAGCATCCATACCTTACGGACCTCGACAGTTTGGTTGCTCAGCTCCCCTTAGGTCAGCGAGAGAGCGTCGGCCTAAGGGATATTCCGCTCGAAATGGTCGTCGGCACGGTCACCAAGGGCCGTCAGTCCGCCTTTTCATGCAACTTCATGCCCCTGCTGCCGTTTAACACCGAGTTCGCCCGCAAGTGGTCCAACCTCTACGACATCCAGGTAACCGAGGGCTATCGCGACCCCATCATCGTCACCGAGTTCATGCATCGGTTCTATGTCCAGGAAGGCAACAAGCGCGTCAGTGTCCTCAAATTCCTGGACGCTCCAACGGTTTCGGCTAAGGTCACCCGTCTCTACCCTGGCAAATGGGATTCCGTCGAAAGCCGCCTGTACGGTGAGTTCTGCGCGTTTTGGCGTGTCTGTCCCCTATACGAGATCGAGTTCTCGCGTGAGGGAAGCTACGAAACACTCGCCAAGATGCTCGGTCAGAACCTTATCGAAAAATGGCCGCAGAAAAAGGTCGACTACCTGCGCCACACCTTCCTGCTCTTTAAGCGCGCCTACCTTCGCGCGGGCGGCGACCACCTGGACATCACGCCCGCCGACGCCATGCTCGTATACCTCAATGTGTACAACCAGGACCGCCTGCTAGATACGCCGACGGACATCGTCGTAAACCGCCTGTGCAAGATCTGGCGCGAGCTGGTCATCGCCGGGAAAAGTGACGAGGACAAGGTCGATCTTGTCGAAGCACCGAGCGTCGATGAGGAGGAGTCGCCCGCCAAATCCACCTCCGGCGTGCTCAACTTCTTTATGGGCAAGACCGTCTATTCGGCGGCCAACCCCCTGCGCATCGCCTTTATCCATGAGTTCCCCTGTGCGACGTCGAGCTGGGACAGCCTACACGACCAAGGGCGTCAGTATCTCGATGAGCACTTTGGCGGTATCGTGCGCACCGAGGCGTTCGAGGACTGTCACGATCCGGACGTGTTCTACGCCGCCGTGGAAACGGCTGTCAAACATGGAGCTAACGTCATCTTCTCGACCTCGCATCGCCTGATGGAATATACGCTCAGGGCTGCCGTTGAGTATCCCCGGGTTCGGTTCCTTAACTGTTCTATCGGCCTTCCCCACCAAAGCGTCCGTTCGTACTTTGGCAAGATGTACGAGGCCAAGTTTCTCCTGGGCGCCCTTGCCGCCAGCATGGCGGACAACCACCGCATCGGGTACCACGCGTCGGTCTTCGCCTCGGGCGCACTCAGCGAGATCAACGCCTTTGCGATTGGCGCCTCGCTGCTCGACCCCCGTGCGCAAATTATCCTGACTTGGGGCGATGTGCCCGCCGGAGGCCTTGCCGAGGCCATGTGCCGAGAAGGTGTAAGCGTTATGACCGGCGCCGACATGTCAAAGTCGCTCGAAGACCCCACGGCCTACGGACTTCACCGCCTGGTCGATGGCAAGGTTACCGGCATTGCCATGCCGGTATGGAACTGGGGCCGATACTACGAGCTTATCGTGCGAAGTCTGCTGCATGGCACCTGGGATGAGACCAGTGACGCCAGCCAGGTTCGCGCCGTCAACTACTGGTACGGCATGAGCTCGGGCGTTATCGACATTCGCTACGCTCCAGGCCTGCCCTATCAGACGCGCAAGCTTGTTCAGCTCCTCCGCAATGGCATCGTCGAGGGCTCCATCAATCCATTTGGCGGCGAGCTCCATAGCCAAGACGGCGTGGTGCAGATCGAGGGCTTTCCCCCACTGCCGAGCACGCAAATCGTCGAGATGGACTGGCTGGCCGACAACGTGGTGGGCACCATTCCGCAGCCCAAAGATGAACCGAAGGTCCGCGCCCTATGAAAATCCTTGCCATAGCCGATACCGAAGAACGATGCCTATGGGAGTGCTTTCGCAAGGAGCGCTTTGAGGGTGTCGACCTGATTTTGTCCGCTGGCGATTTGGACCCGGACTATCTTGAGTTTTTGGTCACAGTCATCAACAAACCGCTCATCTACGTGCGCGGCAATCACGATGATCGCTACGCACGTCATGCGCCGGGCGGCTGTATCTGTGTCGAAGACACCGTGTACGTGTATCGCGGCGTCCGCATTGCGGGGCTTGGCGGCTCCATGCGCTACCGAGACGGCGCCAACATGTACACCGAGCGCGAGATGGCCAAGCGCGTGCGAAAGCTGTCCCGCAAAGTGAAGATGGTCGGCGGCTGCGACATATTGCTCACCCATGCGCCCGCCGCCGGCGTGGGCGATCTGGACGATCTGCCACATCGAGGATTCGAATGCTTTAACACAGCGCTCGAGTCCTGGAATCCCGACTACATGGTGCACGGGCATGTGCACCAATGCTATGGTCGCGACTTTCAACGTGAGCGTCAGCACGCATGCGGGGCAACGATCATCAACGCCTGCGGCTATACGCAGTTTGAGCTGGACGAAGCGCGCTACCCCATCCGTGGCTGGCAGGCAGCCTGGCTCAATTCGCAAACCATGCGTCGCGAACTCAAGCGCCACGAGGCTATCGAGTCCTCAACCGCTAGAACACCCTGGTAACCACCTTAAAGGGGGCACTGTCCCCTTTAAGGTGGTTTTAACGCGATAGCAAGAAACCCGGTCCTGCACGAGACAGAACCGGGTTTCTTTAGCAATGCTTGCTTTGCTCAGGCAGTAACCATTAGTTACTCAGCCAGGAAGTCACGCTGGATAGCGGGATCGACCTTGACGCCAGGGCCCATGGTGGAAGACACGGAGATGGACTTAACGTACTTGCCCTTAGCAGAAGCGGGCTTGACGCGCAGGATCTCGGTGTACAGGGCAGCGTAGTTCTCGACGAGCTGCTGCTCGGAGAAGGACTTCTTGCCCAGGGGCACGTGGCAGATGCCGTAGCGGTCGGCGCGATACTCAACGCGGCCGGCCTTGAGCTCGGAGACCATCTTGGCGACGTCCATGGTCACGGTACCGAGCTTAGGGTTCGGCATGAGGCCACGGGGACCAAGGATCTTACCGATGCGGCCAACCTTGGCCATCATGTTCGGCGTAGCGATAGCGGCGTCGAAGTTGATCTCGCCCTTCTGGATCTGGGCGACGAGCTCGTCGGAACCGATGATGTCGGCGCCGGCAGCCTCGGCCTCGCGGGCCTTCTCGCCCTCGGCGAAGACGGCAACACGAATGGTCTTGCCGGTGCCGTGGGGCAGGGAGATGGAGCCGCGGATGTTCTGGTCGGCCTTACGAGTATCGACGCCCAGACGGAAGTGGGCCTCGACGGTCTCGTCGAACTTGGCGGTGTCGAGCTCCTTGATGAGCTTGGCAGCCTGAAGGGGGGTGTAGAGCGTGGCGCGGTCGATCTTCTCGGCAGCGGCATTATAGCTCTTACCATGCTTAGCCATGTGCATTACCTCCTGTGGTTAAACGGGCACGAGCCCTCCCACATCGTATCGTGTGCCCTATTGCACACATTTAACGGGCGCCCCGGTTGGAGCACCCGTCGTTACCAAAAGAAATCGCTACTCAGCGATGGTGACGCCCATGGAACGGGCGGTACCGGCGATGATCTTCTTGGCGGCGTCAATGTCGTTGGCATTGAGGTCCGGCATCTTGATCTCGGCGATCTTGGTGAGCTGCTCCTGGGAGAGCTGACCAACCTTGTCGGCCTGGGGCTTAGCGGAACCAGACTTGAGGTTCAGCTCCTTCTTGATGAGGTGAGCCGCCGGCGGGGTCTTGGTGATGAAGGAGAAGGACTTATCCTCGAAGACAGTGATCTCAACGGGGATGATGTCGCCCTTCTTGTCCTGCGTCTCGGCGTTAAAGGCCTGGCAGAACTGCATGATGTTCACGCCAGCTGCGCCCAGGGCGGGGCCGACGGGAGGAGCGGGGTTAGCTGCACCAGCAGGAATCTGGAGCTTAATGACGTTGGCAACCTTCTTCTCAGCCATGGTCATTCCTTTCGAATCACGAGTGTGAAGTACTTGCTATATCGTAAGCACGCACGTGTTAGAAGCACTCCTGAGATGAGCAGTCACAGAAGAAGCACGCTCGCGCGAACGGACGAAAACTTAAGCGATGACAGCGACCTGGTTAAAGTCGAGCTCGACCGGCGTCTCGCGGCCAAAGATCATCAGCGTGACCTTGAGCTTGCCTGCCTCGGTGTTAACCTCGGAGACCTTGCCATCAAAGTCGGTAAGCGGGCCATCGGTGACGCGGACGGACGTACCGACCTCAATATCGACCGACGTACGCTTGGGCGAATCGCCCTTACCGGGACGACGAGTCATCTTATTGTACTCGTCGCGGGAAAGCGGAGCGGGCTTGCCGTTGCCGCCCAGGAAACCGGTGACACCGGGCGTGTTGCGAACACACGTCCACGCATCGTCATCCATCTCCATGCGAACCAGGACATAACCCGGGAAGATTTTAGAATCCTTGGTCTCGCGCTTGCCACCCTCTTTGATCTCGGTGACGCGCTCCATAGGAATCTCGATATCAAAGATACGGTCCTGCATGCCCATGGTCTCGATGCGATGCTCGAGATCGGACTTAACGCGGTTCTCGTATCCAGAGTAAGTATGAACGACGTACCAACGCTTAGACATGGTTTAGCCCCTCAATCCGGAGAACAGAGCAAGAGCCTCGCCAAAGCCAGCATCGAGCAGAGCGATGACGACGCCGACGACGACCAGAGAAGCGCAAACGACGACCGAGTAGTTCACGAGCTCCTTCTTATCGGGCCACGTGACACGCTTCATCTCGGACTTCACCGAAGCGAAATACTTCTTGGTGCGGGCGAAGAAGCCAGGCTTCTCGTTCTTCTTGGACTTCGCAGCCTTCTCGCTCTTCTTGGCAACGGCCTTCTTGGCCTCAACCTTGGAGTTGGCGGCAGCGTTGTTGGCAGGCGCCTGCTGCTGTGCCTTCTTCTTGTTCTTCTTGTTGGCCATTTGGGTTACCTCCGCGCAATGCGCTTATACATGAGTAAACCGTAAGCCCCCAAATGGGAGCTTACGGAATAATGACTGGCACGCCAGGAAGGACTCGAACCCTCAACACTCGGTTTTGGAGACCGATGCTCTACCAATTGAACTACTGGCGTATGTAACTAGAGACTAGCGAGTCTCTTTGTGCAGCGTGTGGTGGCGGCACCAGGGGCAATACTTCTTGATCTCCATACGATCAGGCATGGTCGACTTGTTCTTGGTGGTCGTATAGTTGCGGCGCTTGCACTCAGTGCACGCAAGAGTAACTAGAGTACGCATGTATCCTGAACCTTTCATATCCGCCCCGTACGGGCACGAGTTGTTACTTTATCAGCTCTACGTAAGTGCTGTCAATGAAAACCTTGAATCAATTGGTTCTCGCTGGATCCATTCATATTTGGAACACATCAATGAAGCCAGCGAGATCTAATCGACGGTGCACTCAGGACCATTATCGATCCTCTCGACACCAGCAACGGCTCAATATCCATTGCAGAAAAGAACCCGGCACCCATATAAGTGCCGGGTTCTCTAAGTCAGCTATATCAGAGAGCTAATTTACTCAATGATCGTGGAGACGATGCCCGAACCGACGGTGTGGCCACCCTCGCGGATAGCGAAGCGCAGGCCCTCCTCCATGGCGATCGGGTGAATGAGGTCGCCCTCGATGGTGATGTGGTCACCAGGCATAGCCATCTCGGTGCCCTCGGGGAGCTTGACCGTACCGGTAACGTCGGTGGTACGGAAGTAGAACTGAGGACGATAACCATCGAAGAACGGGGTGTGACGGCCGCCCTCCTCCTTGGTCAGAACGTAGATCTCGCCGGTGAACTTGGTGTGCGGGGTAACCGAACCGGGCTTGCAGAGAACCTGGCCGCGCTCGATGTCCTCGCGCTTGATGCCGCGGAGCAGCAGACCGACGTTATCGCCAGCCTCGCAGAAGTCCATGGACTTACGGAACATCTCGATACCGGTAACGACGGTGTTCTGGGTATCCTTGATGCCGACGATCTCGACGGGCTCGTTGAGCTTGAGCTCACCGCGCTCGACACGGCCGGTAGCAACGGTACCACGGCCGGAGATGGTCATAACGTCCTCAACGGCCATCAGGAACGGGAGGTCGTTGTTACGAGCAGGCGTCGGGATGTACTCGTCGACGGCCTTCATGAGCTCGCGAATGGCGTCCATCCACTTGGCGTCGCCCTCGAGAGCGCCCAGAGCGGAACCGCGGATGACAGGGATGTCGTCGCCGGGGAAATCGTACTCGGAGAGGAGCTCACGGGTCTCCATCTCGACGAGGTCGATGAGCTCGTCATCGTCGACCATGTCGCACTTGTTCAGGAAGACGACGATGTAGGGAACACCGACCTGACGGGCGAGCAGGATGTGCTCGCGAGTCTGAGCCATGGGGCCGTCGGTAGCGGCGATGACCAGGATAGCGCCGTCCATCTGAGCAGCACCAGTGATCATGTTCTTGACGTAG
>CABUKY010000017.1 GCA_902492185.1 uncultured Collinsella sp.
GATCTACGGCTTTATCAAGAAGACGGCGCCGAGCGTTATCGTCGGCCCCGAAGCCGCCGATGGACAGCTTGCTGCCGAGGGCGCTGCTGCAAAGAAGACCTCGCTGGTCCCCACGCTCATCTTGGTTGCCGTGCTTGTCGTGGCCACGCCGCTGGGCCTGCTGGCCACGGGTGACGCCTGGGGTGAGTGGGACGCCGAGGGCGCCGCGACCGCCGTTCAGGAGGCTGGCGACGACAGCCTGCAGGCTTCGGTCGGTCTCGACACCCCGACCTTTGCCGACGCTCTGCCTACGGGTGATTACCTGCAGGCCTATTCCGAGGAGCAGGGTCTCGGCTTTGCCGGTCAGGCTGCCATGTATATCCTGTCCGGCGTGATTGGCGTGGCGGTGCTCACCATCGCATTCCGTCTGATCTCGCTGACGGTCAAGGAAAGCGGAGCCCATGGCGATGGTCGAGCTGCCTAGCTGGCTTGCGGCCGAGGAGCGATACGAGCCCACGGGCGCTCGTCATCGCGTGATGCAAAAGAACGTCCTGCACCTGGCGAGCCTGCTTGAGCGGGTTCGCCTGGGTGGAGGCGCACACGAGGGCGGGTCGATGGTCGACCGCGCCCTTTCTTGCGTTTCGGCTCCGGTGCGCCTGGTGGGGATGCTCGTTTGCGTCCTGTGCGTGTGTCTGACACAGAGCCCGCTGTACCTCATGTTGATGGCGGCTATCGCGCTGGTGCTCGTTGCCGTGCGCCCCGTACGCGGGCTGCGGGCAACCTTTGTGCCGGCGCTTGGCGCTGCGGGGCTCGCGGTGGTTCTGGCACTACCTGCCCTGCTGCTGGGCGCTTCTGCCGCGGGCGCCATGCTCAAGATCGCGCTCAAGACGTTCATTAACGTGTCGCTCGTGCTGGGCGTTTCGTGGACGCTCACCTGGAGCCGCATGTCGGCGGCGCTCAAGACGCTACATCTGCCCGACGAGGTCATCTTTACGTTTGATATGGCGCTCAAACACATCGAGGTGCTGGGCCGAACGGCGCACAATCTGTGCGAATCGGTCATGCTGCGCAGTGTGGGTCGCGCGCCTGAGGGGTTTTCGCGTACCGACTCGGTCGCGGGTATCATGGGCATGACGTTTATCAAGGCGATGGAATGCAGCCGCGCGATGGACGAGGCCATGCTTTGTCGTGGCTTTGCCGGTGCGTATCCGACTCCCGCGCGGAGCGGCTTTGGCTGGCGCGATGCGGTCTATGCGGCCGGCGTGGCGTTGCTGGCAGTGTTGTGCGCCGTGCTGTAGGCGCTGCTGGTTCCGACTGGGGATGCAAATGGGGAAGGGCAACGTTTTGACGATCGATATGAATAGTGCGGCGGGCACGAACGGTGCGGGCGGCGCCGAGGTCGCGCCGCTCATCGAGCTGCGCGACGTGGTGTTCTCCTATGCGGGGCATACGGTTGTCGATGGCGTTTCGCTGCAGGTCGATCGTGGTGAACTCGTTGCCCTGCTCGGTCCCAACGGTTGTGGCAAGACGACGATCATGCGCCTTATTAACGGCCTTGAGCTCACGGATGCGGGCGCGTACCTGTTTGACGGGCACGTGATCGATGCGGCATTTCTAAAGGATTCCGCGGCCGCTCAGCGTTTTCATCAGCGCGTAGGTTTTGTGTTTCAAAATGCCGATGCTCAGCTGTTCTGCGCCACGGTGGGCGAGGAAGTTGCTTTTGGTCCCGTGCAGATGGGGCTGCCGGCAGACGAGCTCGACCGTCGCGTGCACGATGCCATGGAACTGTTTCAAGTTGCCGACCTGGTCGATGCCTCGCCCTATCAGCTTTCGGGTGGGCAAAAGAAGCGTGTGGCGCTGGCGGCAGTTCTATCGATGAACCCCGATATCCTAGTGCTCGATGAGCCCACCAATGGGCTCGACGAGGATTCATGCGACATCGTGGTCAACTTCTTGCTGACCTACGTCGCGGCGGGTAAGACGGTCTTGATGAGCACGCATCACCAGGATTTGGTGCGACGCCTGGGTGCCCGTGCAATCTATATCGATCGATATCACCATGTGGTCGAGGCGCCTTCGTCGTCGTATGGAACCGAAAGCGGTGCTACGGACTAGTTGCTGCGTAGAGCGTGCGTAGCCGCCCGCGCGGCTTTGCCGTGATGGTATAGTTATCCAGGTTTTTTATGGGGGTGACTATGCCAAGCTGGAACATTCATATCGCTCAGACGGAGCGTTTGCTGGAGCGCACTGGTGCGCTTGCCAATAGCGTGCGCGACCGCAATGCCTTTTTGTTTGGCTGCGTGGTTCCGGATATTTTCGTGGGCTATATGGTCCCTGGCATCGCCGATCCCATCCCGTACCGCATTACGCACTTTGCAAAGCCCGAGCCTATCCCAAAGCCTCGTGAGCATGAGTTCTGGGATACCTATGTGGCACCGTTGCTTAAAAGTTCGCCTATCGGTGCGCCAGCCGCGGCAACCTCGATTATCGAGGAACGCGAGCGACTGAATCGCGTGCATTATCCCCAACGCTACAAGGACGCCGAGCCGGTTGCCGGTCCCGGCGCCTATGAGTTCTCGCTTGCATCCGAAGATGTGGCACAGTCGTTGCTCGATTTGACACTGGGTGTCTGGTCGCATTTGGTGGCCGACACGGTATGGAACACGCGTGTGAACCAGTATCTGGAAGCAAACGGCGGCAAGCCGAGCGAGGAATTCCGCATTAAAAAGCAGGGCGATTTTGACTGGTTTGGCAAGACGCTGGGCATTGTTTCCATCCCGCGTGCGACCGATCGTCTGTATACTGCTGCGGCGCGTTTTGGTCAGTATCCCATCCATAAAGAATATGTGCTCAAGACCATCGGCGTCATGCACGAGATTGTACGCGAAAACCCCGGTGAGCCCGACCATCCGCCATACCGCCTGCTAACCGAGGAGTTTTTCGATGCAACGTTTACCGAGGTCATCGAGCTGACCGAGGCGGGATTTGCGGCTCGCGTTGCTGCTTCTGACGTCCCCGCAGCCCCCCTGATCGCTAGCTGCTAGCCGGCCGGCCCGGCAGTGAATAGCTCAACCCAATCGACAAGTAGCTCTTGCCGTAAGGTATCTTCGGCAATGCGCTCCTGTTTGGTCTTTGGGATGTGGGGAAGCCCGGCCTTTTTATGGATGAGCTCGGCTATGTGGTCGAAGCTCCTCTTCTCCTTGATCTGGTCATAGGTAATTTGGATGACGTCGTAGCCCATGCTTGTGAGTGCGGTGGCGCGCTCGGCATCGGAGAGGCTCGCGGCTTCGCTGTCGTGGGCAGAGCGGCCTTGGCATTCCAGAATGACGCCCATGCTGTCGGTGGCGCTTTCGATGAGGATATCGGCGTAGCAGCAGGTTTTGTCATACAGCGAACGTGCGGCTTCACTGAGCGGGATGCGCGCGTTGTTGGCGATCTCGATGCCCTGGCCGCCCTCGTCGCGGGGGAGCGAGATAAGCATGGAGGTCTGTACTTCGAAGGGCGAGGCGGCCTGCCCCGTCATGTGCTCGGCCGCCCAGCGCAGTTGTTTGACGCCGCGCAGGCCTGCGGCTTGCTTGGCGAACGCGGCGATATCCGTTGCGGTAAGAAGCGGCGTGCGCTTCCACAAGTTGGTGTCATTGCCCTTGGTGTCGTTAACTCGCTCTCAGCCGCAGTTGGGTGGAATGAACTTAAGCGAAATAGCTTCATCGAGTTGTTGTTGCGTTCGCTCGCAGGGCTTAAACACTGCAAAGGAGCCGCACGTCTCGTAGCAAGCCATGAGTAACTGGTTGCGTGAAACCTGCGTAGCAAGGTTGAGCAGCGTGAACTCCGGTGACGTGACATCAAACCCATGTTCAGTCTGCCTAAACGACCCCGGAGGTGGTTCTTGGGTCAGGAGGTGCGATTTAAACAGGCTTCGCGACCCGGATTGTGCCCGAGTGAATACAAGCCTGTGAAGTGGTGCGTGAAGCAGGTCTTTTACAACTGCATGACTTCCGAGACCACAACATCTGCGATCCATATTGCCAAGGCTAATGGCGGGGTAAAGGCCTAATACCTGCGGCGGGATGCGGTAGTAGTTAAAGGCGGATTGCCCACAAAGCGTCAGGTCCATAATGCCCTCCTGGCCGAAATCATCTCTTTGAAGCGAGTGATGCCAGCGTCAATCCGGAAGTATGCGGCAAAATCTGAACCCTATGAGCGGACCTGGCTTTTGAGGCTAGTTTATCAGGCATTTTGTTGCGAAAAAACAGGGTGTGCTCGGAGGTTCCAGAATTTGCCGCATACTTCCGAAAACCAGGTCGATTTGGTTCTTGCTAAAACGATTTATCAGCCCTGTGTGAGGTGTGGGTTTGCCACCGGGCGAACACTTTTAGCGCTTGGGGCTTTATTTTTTGGGCCTCGAAGGGTGGATTTCGCGCTTTTGGTAAAGAAATGAGTGCGTGTTTTGCCGTGCGGCGGCATTGGCACAGAAAAAGGGCCCGGAAGGCAATGCCTTCCGGGCCCTTTGCAATGCAAATCTGCTTGCAAGTACGATTTAGCGCACCTGAGCGACGTATGCGACGTTGGTCGAGGAGACCTTGTCCTCGAGCTGGACGCTCATGCGGGGATCGCCGGCGGTAGCGACGGTCAGATCGCCGGCCTCGACGTAGCCGAGCTCCTTAGCGGTCTCGATCGCCTTGACGATCGTGCCGTTGACGGTGCCCTGGGTAATCTCGGCCTGATGCGGGATAACGCCCCAGTACATGATCATCTGCTGGACGGCCCACTCGTGGCGGGAGAACGCGCAGATCGGCATGTTGGGACGGAAGTGCGAAATCAGGCGAGCGGTACGACCGGTGGTCGTCGGCACGGTGATGCACTTGGCGCCAACGGTGGTGGCCATGTTCACAGCGGACATACCCACAACGTTGTTGACGACGCGGGTGCCGTGAGCGTCAGCCGGAACCTCGAGCGGGGCGTGAGCCGGGAGGTACTTCTCGGTCTCGAGAGCAATGCTGGCCTGCATCTTAACGGCCTCGACCGGGTACTTACCGGCAGCGGACTCGCCAGAGAGCATAACGGCGTCGGTGCCGTCGTAAATGGCGTTAGCAACGTCGGCAACCTCGGCGCGCGTCGGGCGCGGGTTCTGCTGCATGGAGTCGAGCATCTGCGTAGCGGTGATAACGGGCTTGTAGGCTGCGTTGCACTTAGCGATGATTTCCTTCTGGATGTGCGGAACGAGCTCGGGCTTGATCTCGATGCCCAGGTCGCCACGGGCGACCATGATGCCGTCGGAAGCCTCGAGGATCTCGTCGAAGTTCTCGACGCCCAGGGCGCACTCGATCTTCGGGAAGATCGTCACGTGCTCGCCGCCGTTCTCGCGGCAAAGCTCGCGGATGCCGCGGACGGACTCGCCGTCACGGATGAAGGAAGCGGCGATGTAGTCGATGTTCTCGGTCAGGCCAAAGAGGATGTCCTGACGATCGCGCTCGGTGATAGCGGGCAGCGAGATGTTGACGTTGGGCATGTTAACACCCTTGCGCTCGCCGATCAGGCCGTCGTTCTTGACGACGCAGGTCATGTCCTGGCCGTCGACGGACTCGACCTCGAGGGCAACCAGGCCGTCATCGATCAGGATGAGGGAGCCCTTCTCGACCTCGGAGGGCAGAGCCAGGTAGTCGAGGGAGATGTGCTCAGAGGTGCCGTGGAAATCCTCGGACGTGGGCTGAGCGGTGACGACGATCTTATCGCCGGTCTTGACGGCAACCTTCTTGCCGTCGACCAGAAGGCCGGTGCGGACCTCGGGGCCCTTGGTGTCGAGCAGGATGCCGACGGGCAGACCGAGCTCCTTGGAAATACGACGGACGCGCTCGATGCGACCGTGGTGCTCGTCGTAGGATCCGTGCGAGAAGTTAAAACGGGCGACGTTCATGCCCGCCTTGATCATCTCGCGGATGGTCTCGTCGCTATCGCAGGCGGGACCCATGGTGCATACAATCTTGGTGCGCTTGTACATTCAGACCTCCATCTGACATCGTCTTGCGCTGATAGATAAACCATAAGAAATAAAACTGAGATGATTATAACGAAATGGCGACCGAATACCCCAAAAAATCGACCGTATGCCGAATTAGAAGTTCATTTTTTGCGAAAAAACGGTATATGCAAAAACTTTACCAACCGTTCTAACCGCTGCTATCTGGGCGATATTTCAGTTTGATGATGCGCCGAAGAAAAAACGTTTTATCAATATTGAACATCATACGGTCTGCATCGTTGCACCCGAGCCGTGTTTCCAATTGGAATGTTTTGGCTAGACGCGCTGCTTTGGGGTACCATAGCTCCACTATCAACTGCCGCTCAGCACGGCAGCCTTGATGAGCCCTTGCCCTTCTCCTGGGAATTATGATCGGGCATCAATCTGCTGAGTGGCCCGAATCCCAGGAGGGGACTCTATATGCAAAAGGAATACCTGTCCGCCGCGGCGGAGGTGCTCAGCGACCAGGGCGTCGATGAGAACCTCGGCCTGAGCAACGACGAGGCGTCGTCGCGCCTCGCCAAGACAGGCCCTAACAAGCTCGAGGAAGCCGAGAAGACACCGCTGTGGAAGCGTTTCTTTGAGCAGATGGCCGACCCCATGGTCATCATGTTGATCGTTGCCGCCGTCATCAGCGCGCTCACGGGTATGGTCAAGGGCGAGGCGGACTTTGCCGATGTCGCCATCATCATGTTCGTCGTTATCGTCAACTCGGTGCTGGGCGTGGTCCAGGAGGCTAAAAGCGAGGAGGCTCTCGAGGCCCTGCAGGAGATGAGCGCGGCGCAGTCCAAGGTGCTGCGCGACGGCAAGCTCGTGCACCTGCCGAGCGCCGAGCTCGTGCCCGGTGACGTGATCATGCTCGAGGCGGGCGACTCCGTCCCGGCCGACTGCCGCGTGCTCGAGAGCGCCACGATGAAGATCGAGGAGGCCGCCCTTACCGGCGAGTCCGTGCCCGTCGAGAAGCATGCCAACGTGATCGAGCTCGCCGCCGGCACCGACGACGTGCCGCTCGGCGACCGCAAGAACATGTGCTACATGGGTTCCACCGTGGTATACGGCCGCGGCCGCGCCGTCGTGGTCGGCACCGGCATGAACACCGAGATGGGTAAGATCGCCGGCGCCCTGGCCGAGGCCAAGGAAGAGCTCACGCCGCTGCAGGTGAAGCTTGCCGAGCTCAGCCGCATCCTCACCATCATGGTTATCGTCATCTGCGTCGTCATCTTTGGCGTCGACATCATCCGCCACGGCGTGGGCAACGTTCTTACCGATCCGACCGCGCTGCTCGACACCTTTATGGTCGCTGTCTCGCTTGCCGTCGCCGCCATCCCCGAGGGCCTGGTTGCCGTCGTGACTATCGTGCTTTCGCTCGGCGTGACCAAAATGGCCAAGCGCCAGGCGATTATCCGCAAGCTCTCTGCCGTCGAGACCCTTGGCTGCACGCAGACCATCTGCTCGGACAAGACCGGTACCCTTACCCAAAACAAGATGACTGTCGTCAAGCACGAGCTCGCTGCGCCTAAGGAGAAGTTCCTGGCCGGCATGGCGCTGTGCTCCGACGCCCAGTGGGACGAGGAGCTGGGCGAGGCCGTGGGTGAGCCGACTGAGTGCGCGCTCGTCAACGACGCCGGCAAGGCGGGGCTCACCGGCCTGACCGCCGAGCACCCGCGTGTGGGTGAGGCCCCGTTTGACTCGGGCCGCAAGATGATGTCCGTGGTCGTCGAGACCCTGGACGGCGAGTATGAGCAGTACACCAAGGGCGCGCCCGACGTGGTGATCGGCCTGTGCACCCATATCTACGACGGCGATAAGGTCGTCCCCCTGACCGAGGAGCGTCGCGCCGAGCTCGTGGCCGCCAACAAGGCCATGGCCGACGAGGCCCTGCGCGTACTGGCGCTGGCAAGCTGCACCTACACCGAGGTCCCGGCCGACTGCAGCCCCGCCGCGCTCGAGCACGACCTGGTATTCTGCGGCCTGTCCGGCATGATCGACCCGGTCCGTCCCGAGGTGGCCGACGCTATCCGCGAGGCGCACGACGCTGGCATCCGCACCGTCATGATCACGGGCGATCACATCGACACCGCCGTGGCCATCGCCAAGCAGCTTGGCATCGTCGCCGATCGCAGCCAGGCCATTACCGGTGCCGACCTCGACCGCATGAGCGACGAGGAGCTCGACGCGCACATCGAGGACTACGGCGTGTACGCCCGCGTCCAGCCCGAGCACAAGACGCGCATCGTCGAGGCCTGGAAGTCGCGCGACCAGATCGTCGCCATGACCGGCGACGGCGTCAACGACGCCCCGTCCATCAAGCGCGCCGACATCGGCGTCGGTATGGGCATCACCGGCACCGACGTCACCAAGAACGTTGCCGACATGGTGCTTGCCGACGACAACTTCGCCACCATCATCGGTGCCTGCGAAGAGGGCCGTCGCATCTACGACAACATCCGCAAGGTCATCCAGTTCCTGCTTTCGGCCAACCTTGCTGAGGTGTTCTCGGTGTTTATCGCCACGCTCATCGGCTTTACCATCTTCCAGCCGGTGCAGCTGCTGTGGGTGAACCTGGTCACCGACTGCTTCCCCGCGCTCGCGCTGGGCATGGAGGATGCCGAGGGTGACATCATGAAGCGCAAGCCGCGCAACGCCAAGGACGGTGTCTTTGCCGGTCATATGGGCCTGGACTGCGTGGTCCAGGGTCTGATCATCACCGTGCTGGTGCTGGCGAGCTTCTTTGTGGGCGTGTACTTTGACATGGGCTACATCCACATCGCCGATATGATCGCCGGCAATGCCGACGAGGAAGGTGTGATGATGGCGTTCATCACGCTCAACATGGTCGAGATTTTCCACTGCTTCAATATGCGCAGCCGTCGTGCGTCGCTGTTCACCATGAAGAAGCAGAACAAGTGGCTGTGGGCTTCCGCTGCGCTGGCGCTGGTGCTGACGGTAATCGTAACCGTGCAGCCGACGCTTGCCGAGATGTTCTTTGGCCCCGTGACGCTTGAGCTCAAGGGCGTTGTCGCCGCCCTGGGCCTTGCCTTCCTGATCATTCCGCTGATGGAGATCTACAAGGCGATCATGCGCGCGGTCGAAAAAGAGTAGGTCGAAAGGCCATCCCTCCCATCGGCCCGACCGCCTGCGGGGTTTCTTCTTCGCTGGTCCTCGCGCTTCGCGCTGCGGGATCGCTCAGAAGAAACCCCTCTCGGCGGTCGGGCCTTCGGACAACCTCTCGGGACCGTAAGCTGAGGGAAAGTTTGTGAGCCGATCGAGCGTTTGCTCGACCGGCTCTTTTTGATTTAGGGCTTTGCCCGGCCAGCTCTTTTTGATTTAAAATACCTGCTCAGTTGTGATTTTGGCTGCTGGGAGGCGTTTGTGGCTAAGGCTAAGGCTAAAGCGAAGAAAAAGACGACGGGGGCGCGGGCTAAGCGTGACCGTCGTCGGAAACTCGCGACCGAAGCGCCCGTGTCTGCCGAGGAGTTGTTGGCGAGCGTACCGGGGCTCGATGCGCTGCAGGATGTTCCGGCGTTTGATGACCTGCCGGTCGATGAAGCCCAGCAGACTGCCTTTGATGATTTCTGCGCACATGCCGAGGAGCCCGAGCAGATGCAGCTGGGTGCCGTTATTCGCCTGGATCGCGGGTTTCCGCTGGTGGCCACTGCCGACGACACCTTTCGCGCCGAGCATGCCGTGGGGTTTGCCAAGTCGCGCGGCGAGGACGAGGTCCTGCTGCCTGCCGTGGGCGACCGTGTGGCGGTGCGCCGCGCTCCCGGGCACGATATGGGCGTGATTGAGTGCGTGCTGCCGCGCCGTACGAGCTTTGAGCGTTGGCGCGGCCGTGCCCGTGGAGAGCGCCAGGTGCTCTGCTCCAACGTGGATAGCGTGCTAATCGTGCAGGCGCTCGGTGCCGGTGAGGTGCTGCTCGACCGCGTGGCGCGCTCGCTGGTGTTGGCGCTTGACTGCGATGCCGAGCCGGTGGTGGTGCTTACCAAAGCTGACCGCTGCGATGCCGAGGAGCTCGAGCGCGATCTGGACCGCGTGCGCCGCCTGGTGGGTCCGGACGTGCGCGTGATCGTGACGTCCTCTGCCGAGGGCCGCGGCCTGGACGAGGTCCGTGCCTGCGTGCCTGCCGGGAGCTGCGCCATGATTCTGGGCGAGTCGGGTGCCGGCAAGTCGACGCTGCTCAATGCACTGCTGGGCCACGATACGTTGGCGACCGGCGGTGTGCGCGAACGCGACGACCAGGGCCGTCACACTACCGTCGCGCGCGTGATGGTGGCGCTGCCGGGCGACGCCGGCGTGATCGCCGATGCCCCGGGCCTGCGCAGTCTACCGCTCGTGGGTCACGAGCGGGGTCTGGCGCGCGCCTTCCCCGAGATTGTCGAGGCATCGCGCGCGTGCCGGTTTGGCGATTGCACACATACCCATGAGCCGGGCTGCGCCGTTCGCGAGGCCGAGGACGCCGGGCAGATCGACAGCCTGCGGCTGGAAACGTTCCAAAACCTGGCGTCATCCATGCGCGTGAGCGCTCAAATACTCGATCCCGATGTTCATCTGTAATTGATTTTTCCTATGACAGCCGTCTCCCAACTGTTCGGGAGACGGCTTTTTTGCTGCGGAAAAGCCTCGAAACATGCAGTTTGCTGACGTGCTGACCAAAACCTTGCCATGAGCTTGACGGGCTGGTCAGCTTTTGGTCGGCGATTGGTTTGACATCGAAAACCAAGATCGCGATTGCGCCGCTTTGCACTCTGACCGCCCAGACAATGGTGGTACGGGCATTCGCCCGGCACTGCCATGAGAGGAGCGGCCGTGAACAAGAGCAAGCGCATCGCCATCAGTCTGGTCGCGGGCGTGCTCGCTGCGCTGCTCTGCATGGTTTACGGCTCGTCGATCCGCTCGCAAGCCGAACAGGTCCAGGCTGAGACCTTGGCCAAGTACGGTGGCGATCGCGTCGAGGTATGCGTCGCGGCGCGCGATATCGATGTGGGCGAGACCCTCGATGAGACCAATGTCATAACCCAGGAATGGCTGACGAGCCTGCTGCCGCGTGACGCGGCGACCGAGCTGCGCCAGGTGCGCGGCGACGTGACGACTTCACGTATTCCCAAAAACGCCGTGATCTGCAATGTCTACACCAAGGCCGAGAGCCACAAGCTCGAGGTGCCTAAGGGCAAGGTCGCCGTTTCGGTGGCGGTCGATGCCGAGCACTCGGTCGGCGGTGCCACGGGCGTGGGCAGCTATGTGGACGTGTACGTGCAAAAAGATGGCGTAACCGATCGACTGTGCGGCGCGCACGTGATCGATACCAGTGAGAATTCCGGTGCCACGCGCGAGGGCAAGATCGAATGGGTGACGCTGGCGGCTGACCCCGAAGACGTCAAGGAACTGCTGGGAGCCTCGGGCAAGGGAACGGTCAGCTTGACGATTCCCGCCACGGCGCGCGGCAAAAAGAGCGGAGGCGACGAGTGATGAAGGCGATCTGGCTTGCGTGCTGCGCGTGCGGCGATTACGGGCTGTTGCAGCAGGAAGTCGAGGGCCGTGATGCGGGTGCACAGGTGCTTCGCGTGGGTGACCTGGACGGGCTGGTTTCCATGGCGCGGGCGTTTCCGTCGCGCCGCGGGGCTGCCATCATCGCGGCGTCTCTGTTTGATATCGAAGATGTGCGCAAGACTGTTGCGCGCCTGACGGCCGAAGGCCGCGTGAGTCGCGTGGTCGTGTTGATAGAAGTGCTCGATCCGTCGGATATCGAGGGACTGTTTCGCGCGGGGGCGACCGAGGTCATCGCTGCGCACAGTATATGCGGCAACGGGCGCGCGGGCGAGGGAACGGTTGATTCCGATCGGCGCATGACGATTGAGCCCGATGCTTTTGTTGATAGGGAACCCGGGGCGCCTCGCGCTACAAGAGGCCCGCGTGTTGATGATTATGGAAAAGCGGAAGCCGAGCATGGTCGGTGTCCCCGGGATCCCCTTGCATACGATGAAGTCGGAGAGCCGGTGCCGTATGGCGAGGATCTTTTGGATGCTGATATGGGATACGTGCATGGCGTGAGCCTGGTCGATGAGCTCGACGAGGTGGAGGGGCTTGCCGAGAGCGACAGCGTGCGTGTCGATGCGACCGTGAAGTCTCCAGACTCGGTCCCGCAGACCGAGCAACCTGCCATGCCGGCTTGGGCACAGCATATGAGCGCTGCCGGGGAGACGGGGACGTTGCCGTCCGTGCCCGAGTCGCCTGCCCCCGCGCCGCCGGCGGATGCCGCCGCTCCGTCGCATCGAGCCCCGGTTGTCTGCGCCGTCTCGGGTTCGGGCGGTTGCGGCAAGTCGACGATCGTCGCCGCTATGGCGCACACGGCGTCGCTGCTGGGCCTGCGTGCTGCCGTGCTCGACTTGGACCTGATGTTTGGAAACCTCTACGACCTGTTGGGCGCCGATGCCCCGCATGACATGGCGACGCTTATCGAGCCATCGGCTGCGGGCGCACTCGCCGAATCGGACATCGTGGCCGCCTCGATGCGCGTGGCCCCGGGCGTCACGCTTTGGGGCCCGGTCGCCGCGCCCGAACAGGCCGAGCTCATGGCGCGTCCGGTGGAGCTGTTGCTCGATGTCTTGCGCCGCGAATCCGACGTGGTGCTTGTCGACACCTCGGTCTTTTGGGGCGACGCCGTGGCGGCCGCGGTGGCGGCGAGCGACCGCTGCCTGGTCGTGGGCGATCCATCGGCGTCGTCTGCGACGTCCGCGGCACGCGTTATCGAGCTGGCGAGTCGAGTAGGTGTGCCGCGCACGCGCATGAGCGCCGTGTTCAACCGGTTCGGTGCGCGCGGGGCAGACGAGGACGTCGCCATGCGCTTTGAGATTGCCTGTGCGTTGAGCTCCAAGATTCGTATCGCCGATGGCGGGCAGGATCTCGCCGCGCTCATGGCGTTTGGGCGCGCTGACGAGGCAGTGGGTCAGACGAGCGCTTTCGCGACCAGCGTGCGCGAGGCCACGCGCGAGATGCTCGTGGAACTGGGGTGCGCCGTCGGCCCTTGGAGCGATATGGTCGCTGACCGCGCGACCCGCACCGAGCGCCCGCGTATCCGTCTTCCCTGGTCGCGTGAGGGTGATTCGCGATGAGTCTGCAGACGAGGATTAAGGCTGCCGGCGCTGCAGCGGCGGCAGCGCCTGTAGATGCGGGGCGTCGCCGCGCGGTGAAACGACGCACCAAGCGCGCCGTGATGGACCGCATGGGTTACGACGAAGTGACGCGTATCAGCGCCTATGTCGACCCGGCACTTGCCCGCTCGGAATTGCGTCCCGCGGTGGAGGCGGCGCTCAATGTTGAGGAGCCGACCGATCTCGCGACGCCCGAGCGCGAGACCATCATCGACGAGATTTTGGATGACGTGGTGGGCTTGGGGCCGTTGCAGCCGCTCATCGAGGACGATACCGTTACCGAGATCATGATCAACGGCTGCCGTTCGGCTTTCTTTGAACGCGGCGGCGTCTTGTACCCCATCGAGCATGCGTTTGAGGATGATGAGCAGATCCGTGTGCTTATCGACCGCATCATCTCGCCACTTGGCCGCCGTATCGACGAGCGCAGCCCCATCGTCAACGCCCGCCTCAAAACGGGCTATCGCGTCAACGCGGTGATTCCACCCGTGGCGATTGACGGACCGATTCTCACCATCCGAAAGTTCTCGGACCGCATTTGCTCGCTGGACGAGCTTGTGGGGCTGGGGTCGCTGCCGCTTTGGTATGCGCAGCTGCTGTCGTGCGCGGTGTCGCTGCGACAGGACCTGGCGGTTGCGGGAGGCACGGGATCTGGTAAGACCACCCTGCTCAACGCGTTGTCATGTGAGATTTCCACCGGCGAGCGCATCGTGACGATCGAGGACTCTGCCGAGCTCAAGTTTGCACATCATCCGCACGTGGTGCGCCTAGAGGCGCGCGAGGCTTCAATTGAGGGCGAGGGTGCGGTGACGATCCGCGACCTGGTGACCAATGCCCTGCGCATGCGCCCCGACCGCATCGTGGTGGGCGAGGTGCGCGGTGCCGAGTGCTGCGACATGTTGCAGGCCATGAACACGGGCCACGACGGGTCGCTCACCACACTTCATGCGGGTTCCGAGCAGGAGACCGTGGTGCGTCTGACGTTGCTTGCACGTTATGGCATCGATCTGCCGAGCGAGCTCATCGAGGAGCAGATTGCCATGGCGCTCGACGGCATCGTGATGTCCGAGCGCCACGCCGATGGCAGGCGTTTCGTCTCCTCGTATTCGGGGGTGCGTCGCGCCGCGTCGGGCGGCGTAGAGCTCGAGCGCTATGTGACTTTCGATGCCGCCGAGCGCACCTGGAAGCTTGACCGCGAGCCGCCGTTTATCGCAGAAGGCCTGCGGTCGGGGACGCTCACACAAGAGGAGGTGGACGAATGGAGGTCGCTGTGCCCCTCGTCGTAGGGGGTTTGGCAGGGTTTTCTGTTGCGACGGCGTGCGGGACGGAACCTCGTGTGCCGCAGGTACCGCCGGCGGAGCTGGCGCGTCAGGCGCTCGAGACGGTGGCAGAGAAGCTGCCGCGTGAGCTGGTGGAAAACGATCTGCTGAAAAAGATCGCCCGTTCGTGGGCATCGCTGGCTCCGGCGCGTCGCCTTGGCCTCGCGATCGAGGATGCTTCGGGGCGTTTGGCGTTTCTGCTGCTATCGAGCGGTGTCTGCTGCGTTTTGCTAACGATGGTGTCGTTATCGCCCCTCGGATTTGCCTTGGGACTTGTTGCTCCGTTTGCCGTTGGCGCCGCTCGGGATGGCTTTGAGAGCCGGCGCGAGCAACACGATGCAGAAGAGGCCATGCCCGAGGCGTTTACCGCACTTTCCATGTCGCTTGCCTCGGGACATTCACTGGCCCAGGGCATGCGCTTTGTGGGCGCTCATGCGCAAGAACCGGTGCATACCGAGTTTTTGCGGGTGGCGGCGGCAATCGATTGCGGCATCTCGGCGACCGACGCGCTCGATGACTTGCTCGTGCGCATCGACGCCCCTGGCCTTTCGCTTGTGACCTTGGCGCTTAAGGTGTCTCAGCGCACCGGTGCTCCGCTTGCCGACTTACTGTCCGAGGCGTCGAGCATGGTGGGGGAGCGCATTGAGCTCAAGCGCCGCCTGGATGTTAAGACGTCGCAGGCTCGCATGTCTGCGCATATGGTCGCGGCGATGCCGACGGGCATGTGCGCGGTGTTGGCGCTGCTTTCGGCAGATTTTCGTCGCGGTCTTGCGACGCCTGCCGGCGCGGGCACTGTGGTGCTGGGTCTTGCCCTCAACGCCGTTGCCCTGGTGGTTATCCGGCGCATTATGCGGGTGAAGCTATGAGCGCCCCGGTTGCAGTTGCGGCTTGCCTGTGCGCTCTGAGTGTATTTGTCGCAACGGGTTTGGATCGGGCGGATGCACGCAAGATCGCAGAGGCCTGCAAGCGCGAGGCGGTGCTGGTCGCTGCCGCGGGTCGCTCGGTGGTCGATGCTCTGGCCGCGCGAATGAAGGGCGCGGTTGGAGCGGGCGGCCCGGCGCGAGTATCGCTCGGCGAAGTGTCCGAGATGATCGATGTTGTGCGCTTGGGTCTTTCGGCCGGTCTTTCGTTTGATGCGGCGCTTGAGATTTTCTGCGCCAACCGCCGGTCAGTGCTGGCTCTTCGACTTGAGCGGGCCTGCATGGCGTGGCAGGTGGGCGTGGGCACGCGTGAGGACGAGCTGTTGGCCGCCGCACGCGACCTGGACGTGCGAGCGCTCGAGACCTTTGCCATCACGGTGGGGCAGGCGCTCGCTCTGGGTGCCCCACTTGCCGAGACACTGGCCGCTCAAAGTCGCGAGATCCGTGCGGCTCATCGCGCCGCGGTCGAGCGCGAGATCGAGCGTGCGCCCGTCAAGCTGCTGATTCCCACCGGCACGCTCATCTTGCCGGCGTTGCTTCTGTCCATATTGGGCCCGCTGTTGGGAGCAGGCGGGATGATGTAGGGAGGAATACATGAACACGATGACTGACGTTGCTGGCAAGGTCTGGAGCTGGGCTGTTTGCCAGTCAATTCGCGCTCGCCAGCATGCCGGGGAGCTACTGCAGGAGGAGAGTGCGCAGGGCACCACCGAATACGCCATCTTGGTCGGCGTGCTCGTGGTGATCGCCATCATTGCCATTGTCGCATTTAAGGGCAAGGTCCAAGATCTATGGAACGCTATCAGCGAGGGCATCAACAGCCTGTAGAGGGCAGGCGGCCTGCCGGCGCACTGCTGGTGTTTGCCTGTGTGGTTGTGGCGGTGGCAGTGGCGGTTTGGGGGCTAAACGCCGCGCGGCAGCAGCGTCCTGGGGCCGCCTTCGATTCGGGCTCAGATTCGGCGGTGGCGTCTCAAAAAGATGAGATGCGAGATGCGGACGATTCGGATGTCGCTGTCACGGCGCAAACCTTTCTGCGGATGCTCGACAAGCGGTCTGGCACTGCGACGGATTCGCCTGAGGACAACGCGATTGCGGTTCGGCTCGCATGGTCCGAGGACCGGCCGATGACCGAGGCAGCGGCAGACCTGCTGCGCGCCTACCGCGAGGTGCCCACGGCCCAGCTCGCCCTGAGTGGCTATCTCGATATTAAGGGCAACGTATGGGGCGCCATCGTGCGCGATGGGCGAGGCTGGGTCGACATGGTGACGGTTGCCGCGGATGCCGGCGATGCCTCGTGCCGCCTGCGTGCCGTGCGTCTGGTTCCGCAAACAACGGAGTCAAAGGAGGGGTCGTGAAATGCATGATGTCCTGCGTGAGGAATCTGCTCAGTCGACCGTCGAATACGCCATCGTCACCGTGGCGCTGTTGTCGATTGTGCTGGCGATTGCGGGGCTTTGGCGCGCTGGCACCGATGGGCGCTTGGCGGCATTGGTCGAGCGGGCAGCGTCTCATGGCGTCGCCCCATCGTCGGTTATCGACGCCGCGACGGGTGCCAAGGACATCGCTCTGTATTGATATCGCGTGTGAGGATCGGGCGCAGTCTACGGTCGAGGCCGCCTTTTTGCTGCCGACGTTTTTGACGCTTATCTTGCTCGCGTTGCAGCCGGTGTGCCTGCTCTATACGCGCGCGGTCATGGAGTCTGCCGCCGCCGAGACCGCGCGGCTTATGACCACGACGACGGTGGAGAACGACGATGACCTTAAGGAGTTCACTCGCCGCAGACTTGCCGCGGTGCCCAACGTCTCGATTTTTCATGCCGGCGGGCCGCTGTCGTGGGATATCGAGTTGGGGCGGGCCGGTGCCGGCGGCGTTTCGTCCGTGTCTGTTGCCGGCGAGGTTAAGCCGCTGCCCGTGATCGGTGCATTTGTGCAGGCCATGGGCAGTGCGGGTGAGGGCGGCTATGTCGAGCTCAAGGTCGACGTCTCGTATCGATCGCGTCCCGAATGGCTGGAGGGAGATTATGATTCATGGATTGCTGCATGGGATTAGGCGCTGCCTGCTGCGGGTGACGCAAGGGTTTGCGGCCCGCCGTCGACCAGGCGCTCGCCGCAGGCGGGGCGGCTTTATGGGCCGTGCCGGTATCGACTTGTTTATCGAAGACGGTGCCTATACCACGCTCTCCTCTGCGGTTGTCATTCTGGTGGTGCTTACGCTGCTGTTTTCGTCGACCGCGGCGATATGGAGCATGTCACGCGCCGGAGACACCCAGGTGGCGGCCGATAGCGGCGCGCTGGCGGGCGCCAACGTGGTGTCGTCCTATCACACAGCCGCCACGGTGGTCGATGCGAGCATTTTGAGTTTGGGCCTGGCGGGGTTTGCCACGATCGGCACCGGCTTGGTTGCCATTCTCATTCCGGGCGCCGAGGTTGTCGGCAGCGATATCATCGACACAGGGACCCAGATCATTAAAACGCGTAACAAGTTTGCCAAAAGCGCGGCAAAGGGCCTGCAAAAGATCGAGACCGCTTTGCCGTACCTGGTTGCCGCGCGCGCAATGCAGGCAGTATCGGCGCAGGATACCGACGGCGTGACCTATACCGGTACGGCGCTTGCCGTGCCCAGGACATCCGAGTCGGATTTTGTTGCGCTCGAAGGATCCGAAATCTCGACCGATGCCATTAAAGATGCGTCGGAAGATCTGGAGCGCGCGGCCGAGGAACTGCAAAAAGCATCGGAGGAGACGGCGAAGGCCAAAGAGCGCGCCTGGCTAGCGGATTGCGGTGGGTCGGATAAAGGTTCGGTCGGCAGCTGTTCGTGTATGTGGGAGCGTGCAAAAAGCCTAACGGATCTCTCCGGTGTTCAAAATCCGCATTACTCATCGAGCGTTACGTGGGAGCCTCAAGTTGCCCTTGATCGCGCGAAGGACTACTACCATCGGCGTCTGACAAATGAGAAGCCCCAAGGCTCGAGTGTCGAGATGAAGGCAGAGTCTGCGGCGCGTAAGGCGTTTTATACCTATGCGAGCGCTGAGGTCGATCGGGCATATATAACCGAGAACGGAGACAGGGTTTCCTCTTATATTCCGCTGCTGCCGCGCAACTCTGATGAGGTTCGGGCGACGGAACTCTATACCGATGCGGTGTGGCCGACTAGCGTGAACGATGACAAGGCGTATTTGCATTACGGGACGACCTGCCCTAACTATAATAAAGGAACGCCGAGCGGATTTGCTTCGGTTGCCGATTACGATGGACAGGATAAATGCAGCAAATGCCATTTTGGCGTTTCGGCGCTTGGTGCTGTTGCGGCGCCTTCAACCTCTATCGAAAACGGCTTCGAGTATCACTTTGACAAGTTTAAAGACGCCCTGGAGGACTACGTCGACTGTCGTAACAAGGAGCTTGAGCTCGAGCGTCAGACTGAGGACGAAGCCGACCGTGCGGGCAATGCGTTCGATACCGCCATCAAAGAACTTTCCGGTGAGCGCCCGCGCATCGCCCCGCCCGGTCGCAACGGCGTGGTCGCCTTTGCGGTCTCGGGCGCCATCTCCAGTCCCGACGAGCTCAACTCTTCGTTTAACACGGCAGTTGAGCTTGGCGATCGTGGTGCAATTTCTGCTGCAGTGCTCGCGCCCGATGATGCGACGGCACAAAATAACGTTCTCTCGCGGTTTTTCTCGACGCTGGAGGAGCGTTCGGGCGGCGTTGCCGGCGTGCTCGATGGCGTTATGGATGTTTGGGGCCGCCTGCTTGTGGGGTACGGAGACATCCAGGGTGCGGCCGACGAGCTTATGGGAGAGCTGATCGGTGGCTTGGGAGGGAGTAGCGGCGCGTTAGGCTCCATCGCGTCCTGGCTCGGTGACACCGTTTCGTCCTCCGTGGCGGCGCTGGGGCTCGAACCGTGCGATTTGCGTCTGCGAAAACCGGTGCTGACCGATACCGCCAATGTCATCAAAAGTCCGGGGTCCGATATCGCGGGCATCTCCAAAGCTCAAGATGCCCTGCGAAAAATCCCCTTGGGCGTGACTGACCCCAAGGCACTTTGCGAGGCCTTGGAATATCACGTCGAGCGCACCATCAGCGGCGCGGTGTTCACGCTTGCGGAGATCCCGCTGCCCGGCGGCGGCTCCATCCCGCTCACTGTCGATGTTGCCACGCTGGTGGGAGCTTTTGGCGGTGGGTCGTAATGGGCATTCGTTCGGGCTTGCGCGAGGAGCATGCCCAGGCGACGGTCGAGATGGCCGTGGTCACGCCTGTCCTGCTCGTGCTGGCTCTCATCGCGTACAGCATCATGATCTTTGCTGGCGCGGTCGCGCGCTTCGACCGCGTGGTGCCCGACATCGTGCTGGCGCACGCTGTGGCGCCGGGCGGGGAGGGTGACGAGAGCTCCATTGACGCTTCCGCGACCGTTCAGGCTCAGATTCAGGATGCCATGGAGGGATATGACCTACAGGTCGAGGTCTCGAGCGAGCAGGGCACGGCGTCATCGGATGGTGGCCTGCTCTCTCTTTCTGGCACGTTTAGGACTTATACCTGCACCATGCACTACGAGCCGTGGCCGAGTTCGCTGAGCATCGCCGGCGTTTCCCTGGGGGCGCCGGCCGTGCTCACGCATGAACGTGCGGTGACGGTCGATCCATGGCGTCCGGGGGTGGTCATGTGACCGCGGTCTCGTCCTATATCGCCTACGCACGGGCGCTCAACAGGTTGGGCTGGACGCCGGCCGAGTTTGTGGTGGCGGAGTCGTTTACCGTGCGTCTGCGCGGCATGCTGGGACGGCGGTCGATTGCCGCCAGCGGACTGCCGCTTGTCATGGCGTTTCCGCGCTGTTCCTCGGTTCACACCTGCTTTATGGCCTATCCCATCGACATCGCCTTTATCGACCGCAACGGCAACATCCTCGCGTGCTACGAAAACGTACGTCCCTGGCGTATGTGTTCCTGCCCCGGCGCCTGGGCGGTACTCGAGCGCCTTTCAATCATTGTTTCGCCCCCTGTTCTCCAACGCGTGCCGGCATAAGAATTGGCGACAGTGGACTTTCGTCATACGAAATTGGGTAAGATGGGGTAGGAGATGCATGGATGTCGAGATTCATCCCAACGCCAAAAAACACCTGACGGAAAAACAGGTGCTTGGCGCCTGGTTCGCGGTTACTGAGTGTATTCGCCGCGAGTCGGAAGACGATCCGCCGAGATGGCTTGCGATTGGATGGCTTCCGGACGGACGGAGTGTGGAGCTCGTTGCGGTCGAACTTATTCGTGGATGGCTCATTATTCATGCCTTGTCTCCGGTTCAGAAGAAATTCTGGCAAGAGATCGAGCGAGCTCGGCAAAGGGGTCGATGATGGGCGAGACATATACGACCGCTAGTGGTCAGGTTGTAACGGATGAAATGATTGACGCGTGGTGTGAGTCGTACGAGCGCGGAGAGTTTCCGGATGGCGAACACACCGTTGGTGGAATCGTGCATGGACGGCCTCCACTCTCAGGTGAGGGAACGGCAACGCTATCGGTCAAGATTCCTCTGGGAATGAAGGAGGCCATTCGTCGACGGGCGGCTGCCGAGGGGATGACGCCAAGTGAGTTTGCCCGTGCGGCCCTGAGTGAAAAACTTCTTGCGGCCGGTTGATGCTTTTGACGTGCCGTTCTATAGGAGCGAGATTGTGGCCGATGTCGCGCTCAAAAACTTTTTTAAAATTCTCGGTTGACCGGAGCGCGTCCTTGGTTATACTAATCAAGCCTTGAAACAAGGCACACCTCAAATGGCTGGGTAGCTCAGTTGGTAGAGCAGAGGACTGAAAATCCTCGTGTCAGGGGTTCGATTCCCTTCCCCGCCACCTTGAATTGACTAGGACCTCTGCAAAGGGGTCCTTTTCTTTTATTGAGGGCTCTGCGGAAATTGCGTCCCGGAATTTGGCTTCAGAGTGGGATGCGCTTTCCGGCGCTTACTTCCGACGTGCGTGCACATCTCGGGCCCGCCCGCTCAGACATTCCTCCCGCTTTTGCGCCACTTTACAGACCGTTCGGTCGTCTGTCCGCACGCGCGGGTATACTCAAAACGATACTTTTCCTATGCAATACGATGCAGGCTCGGCCTGCACGATCCGAAGGGGGCAGTGATGGAGAGGATACTCGGCGTTAATCTCTCTGGCTGGTTTATTCCCGAGCCTTGGGTGACCCCGTCGCTATACGCGGCGACCGGTGCATCCAACGCGGCCGAGCTGCAGGAGGCCATGGGCACCGCCGCCTATAACGAGCGCATGCGCCGTCATTACGAGACGTTTGTGAGCGAGGACGATTTCCGTCGCATGGCGCAGATCGGCCTCAACGCCGTGCGCCTGCCGGTGCCTTGGTATGCCTTTGGCTCACAGGAGTCCGATGCCTCCTACATCTCGGTTGTCGATTACATCGACCGCGCGATTGAGTGGGCTGCCAAGTACAACATCCGCGTGCTGCTTGACCTGGCGACTGTGCCCGGTGGCCAGGGCGATTCCAACGATTCGCCCGCCACGCCGGAGGCTGTTGCCGAGTGGCATTCGTCCACCAACGGTCGTCATGTCGCACTCGACGTGCTCGAGCGCTTGGCCGATCGCTACGGCGAGGCCGAGAGCCTGCTGGGTATTGAGCTGCTGGATACGCCGCAGATGAGTGTCCGCAAGAGCCTCTTCACCATGACGGATGGCATTCCTGCTCACTACCTGCGCAATTTCTATCGCGATGCTTACGAGCTCGTCCGTTCGTATTTGCCCGAGGATAAGATCGTCGTTTTCTCGTCGTCGGGGCATCCCAGCGAGTGGAAGCATTTTATGCGCGGCGCCAAGTACAAGAACGTCTACATGGACCTTCACCTGTACCATTACCGCGACGAGCATGCGCTCGACATCACGAGCCCCCGCGGGCTGACGACGGCGATTTCGCGTAACAAGCGCGAGCTTAAAGAAGCGATTTCAACTGGGTTCCCCGTGCTGGTGGGCGAATGGTCGGGCGCGGCGATCTTTGCCAACTCGTCGGTTACGCCCGAGGGCCGCAATGCCTACGAGCGCGTGTTTATCGCCAATCAGCTGGCTTCGTTTGCGCCGGCTGCCGGTTGGTTCTTCCAAACGTGGAAGACCGAGAAGCGCATTGCAGCATGGGACGCCCGCGCGGCGCTCGGCACGCTCGAGCGCGGCATGATTGAATAGGTTGATATGACGCAAAACAGCGCCCATACGGGCAAACTCTATGTGGTCGGCACGCCCATCGGCAACCTGGGCGACCTGTCCCCACGCGTTGGCGAGGCCTTTGCCGCCGCCGATGCCATCTGCTGCGAAGACACGCGTGTGACGTCAAAGCTGCTGATGCATCTGGGCATTTCCAAGCCGCTTGTCCGTTGCGACGAGAATGTGATC
>CABUKY010000018.1 GCA_902492185.1 uncultured Collinsella sp.
AAGTCGACCGCATGGTCAAGGACGCCGAGGCTCATGCCGAGGAGGACAAGAAGCAGAAGGAAGAGGTTGAGGTCCGCAACCAGACCGACAGCCTGTGCTACTCCACCGAACAGACCCTCAACGAGCTCGGTGACAAGGTTTCCGCCGACGTGAAGTCCAAGGCAGAGGCCGCTATCGCCGACGCCAAGAAGGCGCTCGAGGGCTCTGACGTCGAGGCCATCAAGGCCGCCGGCGAGTCCCTGCAGTCCGTGGCCTACGAGCTGGCTCAGGTTGTCTACGCCGACGCTCAGCAGCAGACCGACGGTGCCGCCGGCGCCCAGCCTGCCGACGATGACGTCGTCGATGCCGACTACGAGGTTGTGGACGACGAGGACAAGTAATCATGTCCGCCCGTAAAGCTCGCACGGAGGCGGCTGCCACTGGCACCGCCCCCGTTGACTCTGAGGAGAAGGACGTGAAGATTCCCGTAGAGGCCGTCGACGATACCGAGGCCAACGAGGCCGCGGCCGCCGAGGCTGCCGAGAACCAGGTAGAGGATTCCAACAAGGAGGCGACGATGACCGAGGACGAGATGGTGGAAGCCGCTATCCGCGCCGGTGAGGAAGCCGCCGACAACGACTTTAAGCTCAAGTTCGAGCAGGCCCAAAAGGAGCTCGCCGACGTGCGCAGCGAGCTCGATGCTGCGGCAGAGGCCCAGAAGGCCGCCGAGGACAAGGCAAAGGACGCCACCGAGCGTACCGCCCGTCTTCAGGCCGACTGGGAGAACTTCCGTCGCCGCACCGCCAATGAGCGTATCGCCGAGCGCGAGCGCGCGACCGAGAAGCTTGTCACCGCGCTGCTGCCGGTGGTCGACGATATCGAGCGCGCGATTGACCATGCCCGCAGCCAGGAGCTTGCCGATGACTTTAAGCAGTTCGTCGACGGCGTCGACGCGGTGCATGCCAAGCTGCTCGATGTGTTTGCGCACGAGGGTGTTGAGCCCATCGACCCCAAGGGCGAGGCGTTCGATCCGCTCGAGCACCAGGCCGTGGGTCGCGTTGAGGACACGTCGCAGTACGACGAGACCGTCAACGACGTATACCAGAAGGGCTACCGCATGGCGGATCGCATCCTGCGTTCCGCGATGGTGACGGTGACCTACGGTGGCGAGAAGCGCCCCGCACCGGAGCCCGAAGCGGCGCCCGAGGATGCTGCGGCCGATACGGCCGAGAGCACCGAGGAGTAATTGAGAAGGGCCCCGGGGCAACACCCGGGGCCCTTTCTGACCTAGTGCCATATGAAAGCATGAGCCGCCGCCCGCTGGGCGGCGGATGAAACAGGAGAGGAGCTACGATGGCTGCAGGCAAAACCTTCTATGACATCCTGGGCGTATCCAAGAGCGCCTCCGACAAAGAGATCAAGAGCGCGTTTCGCAAGCTCGCGCAAAAATATCACCCCGATGCCGGCGGCGACGAGGCCAAGTTCAAGGAGATCAGCGAGGCCTACGAGACGCTTTCGGACGAGAAGAAGCGCAAAGAGTACGACCAGATGCTCATGTTCGGCGGTATGCCGGGCGCAGGCGGCGCGTATGGCGGCGGCTACGGTGCCGGCGCGGGTGCCAGCGGCTGGGGCGACATCTTCGACAGCATCTTTAGCGGCAACGGTGCCTGGGGTAGCGATTGGGGCTCGGGCTTTGCCGGGGCTGCGGGCGCTGCCGGTGCCGGTGCGGGTCGCAGCCGCGCTCGCAAGGGCGGCGACCTGTCGCTGACCGTCGATGTGACGGCCGAGGACGCGTTTCGCGGCGTGACGCACAAGGTTACCTATCGCATTCCCTCGACAGGCGAGCAGCAGACCATTACGGTCTCGGTGCCCGCGGGTGCGGTCGACGGCGGCAAGCTGCGTTACAAGCGTCGCGGCGAGTACGGCGTTGCCGGCGGCGAGCGCGGTGACCTGGTCGTGACCACGCACGTGGAGGAGCACCCGCTGTTTAAGCGCAAAGGCGCCGACGTGACCATGGAGGTACCGGTCTCGGTCTATGAGGCGGCGCTCGGCTGCACGGTGGACGTGCCCACGCCCGGCGGCGCGACGGTCCGTTTGAAAGTGCCCGCGGGTACCCAGACGGGCAAGAAGTTCCGCTTTAAGGAGATGGGAGCGCCCGACGTTAAGCACCGTGGCCGTACGGGCGCGCTGCTCGTCGAGATCAAGGTGCAGGTCCCCACGAACCTGTCCGATGACGAGCGCGATGCTATGACCAAGCTGCGCGAGGCCGACACGCGCGATTATCGCGAGAAGGTCAACCGTTACAAGGCGACGTACTAGGGCGGTCGCGGCGCACGCCCACGTCCGCAGGCTTATGATGGACGATAACGAGACGGAAAGGGGTCAGGTAGCATGGCCGAGGACAATAGGAACAAACCGCTGTACATGATCAGCGTGGCGGCCGAGCTGACCGGCATGCATCCGCAGACTCTGCGCGTCTACGAGTCCAAAGGCTTGGTGAATCCCCAGCGCTCGGGCGGCAACACGCGTCTGTATTCGCGTGCCGATATCGAGCGCCTGGAGCTCATCAACCAGCTGACCGACGAGGGTATCAACCTTGCCGGCGTGGTGCGTATCCTCGATATGAAGGAACGTGCCGAGGAGCGCGAGCGCGAGAACGAGAAGCTCCGCGCCCGCGTGCGCCAGCTCGAGGACGAGCTGCACGAGTACAAGATGCAGAAGAAGATCACCGCCCTGGCCCCGCGCGACGGCTCAGTTAACCCCGAACAGGTCATGCGCAAACTTTTGGGCGCCGGCGGGGATTTGTAGTTACGCGGTTTTGCCAAACCGCGTAACCAGTTGACGCTGCAAGCCCGTCAGAGCGGCAATCTGCCTTTCAACTTCGGCGGCATGATCAAAAGATCAATGCCGCCTTGTTTCAAGGCACCTTGCTCGCTCTGGCGGGCTTTCGCTGTCCGCGCCAAAATATCGGCGTTGCCATGGCCCGGATGCGGCACTTGGGGACGTTCCTCACTTTGGAAATACGGCCCGCTCGCTGTCCGTCCTCTACCTGCGGCGTTGCCTTGCTCCGGATGCGGTAGTCATGGGGGACGTTCTTAAATGACTAGTCGAAGGGACACTCTTACACCAAATCTGCCGGCCCTCGCCGGGCTCGTCCTTTGCTTTACCGAGATAAAGTGAACGTGCAGATTCGTAACCCGCTGGCAACCGTTCTATGGCACGATATTGAACGAATGTATGCTATGCGCCCAAATCTTTTGGGCAGAGTGGGAGACAGTATGGTCAAGCTGTACGAGGACGGCATCTACCTGCGTAACGGCAGCGAGGTTGTGCCTGAGGCCGAGGCTGCCGAGCGCGGTATTACGCAGACGCCCGAGGATGCCAAGCGCGGCACCATCGCGTATTCGATCCTCCAGGCACACAATACGTCCGGCGACCCCGAGGCGCTCAAGATTCGCTTCGACGCCATGGCGAGCCACGACATCACCTTTGTCGGCATCATCCAGACGGCGCGCGCCTCGGGCATGGAGCAGTTCCCGCTGCCCTACGTGCTCACCAACTGCCACAACTCGCTGTGCGCCGTGGGCGGCACCATCAACGAGGACGACCACGTCTTTGGTCTCTCGGCTGCCAAGAAGTACGGCGGCATCTTCGTCCCGCCGCACATCGCCGTCATCCACTCCTTTATGCGTGAGAATTTCGCCGGCTGTGGCAAGATGATCCTGGGCTCCGACTCGCACACCCGCTATGGTGCCCTGGGCACCATGGCCGTAGGCGAGGGCGGTGGCGAGCTGGCAAAGCAGCTGCTGCGCGACACCTACGATGTCGCCTATCCCGGCGTCGTTGCCATCTACCTCACGGGCGCCCCGCGCCCCGGCGTTGGCCCGCACGACGTGGCGCTCGCCATCATCCGTGCCGTCTTTGCCAAGGGCTACGTTAAGAACAAGGTCATGGAGTTTGTGGGCCCGGGCATCGCGAGCATGACGACCGATTACCGCAACGGCGTCGACGTCATGACCACCGAGACCACCTGTCTGTCGAGCATCTGGGCTACCGACGAGGACACACACGCATTTTTGGCCATGCACGGCCGCGGCGACGACTACCGCGAGCTCAAGCCCGCCGATGTTGCCTACTACGACGGCTGCGTCGAGGTCGATCTGTCGAGCATCAAGCCCATGATCGCGCTACCGTTCCATCCTTCCAACGGCTTTGAGATTGACGAGCTCAACGAGAACCTCGAGGACATCCTGCACGAGGTGGAGCTCGAGGCCGCCAAGATCGGCGAGGGCAAGACGCACTTCAGCCTGCTCGACAAGATCGTCGATGGCAAGCTGCACGTGCAGCAGGGCGTGATCGCCGGCTGCTCGGGCGGCAACTACGACTCCGTGGTCCAGGCTGCCCGCGTGCTCAAGGGCGCCAACACCGGCTGCGGCGAGTTCTCGCTGTCGGTCTATCCCACGAGCCAACCCGTGGCACTTGAGCTTACACGCCGCGGCTATATCTACGACCTTATGGAGGCTGGCGCGATTGTGCGCACGGCATTCTGCGGCCCGTGCTTCGGCGCCGGCGACACGCCTGCCAACAACGGTCTGTCCATCCGCCACACCACGCGTAACTTCCCTAACCGCGAGGGTTCCAAGCCGGGTAATGGCCAGCTGAGCGCCGTGGCCCTGATGGACGCTCGCTCCATTGCGGCGACGGCTGCCAACGGCGGCGTCCTGACGCCGGCGACCGACCTGCCCGAGGAGACTTGGGACGAGGCCTGCGAGTACACCTTTGACGACGCGCCGTACAAGAAGCGCGTGTACTGGGGCTTTGGCAAGGCGGAGCCTGCCGACGAGCTGGTCGAGGGTCCCAACATCAAGCCGTGGCCCGCGATGGAGCCTCTCGGCGACGACATCCTGCTCAAGGTGTGCTCCAAGATCATGGACCCGGTCACCACGACCGACGAGCTCATTCCCTCGGGCGAGACGAGCTCCTTCCGCTCCAACCCGCTGGGTCTGGCCGAGTTTACGCTCAGCCGTCGCGACCCTGCCTACGTGGGCCGCTCCAAGGAGGTCGACGCGGTGGAAAAGCGCCGCGTTGCCGGCGAGGCAGCGGGCGACCTGGCGGCACTCGATGCCGAGCTTGCCAGCGTGTTTGAGGCGCTGACCGGCGCGGGTGTCGCGGCCGATGCCAAGGCGACTGAGTACGGCTCCATGCTCTATGCCAAGAAGCCCGGTGACGGTTCTGCCCGCGAGCAGGCCGCGAGCTGTCAGCGCGTGATTGGCGGCTTGGCCAACATCGTCCACGAGTACGCCACCAAGCGCTATCGCTCCAACGTGATGAACTGGGGCATGGTGCCCTTCCAGATGGAGGCCGAGCCCAACTTTGAGGTGGGCGATTACGTCTTCGTGCCGGGTATCCGTGCTGCGCTCGATGGCGACCTGAAGGACATCGCCGCGTACGTGGTGCGCACCGACGGCACGGTCGAGCAGATTGAGCTCTACATTGCCGATATGACGGCCGAGGAGCGTGCCATCGTCAAGGCCGGCTGCCTGATCAACTACAACAAGTTCAAGGCCGCTGCCGAGTAACGCACTTAATTGTCCGCCCGGGGCTTACCCTTTCCCGCCCGCTCACGCGCTTCGCGAGGGTCGCGTTCGGGAAAGGGTAAGCCCCGGGCTACATTTCTGCGTTCTCGTTGGGTCTTGAGGGACGCTAAAAATAGACTTGCTTGAAGCCGCCTCTGTTATCGGGGCGGCTTCTTTTTTGTCGAAAACCGCCACAAAGGGGACAGGCACCTTTGTGGCGGTGGGGAACGAGCTCGATGTTGTTGTGATCGTTGAGCGGTATGTTAATGAGCGGCTCTACAGAATTTCATCCGGGTTGGCGGGTTTGGTTGTTTTGGGGATGCCGAGTTTGGATGACGCGAAATCGTCAACATTGTCCTTAATTCCGTCTTTGGTGTAGACAGTGACCATATAGGTGCTGTGTCCGAATTCGCCCTTGTCGCGTGTTGCCCAGGCATCCCAGTAGGCGGCCCCGTTTCGCCCTTTGATTTTTCCGACACGGCGGAGTTCTGTTCGCTTTAATTTCTGGTTGCTATAGATGGTTCGACCGGCTTCCGCGGTGAGCCCGCACTGTCCAAGCAGCTTGTCGAGGACTTGGTTCATGTGGCGCTCATCGGTGTTTGGTGCGTAGTCGTAGGCGAGGGTGATGGAGTCGAGTGGCTGGTCGTCGATCAGATAGTTTAGCGCCTGAGGTTCAAGGCAGAAATAGGGGGAGCATCCGTCGACCTTGCCGAGCAACGGTAACTTGGACTGCCAACTTCCGGTGGGAATTGCATATTCGTAGAACACGCCACGGCAGACAAAGGAGAGCGAGGTGGCACGCGAGCCGGCGTCGATCATCCCGCAAAGATCGAAGGGCGAGGCGATACCAAAAGAAAAGGGCGTGATGACGATAAGGAAGAGCATCACGATGGGTATGGCGAGAATGGCGATGACGTTGCGACCGGTGGAATGAGACGGCTTCATATGCGCTCCTCGAGACAAAGATCTGTTGAGGATAGGCAGAAATGGATATGTTCAGAGAACAATTCAAGTTTAATCTCATGGCGCGAGATGGTCGACCGTTAGCGTCGAAAACCACCACAAAGGTGCCTGTCCCCTTTGTGGTGGTGAGGAGCGCGCGGCTTCTTTTGGTAATAGTGTTAGCTGGCGGTATCATTAGTGCAGGTGGCGAAGGTTTGCATTGTGGGGTGTTTTGCCGTGAGCCGTTCTGCCCGTATTGGATTGATTGTCTTGGCGCTTGCGATCGCTGTGGTTGGCGCGGGCGCTGTCGGTATGGCATTTCTACCTGCTGCGGTGACGGAGCCGTTGGTCAAGCCTGTGGCTCAATCTGTCGAACTTCTGACCGGCGACGACAAGCCCGAGACCATTACCGTTGATTTTGATGAGCAGCCGGCTGTGCTGGGTATTAGCAATTATCCGAGTATTCAGCTTGGGGCCATGCGCTATACCACGGATACAAGCCTGATCGATAGGGCGTCCGAGCTACTCAAGGGCAAAACATTTAAGCGTTGGTACGGATATGCGTCCTATCGGGCAAAAGCGAACGACATGGTTGGCGGATGTCACTCTTCCATCGAGCTGGACACTGCAAACGGCGCAAAGTTATGTGATGTCTCGTACGATCCGGGTTACGAGGGCAATGAGGGTCCGGGTATTTACATCATGGCCGGCGATGCAGCCTATGTCATGGAGGGCGACCAGGCCGAGCTCAACGATTTTATGGGTCAGTGTATCCAAGATGCCTATGAACAGACCTGCTTGCCCGACCCGCAGACTGCACGCGATAGTGGGTCTGCCCGTATATGGCTCTTCGAGGATGAGATGCCCTGGAGCGGCGAATCGGGAAGCACGGGTTCGGCAAGTAAATAGAGACTGCAACCACCACAAAGGTACCCGTCCCCTTTGTAGTAGTTCTCGGTTTGTCTCGATCTGTAACGTCTTGGCCGCTAAAAGTGGGCCTGGTGTTACAGATTTAGATTTTCGATTCGGGTGTCTTCTGTTTGTCTCAATCTGTAACAGATGGGGCCCTATTTGCCGAGTAGTTGTTACAGATTTAGATAAACGGGCGCCGCTGAGCATTTCATCTCGATCTGTAACACCTAGGACCAAAAATGGCTGCTAGATGTTACAGATCGAGATGGTAGTGCGCCTGGGCAGCGGCGGGCTGACATCTCAGTACCCTATCCATCAATCACTCAGAAAATCTTATATATAGAGACTTAGATTTGTGTATAAGATCGCGCAAAGCTGGCAACAATACTTCTCGAACAACGTGAAGCCGCCCCGTAGGGCGGCCGCCCCAAGAGAGGTGATTCCATGAGAATCGATAAGCTAGCAATGACGTCGCGCGAGGCGTTGCAGACCGCCATGAGCACGGCTGCCGACGCGCAGGCTGGCGCGGTGGAGCCGATTCATCTGCTGTCTGCCCTGCTCGGTGCCGGCGAGCGCAACATCTCCGTGATCATCGAGCGCATCGGCGCCGACCCGGCCCAGCTCGCACGCTCCACGCAGGATGCCATCGACCATGCGCCCAAGGTTTCCGGCGAGGGCCAGCAGATGGGTCTTTCCAATGAGCTTGTCCGCGTCATCGAGAAGGCCGAAAAGAAGGCCACCAAGATGGGCGACAGCTTTGTGGTGACCGAGCATCTGCTCATGGCACTTGCCGAGGACAAGGGCGAGGCGGGCCGCGTGCTGCGCGACGCTGGCGTCACCAAGGAGCGCATCGAGCAGGTCTACGAGGAGCTGCGCGGCGATGACCGCGTGACGTCTGCCGAGGACAAGACCCAGTTTGAGGCGCTGGAGCAGTACGGCCGCAACATCTGTGACCTCGCCCGCGCCGGCAAGCTCGACCCGGTCATCGGCCGTACCGATGAGATTCGCCGCACCATCCAGGTCCTGTCCCGCCGCACCAAGAACAACCCCGTGCTCATCGGCGAGCCGGGCGTCGGCAAGACGGCCATCGTCGAGGGCATCGCCCAGCGTATCGTGGCCGGCGACGTGCCGAGCACCCTGCGCGACCGCGACCTTATCGAGCTCGACATGAGCGCGCTGGTCGCCGGCGCCAAGTACCGCGGCGAGTTCGAGGACCGCTTGAAGGCCGTGCTCAAGGAAGTGCAAAAGTCCGAGGGCAAGGTCATCCTGTTCATCGATGAGCTCCACACCATCGTGGGCGCGGGTGCCACCGAGGGCTCCATGGACGCCGGCAACATCCTCAAGCCGGCGCTCGCCCGTGGCGACCTGCACGCGATCGGCGCGACCACGCTCGACGAATACCGCAAGTACATCGAGAAGGACGCGGCGCTCGCGCGTCGTTTCCAGACCGTTATGGTGAGCGAGCCTACCGTCGAGGACACCATTTCGATCCTGCGTGGTCTGAAGGAGAAGTACGAGATCTTCCACGGTGTGCATATCACCGATAGCGCGCTCGTGGCAGCTGCCGACCTCTCCGATCGCTACATCGCCGACCGCTTCCTGCCCGACAAGGCCATCGATTTGGTCGATGAGGCGGCAAGCCGCCTGCGCATGGAACTCGACAGCATGCCGGTCGAGATCGACGCCACCACGCGTCAGCTCACCCAGCTGCAGATCGAGGAACAGGCGCTCATGAAAGAGACCGATGACGCCTCCAAGGAGCGTCTGGAGGCCCTGCGCCAGGAGATTGCCGAGGTCCAGGAAAAGCTTAACGTGCAAAAGGCCGGCTGGCTCAACCAGAAGAACGCCATCGACCACGTGCAAGAGCTCAAGGGGCAGCTCGACGAGGCCAAGAGCGAAGAGGAGCGCGCGACGCGCAATGGCGATTTGGGTCGTGCGTCCGAGCTGCGCTACTCCGTGATTCCGGGCCTGCAGCAGCAGATTCAGGATTCCGAGGCCGCGCTCGAGGCGCAAAAGCAGCAGGACGGCGAGGGCCTCAACGAACAGGTGACCTCCGATGAGATCGCCGAGGTCGTGAGCGCCTGGACCGGCGTGCCCGTGTCCAAGATGATGCAGGGCGAACTCGACAAGCTCAAGGGCCTGGAGGGCGAGCTGCATAAGCGCGTCATCGGCCAGGACGAGGCCGTCTCCGCCGTCGCCGCAGCTGTGCGCCGCAGCCGTGCGGGCCTCTCCGATCCGGACAAGCCCATCGGAAGCTTCTTCTTCCTGGGTCCCACCGGCGTGGGCAAGACCGAGCTCGCCAAGGCGCTGGCCGAGTGCCTGTTCGATGACGAGCGCGCGCTCGTGCGTATCGACATGTCCGAATACATGGAGAAGTTCAGCGTCCAGCGTCTGATCGGTGCGCCCCCGGGATACGTGGGCTACGACGAGGGCGGCCAGCTCACCGAGGCCGTGCGCCGTCGCCCGTACTCCGTAATCTTGCTCGACGAGATGGAGAAGGCTCATCCTGATGTCTTCAACGTGCTGTTGCAGGTGCTCGACGACGGCCGTCTGACCGATGGCCAGGGTCGCCAGGTGTCCTTCAAGAACACGATCATCATCATGACGTCTAACGTGGGCTCCAAGGCTATCGCCGAGCTTTCCGGCAAGGACGAGGAGGAGATGCGCCATCAGGTCGACGCGGCCATGGCTCAGACCTTCCGCCCCGAGTTCCTCAACCGTATCGACGATATCGTGGTGTTCCATCCGCTCGGTATGGCGCAGATCGAGAAGATCGTCGACATCCAGCTCGCCGACGTCCGCGCGCGTCTGGCCAAGGAGCGCATGACGCTTGCCATCACCCCGGCGGCCAAGCAGATGCTCGCCGTGGGCGGCCTGGACCCGGTCTTTGGCGCCCGTCCGCTCAAGCGTCTGGTTCAGCGCGAGGTCGTGGATGCCATCGCCGCCGCTATCATCGACGGCACGGTGCGCGAGGGCGATCAGGTGACGGTCGATGTCGACAAGGACGGTGGCTTTACCGTCGTGTGCGACAACACGCCGGCGGCCACCTACGAGGTCCCCGACGCAGAGTAAATTATGGGGCCGGCTTTAACCGCACCTCATCGCAAAACGCCAAGGGCGGCGGATCCAAGCGGGTCCGCCGCCCTTTTTCGTGCGACAATCGATGATGTTGAGCATGAGTACATGGCAAGGAGATATGCAGATGAAAGACGAGAACAAGACGCACGCACCGGTTGCTGAGGCAGCGCCCACCGCGCCGGTCGCACCGAAGGCTTCTCCCAAACCGGCGCCCAAGCCGCGCGACCCCTACATCCGTGCCGAGAACGAGGACGATGACGGCTACGATCCCTACAGCGATCGCCGCCCCGAGCGCGAGCCGATGTTCGAAGCCGACCCCTGGCGCTAAGTGCCACCAAAAAGGCCACCAAAAAGTTGCGGTGAAATAGGGACTGTTTTGCGGTTTGACCAGCAAAAACAATCCCTATTTCACCGCAACTGCGTTGGGCGGCTGTCTTCGGGCCGGCTAGTCCTGGGCTTTGATACTCGGCAGCAGGATCTGCGCGAGGTAGTCGGTTTCGAGCTTAGTGGCACCATCGGCCTTGCCGTCTTTACCCACCAGGTCGTTCTTGATCTGGCTATACGTATAGCGGTTGCCGGTCGTAAGCTCGACAAGCTCAATGGCCGTGTCCATGGGGTAGGTTGACACGGGGTTCTGCGTCCGTCCGTTGATGGTCTGGGGCACCACGTACGGATAGACGGGGCCGCTGGCGTAGACGGTATAACCGTTGCCTAGATTGGCCGCACCCAAAACCGTATCGCCTTCATCGGGCGTAAAGCTCTCGCCCTCGCGCACCGCGACGAGCGTCACGAGCGGCGTATTGGCGTCGTCGCCCAGATAGATGCATAGCGTGCTTCCGTTTTGCCAAGTTGCGACCTTGCCGTACCACTCGACGGGAATATCGAGCTGGTAGAGGTCGGTTGCCTTGTGGCGAGCGTCAGCATCACGGGACGCCTGTGCCTTTTGCGCGCTCACGGCATTGACGGCGGCGTCGCGCCGCGCGGTTGCTGCCTGCTGGAGCACTTTGGCAGCCGCGGCGGAGCTCGCACCGCCCTCCTCGGCATACTTGGCGGCGGCATCGATCTGGTCGTCAGTCACCGTGTCGGCCGAAGGCACCTTGAGCTTAAAGGTGGCCTGAGCACTTAAATCCTGTCCATCGCTCTTAACGGTGACCTGCGTCTTGGTGGTCGGGACGGTATAGATGGTGCCGTCGGCCGCGATGGGGGAGGCAGCGATGGAGAGCGTGTAATCGCCGGGCAGCAGTTTGATGCCGCGGCCGTGCTCGTCAACATAGAGCGTTTCGCTCACGGAGGAGCCGTCAGAATCCTGACCGCTCACCTGTACGGGAATCTTGGAGCCAGTGGAACAGTCGAGGCCCGCGGCATGCGCGCCAATCTGCACCGACATCATCGTGTGGGCATTGGCGGCGACAGCGGCAGCCTGCTCTTGCTGATATCCGTTCCAGGCAGCATAGCCTGCACCGCCGGCGACGAGCGCGACGGCCACGACACCGGCGACCATCAGATTGCGGCGCTTGGGCGACATCTTGCGATGGCGGACCTCGGCCTCGCGTGCCGAGGGAACGGACGGCAGGGGAATATCGCCCATGGCGATGGTCTCGTCCACGGCAGGAGCGGAGCCCAGGCCGGGAAGCTCGCGGGTCAGCGAATCTTCGGCCGGCAAGCTGTCGAGCAAGATGGTTTCCTCGCTCGTGTCGGATTCGGGCTGGTCGTCGGCCTCGCATTCGGTGTCTTCGTGATCTGCCTCATCTTCGGCAGGCTCAACGTCGTCTGCATCCTGATCATCGGACTGCGCCTCGGCTTCCGACTCATCCTGCACATCAACGCCCGAATCGTCAAACGCAATCTCATCAAGTGAAATCCGGTCTAGGCTCTCCAGGGCTTCGGCACACGCTTCTGCATCTTGGGCCGCATCCTCTTGGCCCATCGTCTCATCATTCATACATCCCCCAAGCTCAATATCGGGACAACACTGTACCCAAAAACGGGACCCCATAGAGCCGCCGCATGATTCGAAATCCGATTTTATATGTGCGCGTGTTTTTGAATAGATGATGATTAGAGACGCAACGACAAAAGCCCCCGGAAAGCGAGTGAAACGCTTTCCGGGGGCTCTGCGAGACATTGGATTGAAAATCTGGCAGGCGGGCCTATGCCCAGGTGCCAACAGCGACCAACATGTTACTCGGCGTGTGCGTAATCCACCTTGGCGCGGCGAGCGGTAGCCTTCTCCCAATCGCTGGTGCCCTCAAAGACATCCTGCTTGTAGGGATTGCGGCCGAGCTTTTTGGCACGGTAGGCGATGTAGATGATCGCGGCGACGTTGGCGACCAGTGCGGCAATCGAGACCGCGGTGGCGGCGCCGGGGTCGAGCGTGGAGTGGGTCACAAAGACGGACTCCTCCTGGAAGTACGGGAACACCTGGGCAAACATGCACCAAATGGCCAGCGTAAAGGCGCGGTTCTGGATCCAGCCGCCCTTGTTCCAGATAAAGGCGGCGACGGTGGGCGCCAACAGCAGCGCAAAGCCGCAGAACCAGGAATGGGTGGGCAGGCAGTTGTAGGTGTAGCAGAAGTTCCAGATGTCGTAGGCGATGATGTAGACCCAGGTCATGTCGGGCCACAGCATGTCGGTTTGATCCTCGGAGGCGTAGACGCTCCACCAACCGGTCATGCAGAAGATGTTGATGATACCGGCGATGCCGTTGAACACGTTGTTCCAGCCGGCCAGCTGCGTAGCACCTTCGGAGGTGACCCAGGTGGACTCGCCCAGGACAAAGAAGTGGTAGGCGCTCTCGAAGTCGGACACGACGGCAATCATGATGTTGATGGCGACGATCACAAACGGCCACGCACGGAACCAATGCGCCTTGCCGATCTTTCCCCACTGGTACTTAATGGCAATGAAGCCCCAGCAACCGGCCAGCGCAGCGTATACCTTGGCGTAGTGGAACCAGCTGTTCTGGTACACATGGGTGGGGTTGGTGAGCGCCCACTCGGCACCCTGCGAAACGCCGATGGCGATGGCGACGCAGTAGATGGTCATGGCCAGCGGAGCCACGCCAAAGATGATTGCCGCGCCCAGCTTAGTGCGGCGGCCGACCTCGTTGAGCACGATCAGGCCAATAAAGACCATGGCCCAGCCGGCCCAGTGGATAAGGGTATCGCTACCCCAAACATCGAACAGCATGCTGCTCTCCTTTCACACGCCCGCGGCCCCTCTTCTGATCGCGGGCAGTTTGGCCAAATGTCGTCAGTTCTGGGGCTTGCGCTCCGGATACTTGGCGGTATAGCCCTCGATGTGGAGTGTCGAGGCGATGATTTCCTTGACCGTCTCGTCGGGCACATCGGGGTGCGTGCGGATATACATCAACAACCCCATGATGAGGGTGTAGAACGTCTCGTAGACATGGTCGATGCGTAGCTCATGATGGGCGGCAAAATCCACCACGGTGGTGTCGCAGATATACTGCGCCACACGCTGGACCACGTTGTGCAAAAAGCCGCCGTAGAGCGCGCCGCTGCTTGAGGTGAGCGTACTCGGCAGCTCGTGGCCGCTGACGACCAGGCGCTTAAAGAGCGGGGCGACGGTGTCGAGTGCGCCCTCGATATCACCGACGGTGCGGTTGGCATTCCACTGCTCGAGCTCGGAGATAAAACCGTCGATCGCCTCGTCCATGACGGCGGTGACAGCGGCGTCCATGTCGGCAAAGTAGTGGTAGAACAATGAGCGCGTGCAGCCGGCTCGCTTGGTCACGGCCGAGACGGATAGATGCGACACGCCTAGCTCAGAGCTCACGGTGCGCACGGCGGCGAGGATCTCGCGACGGCGTTCGTCGCCCGTCAAGCGCTTTGCCGCGCTATCGGATGCGGGGACGGCATCGACCACAGAGGTATCTGCTGTGTTGTTGCTCATGTTTTGCCGCCTTTCATCCTCTTTTGCCTGACCGTTCGCCTAACAGTCTTGAATATTGTTGACGGTTCGTCAATACTATTTTTGACACAATGTCAACTAATGGCGGGTGAACGGCATGGGGGCATGCCCGGCCTGCAAAAAAGAGGGGTGCCGCGGTCTCGCCGGGCTGTGGCAAGAGAAGGGACAACCATGATTCTCAACGGACCGGGGATTAGCTACACCGAGCCCGACATCGGTTCGGAGTTCGTGCCGCCGCTGCCGGAGCATCCGCGCGAGGCCATCGTCAAGCTGTGCGAGCACTGCACCAACCGTCTGCTGCATCGCGACGAGCTGTTGGGCTACGAGTACTGGTCGTTTGCCGAGGCCGCGACCGACGAGCAGGCCGAAGTGCTCTGCAAGATGAAGATGCGCCGTCCCTATACGCTGCCCGAGATGGCCAAGCTCACCGGCATGCCCGAGACCCAGATCGAGAAGATGCTCGACGACATGAGCTACACGGGTCTGCTCGAGTACAACTGGGAAAACCCCGAGCGCGCCAAGCAATGGGTGTTGCCCATGCTGGTGCCGGGTTCTGCCGAGTTCCTCAACATGCGCGTGAGCCAGCTCGAGGAGCACCCGGTCTATGCCAAGTTCTTTGAGCAGGCGTCCAAGGGACCGCTGTCCAAGGCCACGCCGATGGTGCCGCCCGGAGGCGCCGGCATCGGCATGCACGTCATTCCGGTCGAGAAGGCCATCGACGCCGCGAGCACCTCGGTGCCGATCGAGCATATCGAGCACTGGCTCGACAAATACGATGGCAAATATGCCGCTAGCACCTGCAGCTGCCGCGCGAGCCGTCGCGTGATGGGTGAGGGCTGCGCCGACGATCCCGCCGACTGGTGCATTGCCGTGGGCGATATGGCCGACTATGTGGTTGAGACCGACCGCGGCCATTACGTGACGCGCGACGAGGTCTACGACATCCTGCGCCAGGCCGAGGACAACGGCTTTGTGCACCAGATCACCAATATCGACGGCGAGAACAAGATCTTCGCTATCTGCAACTGCAACGTCAACGTGTGTTATGCCCTGCGCACCTCTCAGCTGTTCAACACGCCCAACCTGTCGCGCTCGGCCTATGTCGCCAAGGTCGAGAAGGACAAGTGCGTTGCCTGCGGTCGCTGCGTTGAGGTGTGCCCGGCCGGCGCCGCCAAGCTCGGCCAGAAGCTCTGCAGCAAAAAGGCCGGCGGACAGGTGCCCGAGTATCCGCGCCAGGAGCTGCCCGACGCCACCAAATGGGATCACACCAAGTGGTCGCCCAACTACCGCAACGACAACCGTATCGAGACGCATGAGTCCGGCACCGCTCCCTGCAAGACGGCCTGCCCCGCGCACGTTGCCGTTCAGGGCTATTTGAAGCTCGCGGCTCAGGGTCGCTATGACGAGGCGCTGGCGCTCATCAAGCGCGAGAACCCGCTGCCCGCTATCTGCGGCCGCGTGTGCAACCGCCGCTGTGAGGATGCTTGCACCCGCGGCCGTGTGGACGCCGCCGTGGCTATCGACGAGGTCAAGAAGTTTATCGCCCAGCGCGATCTGGATGCCGCGACCCGCTATGTCCCGCCTGTGGTGACCCCGACGCGTGCCGGCGGCTTCGACCAGAAGATCGCCATCATCGGTGCCGGTCCGGCCGGCCTGTCCTGCGCTTTTTATCTGGCCGAGAAGGGCTACAAGCCCGTCGTGTTCGAGAAGAACGAGCGCCCGGGCGGCATGCTCACCTACGGCATTCCCAGCTTTAAGCTGCAGAAGGATGTTATCGAGGCCGAGGTCGAGATCATTCGCCTGATGGGTGCCGAGTTCCGCTATGGCGTTGAGGTCGGTCGCGATGTGACGCTCGACGAGCTGCGCGCGCAGGGCTTTAAGGCCTTCTACGTTGCCATTGGCTGCCAGGGCGGCCGCCTTGCTGGTATTCCGGGTGAGGATGCCGAGGACGTGACCGTGGCCGTCGACTTTTTGCGCGAGGTCAACAGTGGCATGATCGACGCGCTGCCCGGCCGCACCATTGTGGTGGGCGGCGGTAACGTGGCTATCGATGTCGCGCGCAACGCCTGCCGTCTGGGTTCCGAGCACGTTGAGATGTTCTGCCTGGAGAGCGAGGCCCAGATGCCCGCCAGCGAGGAAGAACGTCGCGAGGCCGTTGAGGACGGCGCTCACATCAGCTGCGGCTGGGGCCCCAAGGAGATTCACCTGGACGAGGCCGGTCGTGTGTGCGGTATCACCTTCAAGCGCTGCACGCGTGTCTTTGACGACGAGGGCCGTTTTGCGCCCGAGTACGACGAGAACGATCTGCGCCGTGTCGATGCCGACCGTGTCGTCATGTCGATTGGCCAGTCCATTGTGTGGGGCGACCTGCTGGCTGGCTCCAAGGTGGAGCTCGGCCGCGGCCAGGGTGCCCTTGCCGATCCCCAGACCTACCAGACCGCCGAGCCAGACATCTTTGTGGGCGGCGACGTCTACACCGGCCCCAGCTTTGCCATCGACGCCATTGCCGCCGGTCACGAGGCCGCCGTGTCCATCCATCGCTTTGTGCAGCCAGGCTCCACGCTCACCATCGGCCGCAACCAGCGCCACTACACCGCGCTCGACCGCGACGATGTCGTGATCGAGAGTTACGACAACGCGAGCCGCGAGGTTGCCCACGTGGACCGCGAGCGCGAGAAGGCTGCGCCGTTTAGCGAGTATGTTGAGACCTTTACCGAGGAGCAGGTGCGCGCCGAGACCGCCCGCTGCCTGGGCTGCGGCGCCTCGATCGTCGACCCCAACAAGTGCATCGGCTGCGGCCTGTGCACCACCAAGTGCGCGTTTGACGCCATCCATCTGGATCGCGACCGCCCCGAGTGCTCCACGATGGTCAAATACGAGCAAAAGCTCCCAAGTCTGGGCAAGTATGCTTTGAAGCGCGCCATCAAGATTAAGTTCGGTCGCAAGTAAGTAGTCATAACGGGAACGGCGGAAGGAAATAAATGCACGAGCTCGGAATCGTCTATCACATCATTCGCGATGTTGAGAATGTGGCGCGCGCTCATGGCGTGCGTCGCGTTTCGAGCGTCACGCTGCTGCTGGGCGAGGTCTCGGGCGTCGTTCCCGACTTGCTGCTCGACGCTTGGCGCTGGGTAGCAGATAAAAAGCCTATCGCGCAGGGCGCGGAGCTTATCGTGGAGCCCGTCGAGGCCGTGACGCATTGCGAGGCGTGTGGCTGCGACTACGCGACGGTCGAGCACGGCAAGACCTGTCCCCATTGCGGTAGCGGCGAGACCTATTTGCTGCAGGGCCAAGAGGTAATGATCAAACAGATCGAGACCCCCGACGAGGACCCGGCAGACGCTGCTCCTGACGGCCTCTCCGACGCCCCCGATGCCGTCGACGCCGCCAACCCTCTCCACATCGCCTAACATCTAATGTCTACATGGGCTAGAGTTCTAAACATATTTGCTTCGGTTAGTCAAGTCATGTCTGTTTAAACAAAATGGTGGCACGCAGACGCATTGGGATTCACCTAAAAGCGGTCTTAACGAACGGTGCACCTTTATATGTCTTTGAAAACAATCAGCAAATCACGTTTTAGCAGGCAATGAGCTATAAGCCAGCAATGTAATCAATTTGTAACAAACTTAGACGTTTAAACAAATAATCCAACCATTTGCGAATTTAGCTATAATTCCACAATCCAAACAGGTATACTCCTTTCATGTCGTGTAGGAAATACGTAGACAAAAAGGAGGTTATGTGATGGTAAGTATTGTTCTTGCTAGCCACGGGGACTTGGCAGCTGGAATCAAGCAGACGGGCTCGATGGTCTTTGGCGATCAACCGTCTGTTGCCGTGGTCTCGCTCGAGCCGAGCATGGGCCCCGACGATTTCCGTGCCAAGGTCGAGGAAGCAGTCGCTTCCTTCGAGGACCAGGAGCAGGTGCTCTTCCTCGTTGATCTGTGGGGCGGCACGCCGTTCAACCAGATCAGCGGGCTCATCGAGGGCCACGATTCCTGGGCTATCGTCACCGGTGTCAACCTGCCTATGCTCATCGAGGCATATTCGCAGCGCTTTGACGCAAAGAACACTGCACATGCGATCGCAAAACATCTCGTGACTGAGGCTAAGGCTGGCGTGCGCGTCAAGCCCGAGTCTCTGGAGCCCGAGGAGAAGAAGCCGGCTGCGGCCGCCGCTGCTCCTGCAGGCGCCATCCCTCCGGGAACGGTCATCGGCGATGGGCGCATCAAGATCGCCCACGTCCGTATCGACACCCGTCTGCTTCATGGCCAGGTGGCCACCACGTGGACCAAGCAGATCAACCCCAACCGCATCATCGTGGTTTCCGACGGCGTTGCTCACGACGAGCTCCGCAAGACCATGATCGAGCAGGCTGCCCCTCCGGGAGTCCATGCCAACGTCGTGCCCATCAAGAAGATGGCCGAGGTCGTCAAGGACACGCGCTTTGGTGACACCAAGGCCATGCTGCTCTTTGAGAACCCGCAGGATCTGCTCAAGGCCATCGAGGCCGGCGTCGACATCAAGGAAGTCAACATCGGTTCCATGGCTCACTCCAAGGGCAAGGTCGTCGTCACCAACGCCGTCGCTATGGGCGATGACGACGTCAAGACTCTCGAGGCCCTCAAGGCCAAGGGCGTCAAGTTCGAGGTCCGCAAGGTTCCTTCGGATTCCTCCGAGGATCTCGACGCCATGTTGAAGAAAGCTAAGGCCGAACTGGCCGCTCAAGCATAGTAAAGGAGGGTCCGATACATGTCTGCAATCACTATTCTGCTTGTTGCGATTGTCGCGTTGCTTGCCGGTATGGAAGGCGTTCTGGATGAGTTCCAGTTCCATCAGCCGCTCGTGGCATGCACGCTTATCGGTCTCGTAACCGGTCACCTTCAGGAGGGCATCCTCCTGGGCGGTTCGCTCCAGATGATGGCCCTTGGCTGGGCTAACGTTGGCGCCGCTGTCGCGCCTGACGCCGCTCTGGCCTCGGTCGCTTCTTCGATCATCATGGTGCTCGCCCTCAACGGTGGCGCCACCGATTCGGCCAAGGCCGTTACCGCCGCCATCGCCGTCGCCGTCCCGCTGTCGGTCGCTGGTCTGTTCCTGACCATGATCTGCCGTACCATTGCTACCGCTATCGCTCACGCCATGGACGGTTGCGCCGAGAAGGGCGACTTCTCCGGCATCGAGCGCTGGCAGTATGCTGCCATCCTCATGCAGGGCCTTCGTATCGCCATCCCGGCAGTGCTTCTGTGCGTCATCCCGGCCGAGGCTGTTACCAACGCGCTTAACGCTATGCCCGACTGGCTGTCCGGCGGTATGGCTGTCGGCGGCGGCATGGTCGCTTCCGTCGGTTACGCCATGGTCATCAACATGATGGCCACCAAGGAGACCTGGCCGTTCTTCGTCCTCGGCTTTGTCCTTGCTGCCATCCCTCAGCTCACGCTGATCGCCCTTGGTCTCATCGGCATCTCCCTTGCCCTCATCTACCTTGGCCTTAAGGATCTGGCCAAGCAGGGTGGCGGCATGGGCGGTGGCTCCGGCGACCCGCTCGGCGACATTCTGAACGATTACGAGTAGGAGGGGAGTGATACATATGGCAGAGAACAAGATTCAGCTCACCAAGGCTGACCGCAAGAAGGTTTGCTTCCGTCATCAGTTCCTTCAGGGCTCGTGGAACTACGAGCGTATGCAGAACGGCGGCTGGTGCTTCGCAATGATCCCTGCGATCAAGAAGCTCTACACCAGCAAGGATGACCAGATTGCCGCTCTTAAGCGCCACCTGGAGTTCTATAACACCCACCCCTATGTTTCCGCCCCCGTCATTGGCGTTACCCTCGCCCTCGAGGAGGAGCGCGCCAACGGTGCTCCGATCGATGACGTCGCCATCCAGGGCGTCAAGGTCGGTATGATGGGCCCGCTCGCCGGCGTCGGTGACCCCGTCTTCTGGTTCACCCTTCGCCCGATTCTGGGCGCTCTGGGCGCTTCCCTGGCCCTGTCCGGCAGCATCGCCGGTCCGTTGCTGTTCTTCTTCGCGTGGAACATCATCCGTTACGCCTTCCTGTGGTACACGCAGGAGTTTGGCTACAAGGTCGGCTCCTCCATCGCCAAGGACCTCTCCGGTGGTCTGATGGGCAAGGTCACCGAGGGCGCTTCCATCCTGGGTATGTTCATCATCGGCGCCCTGGTCGAGCGCTGGGTGTCCATTTCCTTCACCCCGATCGTCTCCACGGTCAAGCAGTCTGCTGGCGCCTTTATCGACTGGGCTAGCCTGCCCTCCGGTTCCGAGGGTATCAAGGAAGCGCTGACGATGTACAACTCCGTCGGTGCTACCGCCCTTGATCAGATGAAGGTCACCACGCTTCAGGCCAACCTCGATCAGCTCATCCCCGGCCTTGCCGCCGTGTGCCTGACCCTGCTGGTCTGCAAGCTCCTCAAGAAGAAGGTCAGCCCGATCGTCATCATCCTGGCTCTCTTCGCCGTCGGCATCATCGGTCGCTTCTGCGGCTTCATGTAAGCACGCTTCGGCTTAAGACCGAGAATTGCTAGGCAAGGGCTTTTGAGCCATTGAAACGGACCGCACCCGGTGGGTACACTGGATGCGGTCCGATTGTTTTATTTGGAGGGCGAGGCGCGCATGGCGCAATCTCAGAACAGCACGGTCGATCTGGCAACGCCGGCAACCTGCCTGATGGGGCTTACCAGCCACGGTAACGTGATGGTGGGAAATAAGGCGTTCGAGTACTACAACGAGCGCAATCCCGAGGATTATATTCAAATCCCGTGGGACGAGGTCGACTATATTGCCGCCGAGGTTTTGCGCGGCACCAAGAAGATTACGCGTTTTGCCATCTTCACCAAGGACAACGGTCACTTTACGTTTTCGACGCGCGACGACAAAGAGACGTTGCGCGCGGTCCGCAAGTACGTTGACGAGGATAAGCTCGTGCGTTCGCCCGACTTTATCGATGTGACGGCCAAGGGCGCCAAGAGTATCCCCTCCGTTATCAAAAACCTCTTCCACAAAGGTAACTAGTCATTAAAGAGCGCCCCCCCAAGTGGGACGCAGTTTCCCATGGGGCTCGATCGGGAAAGTGCATCCCAGTTCGAGCGCCGATTCCGGGATGTAGTTTCCGGAACGGGGTCGTTTGGGAAACTGTGTCCCGTTTCGAGCCGAAATTCTGGGACACAGTTTCCAGCGAGGTCCCATTGGGAAAGTTTGACCCAGAATTTGCCTGGATAGTGGGACACACTTTCCGGAGGGCTGTTCCACCGCAACTTCGAAGAGTGGCTATACGCTGTATTACAACGGCGTAAATCTGCTACACTAGTACAACATGCCTCCGTAGCTCAGGGGATAGAGCACCGCTCTCCTAAAGCGGGTGTCGACGG
>CABUKY010000019.1 GCA_902492185.1 uncultured Collinsella sp.
GGTTCAGATTGCCCCCCCTGCCGAGAGCGTCGCGGTCGATCCCCTGGTAATCGACGACCTCTCGCCGCTGGCCGAGCTTATGGCCGACGAGAGCGTGACCAAGGTCTTCCACGCCTGCTCGCAGGATATGGAGGTCATGCTCCATACCGTGGGCGTGCTGCCACGACCGATTTTCGATACGCAGGTCGCCGCCGCTTTTTTGGGCGAGCGCCAGCAGATTTCCTACGGCGCGCTCGTGCAGACGTTTTGCGGCGTCTCGCTGCCCAAGACCGAGTCGCTGACCGACTGGTCGCGTCGCCCGCTGACCGATAAGCAGATTGAGTACGCGATCGATGACGTCAAATACCTGATCGTCGCCTATACCGAGATGATGAGCCGCCTGCGCGAGCTGGGCCGCGTGGACTGGGTGCTCGACGAGTTGCGTCCTCTGGTCGATGAGTCGCACTACCGTGCCGATCGCCACGAGGCGTTCCGTAAGGTCAAGCGCATCAATTCGTGCAGCCGTCACCAGTTGGGCATCGCGCGCGAGCTCGCCGCCTGGCGCGAGGATCGCGCCGAGCGCCGTAACATCCCGCGCAAGTGGGTCATGTCCGACGACACGCTGCTTGCGCTCGTTAAGCGCAATCCCGTGCGCGTTGAGGAGTTCCGTAGCATTCGCGGTACCGATCAGTTGGGGGAGCGCGACGTGGACGGCGCGCTCATGGCCATCAAGCGCGGCGCGAGCTGCCCGCACGATCGCCTGCCGCTCATGGTGCGCGGGCATCGTCAGATCTCTCCGGAGTTGGAGAGCGTGACGGACCTGATGTATGCGCTCATTCGCCTAGTTGCCGAGCGCTCGGGCGTGGCGACCTCGGTCATTGCCTCGCGCGATGACCTGGCCGACTATATTGAGCACCCCGAGCAGAGCCCCCTGCGCGAAGGCTGGCGCTTCGAGCTTGTGGGCTCGCGCCTGGACGATTTGCTCTCGGGCAACATGGGACTCACCGTGAAGGACGGCAAAATCGAGCTTTTATAGTCATATAGTTACGCGGTTTTACCAAACCGCGTAACAGCTCGACGCTGCAAACGGCCGAGAACGGCAATCTGACGTTCAATCGTCGCTTGCGTACCAAAGTACGCGTCGCTTCTCTTTCACGTCACCTTGCTCGCTCTCGGCCGTTTTCGCTGACATTGCCAGAACATCGATGTTGATTTGCTGGTCAGTCGAATGGGTAGAATGCCTCCAACGTGTAACTCGATTCGGAGGAATTCGCATGCCTTATTACTATGGATACGGCTTTGGCATCGACCCGCTGTACCTGCTGGTTGTTCTTGTCTGCACGGTGCTTGGCCTTGCCGCACAGAACTATATCAACTCGACGTACAAAACCTGGTCCAAGGTTCGCTCGGACGGCGCCACGGGCGCCACGGTCGCTCGCCGCATGCTCGACGCCAACGGCTGCAACGCCGTGGGTATCAAGGGTGTCGCTGGTGAGCTCACCGACCATTACAACCCGCAGGACAACAACTTATATCTGTCAGACGCCAACCGTTCTGGCGGCTCGGTCGCAAGCGTTGCTGTCGCTTGTCACGAGGCAGGCCATGCCGCGCAGCGTCAAAGTGGCTATGCCATGATGAAGGTACGCACCGCCCTCGTGCCGGTCGTCAACTTTACCCAGAACACCTGGACCATCGTGTTGCTCATGGGTCTGTTTATGAACATCGCGGGACTCACGACCCTCGCACTGATCTTCTTCTCGTTTAGCGTGTTGTTCCAGCTGGTTACGCTGCCGGTCGAGATTGATGCTAGTCGGCGCGCCGTGGCGTATATTGAGCAGTCGGGCATGAGCTCCAAGCAGGTCAACGGTGCCAAGAAGGTACTGACGGCAGCCGCGCTTACCTATGTGGCCGCAGCGCTCACGTCGATCATTCAGCTGCTCTATCTTATGGCTCGCTACAACAGAAACTCCAACCGATAACAAATTGGGTCGCTGGGCGCCGCGGGGATTCGTGTCCCCGCGGCGCTGTACTATGTGTTGGACTTAAATTTGCGCAGGGCCGAAGCCCTTGTGCACGATGACGAAAGGAGGCTGCGTGGCAGGCTGGAATCTGACCGGCAATACCGTTTCCGCCGAGTTTGACGGTTCGGACGAGCGGGAGCGCAAGGAGCTCAGCGTGAGCCAGGCGGTAGAAATCGCCGCCGGTGCGCTCGATGCCATTCCGCAGCTGAGTGTCCTGGGCGAGGTCACGGGTTTCCGTGGTCCCAACGCCCGAAGCGGCCACTGCTACTTCCAGATTAAAGACGACTCGGCCGCCGTCGACTGCATCATCTGGAAGGGCGCCTATCTCAAGCGTACCTTCGATCTGCGTGACGGCATGCAGGTGAGCTTTAAGGGCAGCTTCAACCTCTATAAGCCCACGGGTCGTATGAGCTTTGTCGCTCGCTCGTTTTCGCTGGCGGGGGAGGGTCTGCTGCGTCAACAAGTGGCGCAACTGGCCGAAAAGCTACGCCGTGAGGGTCTGATGGACGAAGCGCGCAAGCGCCGCATACCGGTGTTCTGCTCGCGCGTGGCGGTCGTCACCTCGCTTTCGGGTGCCGTAATCGATGACGTCAAGCGCACACTGCGCCGTCGCAACCCGCTTGTCGAGCTTGTTTGCGTGGGGGCTAAAGTTCAAGGCGAGGGTGCGCCGTCAGAGCTCATTGAAGGCCTGCGCCGCGCCGCTGCCATTACGCCGGCGCCCGATTGCATCTTGCTGGTGCGCGGCGGCGGCTCCTTTGAGGACCTCATGACCTTTAATGACGAGGAGCTTGCCCGCGCGGTGGCGGCTTGTCCCGTGCCCGTGGTGACCGGCATTGGCCATGAGCCCGATACCTCGATTTGCGACATGGTGAGCGACCGTCGCGCCTCCACGCCTACGGCGGCGGCCGAATCGGTGGCGCCGGCTATGACGGAGTTGGCCGATGTGCTCGAGGCGCGCTATCAGCGTCTGGGTGCCGCGATGGCATCGATGATTGGGTCGGCCCAGGTCGACCTGGAGATGCTCGATCAGCGCGGTCGCCGTGCCTGGGATACCTATACGGCTCGCTTGGGCGATGCGCTCGATGCGGCTGCGTGCCGCCCGTGCCTCAACGACCCAACGTTTATGGTTGAGCGTCGCGAGTCTGAGCTTGCCCTGACGGCCGATCGTTTGTCCGGCGCCATAACGCGTTCGGTTGGGGCATTCCGCTCCAACTTTGAGCGTCTACCCGAGCGCTTGATCGCAAGCACCTCAGGACTCGATGGCAAGCGCCATGCGCTCACGCTCGCAAGCTCCCGCCTGGAGCATCAGGGGCGCACGATGCTCAGCAAGCCAGCGTCCGACCTGGGCCGTGCAGCGGCTTCGCTCGATGCCCTGTCGCCGCTCAAGGTGCTTGCCCGCGGCTATTCCATCGCGTACAGCGTTGACGGCGTGGCTACAAGTGCCAAGACCTTTAAGCCGGGCGACGCCATTCGCGTGCGCATGGCAGACGGCAACGTGGCAGCAACGGTCAATACGGTCGAATAGACCGCGTTTTACAGTGATAAACCTTTGGGAAAGGAAACAGCTATGGCAGAGAAGACCCCGGTCGAGCAGCTTACGTACAAGCAGGCTTCGCAGGAGTTGGAGCTCATCATTCGCAGCTTGGAGTCGGGCGATATGGAGCTCGAGGAATCGCTCGAGAGCTATACCCGCGGCGTCGAGCTCCTCAAGAGCCTGCGCACCCGCCTGTCCGATGCCGAGCAGAGGGTCTCGGTGCTTCTTAAGGACGTTGACGGCAACGACGTGCTCGCCGACGGCGAAGCCGCCAACACGGACGACAACCTCTCGTTCTAACCATCCCGACCAAATATAATTGCCTTGGTCTGTGAGAAAGGAACCAACCATGTGCGATTGCATCTTCTGCAAAATTGCCAACCACGAGATCCCCTCGACCGTTGTCTATGAGGACGACCAGGTCATCGCCTTCGACGACCTCAATCCCCAGGCGCCGGTCCATACGCTCGTGATCCCCAAGAAGCACTACAGTGACATCGCCGACAACGTACCTGCCGAGACCATGGGCGCCATGGCTCACGCCATCCAGGAGGTCGCTAAGGTCAAGGGCTTGGAGGACGGTTTCCGGGTCATCTCCAACAAGGGCGTCAACGCCGGCCAGACCGTCATGCACTTCCACATGCACGTTCTCGGTGGCAAGAACCTGGGCGAGAACCTCATCTGAGGGCGCTTTTTCCTTGCAATGAAACGGAAGCTCAAGCACCGATAACTTATATATCAACGCAATAAACCCGAGCGCGAGGGCGTTTGGGTTTATTATTGAAGCGTATGTAACCTGGCGGCGCCACACCGCCTGTTAGTAGGGAGACACATGAACGTTCTGGTCGTCAACGCAGGATCTTCGACCCTTAAGTATCAGGACATCGATACCAAGTCCCACAAGGTGTCCGCAAAGGGCTCCTGCGAGCGCGTCTGCTTTACCGGCGGTACCTTCACCCACGCTGCCAACGGTTCCAAGAAGGTGACCGAGAACATCGAGTTCCCCGACCACAAGGTCGCCATCGAGGTCGTTCTGAAGGACCTCGAGGCCAACGGCGTCAAGATCGAGGGCATTGGTCACCGTATCGTTCAGGGCGGCTGGTACTTCGGCGATTCCTCCCTCGTCGACGAGGACGTCCTCGCCAAGATCCGCGAGGTCGCTCCGCTGGCGCCGCTGCACAACAACCCCGAGGCCAACGTTATCGAGTACTGCCTGGAGCAGTATCCCGATCTGCCCAACGTTACGGTCTACGACACCGCTTTTCACTTCAACATGCCCGAGGTTGCCAAGACCTACGCCCTTCCCAAGGATGTTTGCGACAAGCTGCACATCCGTAAGTACGGCGCCCACGGCACCAGCTATCGCTACATCTCCAAGAAGGTCGCCGAGATGACCAACGGCGAGGCCCGCAAGGTCGTCGTGTGCCACATCGGCTCTGGTGCCTCCCTGTGCGCCATCGAGGACGGCAAGTGCATGGATACCACCATGGGCCTCACCCCGCTCGACGGCGTCATGATGGGCACCCGCTGCGGCTCCATTGACCCGGCTACCGTGTGCTACCTGCAGCGCGAGGGTGGCTACACCTTCGACGAGGTCGACGAGATGATGAACAAGAAGTCCGGTCTTTTGGCTGTGACCGGTGGCAAGACCAACGACTGCCGCAACGTCGAGGAGCTCGCCGCCGCTGGCGACCCCGAGGCTCAGCTCGCCTTCGACATGTTCGTCTACAAGATTGCCGCCAAGGCTGCCGAGATGGCCACTTCCATGTGTGGCATGGACACGCTGGTCTTCACCGCCGGCATCGGTGAGCACGCTCCGGCCGTTCGCGCCGGCGTTGCCGACCGTCTGGCCTTTATGGGCGTCAAGATGGACCATGCCCGTAACGCCCTGCGTGGCGACGGCGCTTGGTGCCTGTCTGCCAAGGATTCCAAGGTCAAGATCTTTGTCATCCCCACGGACGAGGAGTTCATGATCGCTTCCGACGTCGAGCGCATCGTCAACGGCAAGTAATTGCAAGAGGGGAGGGGCTGGACGACCAAGTGCCGTTCAGCCCCTCTTTTGCGCTCGTTGGGCGATATGCCTGATAGTTATTTATTAAGTTGTGATAACTTCTTATTAACATGCGGCCGCCTTAAGGGGTCTGCGTCGACCGTATTGCACTGCAAAGGAGTCTCATGAACGTACTTGTTGTCAACGCCGGCAGCTCAAGCCTTAAATATCAGCTTTTGGATACCGATACCCGCGAGGTTTTCGCCAAGGGCAACTGCGAACGTATCGGTTCGGACATGGGCATCTTTGGCCACTCCGAGAACGGTGGCGCCAAGCAGACCGAGGAGGTCCCTTTCCCCGATCATCGCTCTGCTATCGCTCGCGTGCTCGAGGAGCTCGAGAAGACCGACTTTACGATTGATGGCATTGGCCATCGTATCGTTCAGGGCGGCTGGCACTTCGATGATTCCGCGGTCGTCGACGATGAGGTCATGGCTAAGATCCTTGAGGTGGCCCCGCTCGCTCCGCTGCACAATTACGGCGAGGCCGCGGCAATCGAATATTGCCGCGAGAAGTATCCTGAGCTGCCCAACGTGGCCGTCTTCGACACCTCGTTCCACATGACCATGCCCGAGGTCGCCTACACCTACGCGCTGCCCAAGGACGTGTGCGACAAGTACCACGTGCGCAAGTACGGCGCACACGGTACGAGCCACCGCTACGAGTGGATGATGGCCAAGGAGATCCTGGGCTCGCGCTGCCACCGTCTGCTTTCGTGCCATCTGGGCAACGGTGCTTCGCTTGCCGCCATTGAGGACGGCGTGTGCCGCGATACCACGATGGGCCTCACGCCGCTTGACGGCCTGATGATGGGCACCCGTTGTGGTTCCATTGACCCGGCCACCGTGTGCTACCTGCAGCGCGAGGGCGGCTACAGCTACCAGGAAGTCGACGACATGATGAACAAGCAGTCCGGCCTGCTTGCCATTTCGGGCATCTCCAACGACGCCCGCGACATCCGCACGCGCGCCTCCGAGGGAGATGAGCGCTGCCTGCTCGCCTTCGATATGTTTGCCTACAAGGCTATGCAGCAGGCCGGCTCCATGATCGCCTCCATGGCGGGCGTGGATACCATCACCTTTACCGCCGGCATCGGCGAGAACGACTGGTCGATCCGCAAGGCCTTCTGCGACTGCTTCGAGTGGCTGGGCGTGCGCATCGACAACAACAAGAACCGCGAGGCCGTGGGCAACGGCCCACAGGTCATCAGCGCCGCCGGCTCTTCCGTCACGGTTATGGTCATCCCCACCGACGAGGAATACATGATCGCCCACGACGTCGAGCGCCTGACCAAGAACAACTAACGCGCGCATTTGCAAGTAAACGAAAGGCCTCCAGAGCAACGGCTCCGGAGGCCTTTTTGCTAGCAGGCGGAAATTCCAGTCCCAAAGTGACCATCGCCGGCAACGCCTGCACTTCCAGCAACGGAACCCGACCATTCAGATCCTCAGCCCCAGCTCGTAGCCAAGCCGCCGTCCACCCCAGATGCCCTGAATGCCACGTGACGGTAGAAGGCAGCGCAGGTTAACCCCTGAAAACACTCCGCAGACCAGAAACGCCCCCGTTCGTAGCTCCGAAGGAGCAGAACGGGGGCGTTTCATTGGTCGAGGACGTTTTCAGGGGTTAACCTGCGCTGCCTTCGGCGGGGATATGTCCGCTACTCAGCCATCTGAGCCTGGACGGCGGTGATGGCCACGACACCCACGATGTCGTCGGCAGAGCAGCCGCGCGAAAGGTCGTTAACCGGCTTGGCGATGCCCTGCAGGATGGGGCCGTAGGCGTCAGCACCGGCGAAGCGCTGGACCAGCTTGTAGCCGATGTTGCCGGCCTCGAGGTCGGGGAACACCAGCACGTTAGCCTTACCGGCGACGGAGGAGCCGGGAGCCTTGAGCTGGGCGACAGTGGGGACGATAGCGGCATCGAGCTGCAGGTCGCCGTCGATGGCGAGCTCGGGAGCCTTCTCCTTGCAGAACTTTACGGCCTCTTGGACCTTCTTGGCGACCTCGCCGCCGGCGGAGCCCATGGTGGAGTAGGAGAGCATGGCCACGTGCGGCTCAACGTTGCCCATGAAGGTGGACCAGGAGTGAGCGGAGGCGATGGCGATCTCGGAGAGCTCGTCGGAGGACGGGTTGATGTTGAGGCCGCAGTCGGCGAAGATCAGCGTGCCGTCGGTGCCGAACTGCGGGGTGTCGGTGCACATCACGAAGAAGGCAGAGACCAGCTTGGTGCCCGGGGCGGTCTTGAGGATCTGAAGTGCAGGGCGCAGGGTGTCGGCGGTGGAGTGGCAGGCGCCGGAGACCAGGCCGTCGGCGTCGCCCATCTTGACCATCATGGTGCCAAAGTAGGTGGCGTCTATCACCTGGGCGCGAGCCTGCTCGATGGTAACGCCCTTCTTGGCGCGGAGCTCAGCAAACTTCTGCGCATACTCCTCGTGCTTCTCGGCATTGCGCGGGTCGATGACGGTAGCGCCGGGAACGTTGATCTCGTCGGGGTTGCCCAGGATGACGATCTTTGCCAGGCCCTCCTCGATGATTTTGGTGGCCGCGACGATAGTGCGCGGATCCTCGCCCTCGGGCAGGACGATCGTCTTAAGGTCGGCCTTGGCGGCAGACTTCATACGGTTTAGGAAATCGCTCATGTTACTCCTTACAAGCGTTTCGCTAAGCTCCAGGCACCCGGCTGTTCACGAATAAACCCGCTGCTAGCGGGTTTACCTTTCAATTATGTACGCCGCGGTGCTTGAGCTTTCCTTGTGTGGCAAGCTCATTATAGGACGCATTAGCGCTATAATCGCTCTGATAAATATGTCTCGAAGAATGTTCGAGAAAAGCCCAGCTAACGAGCCCGTGGCTTTTGACAAGGAGTATCGATGCAGATTACCTCAGGCCTGCCTGAAGGCTTTAACGCCGGCGCGTACGACATGATTGTCGTCGGTGCTGGATATGCCGGTGCCGTTTGCGCCCGCCGTCTTGCCGAGACCATCGGCTATCGTGTTGCCGTTTTGGAGCGCCGTAGCCACATTGCGGGCAATGCCTATGACTGCACTGACGAGGCCGGAATCCTGATTCACGAGTACGGTCCGCATATCTATCACACCTTTAACGAGCGCGTGCACAATTTCCTGTCGCGCTTTACCAAGTGGACGGATTATCAGCACAAGGTGCTCGCCAACATCAACGGTACCCTTATGCCCGTGCCCTTCAACCATGCGAGTCTCAAGCTCGCCTTTGGTGACGAGCGCGGCGAGGAGCTGTATCAGAAGCTCGTGGAGACCTTTGGCAAGGATGTCAAGGTGCCCATTATGGAGCTGCGTAAGAAGAACGACCCGGATCTTGCCGAGGTCGCCGATTACGTCTACGAGAACGTCTTTTTACATTACACCATGAAGCAGTGGGGCCAGACGCCCGATCAGATCGACCCCTCGATCACCGGCCGCGTTCCCGTCTTTGTGGGCGATGATGACCGCTACTTCCCGCAAGCTCCCTTCCAGGGCATGCCGCAGGAGGGCTACACGGCGCTCTTTGAGCACATGCTCGACCACGACCTGATCGACGTGTTCTGCGACGTGGACGCCCGTGACCTCTTTGAAATCGACGACACCACCGTCAAGATCGACGGCAAGGTCTATGGTGGCGAGATTGTCTACACCGGTCCACTCGACGAGCTGTTCAACCTCGACTTGGGTGCGTTGCCGTACCGCACGCTCGATATGAAGTTCGAGACGCTCGATATGGACCAGTTCCAGCCCGTGGGCACTGTCAACTACACCACGAGCGAGGACTACACGCGCATCACCGAGTTCAAGAACATGACCGGTCAGGTCCTGCCCGGCAAGACCACCATCATGAAGGAGTACTCCAAGGCCTATACGCCCGGCTCGGGCGAGACGCCGTACTACGCCATTCTTGAGCCCGAGAACCGTGAGCTCTATGAGCGCTATCTTGAGCGCGTCCAGAACCTGACGAACTTCCACCCGGTGGGTCGTCTGGCCGAGTATCGTTACTACGATATGGACGCCGTGACCAATTCTGCCCTCGATCTTTCGGATGAGATTATCGCCTGCCATGCATAAAGTCATAACATTCGGTATTCCCTCGTATAACGCCGCCAAGGACATGGACCATTGCATCACCTCCATCTTGGAGGGGAGCAATTACGCTACCGATATCGAGATTATCGTGGTGGACGACGGCTCCAAGGACGAGACGGCCGATAAGGCCGATGAGTGGGAGGCACGTTATCCTGGAATCATCCGCGCGGTGCACCAGGAGAATGGCGGTCACGGTATTGCCGTCCTTTCGGGTCTGCGCGAGGCGCAGGGCACCTACTACAAGGTTGTCGACTCGGACGACTGGCTTGACGGCGCTGCCCTTTCGACCATGCTGTCGATTCTGCGTGGCTTTGAGGAGCGCGACCAGCGCGTTGACCTGTTTATCTCGAACTACGTGTACGAGAAGGTTTACGAGGGCACGCATACCGCTATTGGCTACAAATTTGCCCTGCCGCGCAAAAAGATCTTTTCCTGGGATCAGATCGGTCATTTCCGCCTGGACCAGAACCTTCTCATGCACAGCCTGTGCTATCGCACGGATGTGCTGCGCGAGTCCAACCTTCCCATGCCGCCGCACACGTTCTATGTGGACAACATCTACGCCTACGTGCCGCTGCCGCGTTGCAAGACCATGTACTACGCCGACATCGACCTCTACCGCTACTTTATCGGTCGCGAGGGCCAGAGCGTCAACGAGGCAACGATGGTCAAGCGTCTGGACCAGCAGTTCCGTGTTACGCGTATCATGATGGAGTCGTACCACTTGTACAGCGATGTTGGGTCGTCGCGCCTGCGTTCGTACATGATGGGCTACTTCACCATGATGATGGCGATCTGCTCGGTGCTTACCAAGCTTTCCGAGGAAGATTGCGCCGACGAGCGCCTAAAGACGCTGTGGAATGATTTGAAGGCCTATGACGAGCGCATGTATCGTCGTGCCCGCTACGGCGTGGTCGGGTTCTTCACCAATCTGCGCGGTCGTGCCGGTGACAAAACCACACTCGGCCTATACCGTCTTGCCTCAAAGATCTTCAAATTCAACTAGCTGCTGAGTAATCGCTGCTGATAGGTTGACTGGGCCCCTTGGCCTTTAGTTTGCTACTGCGAACAGTCCTGCTCGCGCGGAACTTGTATCAAACTAAAGGCCAAGGGGCCTCTGCTATAAGAATCGATTGTCAGGTTATTTGAATTTGAAGATCTTCGAAGCGCGGTACACAGGGGCCTGGGCTGAAAAGAATTAGGTTGGAAGTCGGTCGGAGGCGGGCGGGCATTACGTTTGTCGCGAGTTCCGCATGCAAAGAAGGCCACTTAATGTGGCCTTCGTCTTGCATAGGACTGTAGAGCAGCAAACGTAACGCCCGCCCGTCTCCGACCGACGGTCGAGTGGACTACTTCGCGGCGCCGGGGATGCTGTGGGAGGTTTTGGCGGTTTTGGCTCCGTTTACGATGGCAGTTTCCAGGGCCCTTACTGCGAGCATGCCCAGCAGGTCTAGGGGAACGGCGGCGCTTGCCTGGGCGCCCAGTTTGCCGCTGGCGAGGGTGTAGATGGTGTCGCCGTCGTTGGTGGTGTGCGTTGGACGGATGGCGTGTGCGTAGGCGTCTGCGGCCATCTGGGAGACCTTGGTGGCTTGTGCCTTAGTGAGTTCCACGTTGGTGATGATGCAGCTGATGGTGGTGTTGGTGCGGTCGAGCGGCATCTGCATGGATCCGGCGGCGGCAAAGGCTGCGAGTTCCATGTCGACGATCTGGTCGCTATCGGCTGCGGCGCGCATGCCGGCGACCCACTCGCCGGTGAAGGGGTCGACAACGTTGCCGCAGGCGTTGACCGAGACCACGGCGCCCACCTTGATGGGACCGAGTGCCACGGCGGCAGCTCCAAGACCGGCCTTCATGCAGGTGGCAGGCCCCATGAGCTTACCCACGGTGGCGCCCGTGCCGGCGCCTACGTTGCCCTGTTCGAGCTTGGTGGGGGTGTGGTCGAGTGCTTCGCGCACGGCGGCGATGCCGGCCTCAATGTCGGGGCGCACGGTGGGGTCGCCAAAGGCAAGGTCGAAGATACAGCTGGAGCACACGATAGGCACCTGCGTGGGGCCGACGGGAAGGCCGATGCCGCGGCTCTCAAGCTCGCGAGCGACGCCGCTTGCAGCTTCGAGGCCAAAGGCCGATCCGCCCGAAAGGCAGACGGCGTGGACCTTGTCGACGGTGTTCTCGGGTCGTAGCAGGTCGGTCTCGCGCGAAGCGGGAGCGCCACCGCGTACGTCAACGCCGCCGGTGGCGCCCTCGGGTGCCACGATTACGGTGCAACCGGTGCCGGCCTCCTCGTCCGTATAGTTGCCATAGCAAAAGCCATCGACATCGCAGACGTCAATGGCCTCGAGCAGTGTATCCATGTTTAACTCCTATCGGTTTTCCGCCGCGCCTTGTGCCCGGTCGGGATCCGTACGGTACGCCAAAATTGTAGGCGCTGGGGAATACCCAGCGCCAGATGCAATTACGAGAGTTTTTGAATCGCGCGCGCGACGCGGGCGATGGGTAGGCCCACTACGTTATAGAAGTCGCCCGAAATATCGTGCACGAGCATGCGGCCGCCTGTGCCCTGGATGCCGTAGGCGCCTGCCTTATCCATGGGCTCACCCGAGGCAACGTAGTGCTCGATCTGCTCGTCGGTGAGCTCGTAGAATGTCACGTCGGTCACATCGACAAACGACAGGCTCTCGGCGGCATGCGGGGCGGCCGTATCGCCTGCCTTAACGATGCAGACGCCGGTTGCGACCTGGTGCGTGCGGCCCGAAAGCTCACGGAGCATGGTGCGCGCCTCGCCCTCGGTTGCCGGCTTGCCCAAAATCTTGCCGTCGAAGGTGACGATGGTGTCGGCCGCGACCGTCAGTTCTTTGGGCTCGGCATACTCGGCAGCAACGGCAGCCGCCTTGGCGCGTGCCAAGCGCTCGACAAGCGTGAGCGGAGCCTCGCCATCAAAGGGCGTTTCGTCGATATCCGCGGGAATCACGCGAATGTTGTAGCCTGCCTCGCGCATCAGCTCTATGCGGCGCGGCGATTGCGAAGCCAAAATCATAGTTGGATGCCCTCGGCGACCTTCTCGACGGCCTTGTCGCCAGCGAGCGTGCGCAGCAGCTCCAATGCAAAGGGGAGTGACTGTGCCATGCCGCTGGCAGTGATGATGTTGCCGTCTTGCGTGACCTTCTCGCCAGTATAGGCGCCTTCGGGGAAGCTTTTCTCAAAGCCAGGGAAGCACGTGGCGTGGCGCCCCTCGAGTAGGTCGAGCTCGCCCAGGATAAACGGGGCGGCGCAGATGGCGGCGACGTGCTTGGTCGCGGCGAACTCGCAGACCACGTCGCAGACACGCTGATCGGCGCGCAGGTTGGTGGCACCGGGCAGGCCGCCGGGCAGCACGACGCAGTCGTACTCGTCAAAGTTGATCTCATCAAAGAGCGCATCGCAGGTCACGGGGATCTGCAGCGAGCTTACGACCTCACGCGTGGGCATAATCGAGACGAGCGTGGCACGCACGCCGCCGCGACGCATGACATCGACCATGGTCAAGCATTCAATAGTTTCAAAGCCATCGGCGGCGAGAACGGCAACGCTGGGCATGAGGGTTCCTTTCATAGGCGGCATACAATTAGCCGTCTTATACCCCGAAGACCTCCGCTTGCCACGCTCGATTTCCCAATGATTTTTCTGAGCAATGATTAAGTGGCTAGTTGCGCTTAAGGTGGAAGGTTTGTGGGAACAGGTCGACTGGCGTGATCTTTACGGGGGAGAAGGTGCCTTCTTCGACAAAGCGTTTGAGATCGCGCGCCAGGGTGGCCGGGTCGCAGCTCACGTAGGCGACATCGCGAGCACTCGTGCTGGCGATAAGGTTGATCGCCTCGGGGGCGAGGCCTGCGCGCGGCGGGTCGACCACCAAGACGTCGGCATCCTGGTCGGGGAACTCGCGCACCGCGTCTCCGCCAATGACGTCGACGTTGTCAAGCTTGTTGATCTCTAGGTTACGGCGTAGATCGCGCACAGCGGGGCCGTAGGCCTCGACGGCGGCGACAAAGTCGCAGCGGCGGGCGAGCGGCAGGGTAAAGGTGCCGGCACCGCAGTACAGGTCCACGGCAAGCTCGTCTTCCTGCGGGTCGAGCGCTTCCATGACAAGATCGATCAAAATCTCGGCACCCTTGGTGTTGACCTGGAAAAAAGACGGGGCAGACAAGCGCATCTGACCCTCGGCGATATTCTCGGTCCATGAGCCCTCTCCGGCGAGCATTTCGACCTTGGAGACACGGCGGGCCTTCTTTTCGCCCTTGCTCATCACGCGCACGATGCTCGTGGGGTGAGCGGCGTCCGCCAGCACGCGGGAGACCTGCGAGCGCGGAAAAGAGCCTGTGGGCGTCCAGAGTGCGACCTCGAGTGCCTTGGTGCGGCGCGATGCACGAATGCCCACGCGTTCGAGCCCCAAGTCATGGCTGCCGCTTAGATAGTTGAGTGCGCCGACGACCGATTTGAGCGCCTTCGGGAAGCGCTTATCGAACAGCGGGCACGCATCGACGGTCACGATTTTGCTGGGGTCGACACCGTGCATGCCAAGGCGCACGCGACCGTTGACGACGGTCGGTTCGAGCTCGATTTTATTGCGGTAGCCCCAGTTGTCCTTGGTGTGGCGGATGGGCCGTACCAACTCATCGACCTGCTCAGGAGCGAACTTGCCGATGCGCTCGAGCGTGGAGCGCAGGTTTTGCTCCTTGGCGGCGAGCTGTGCCGTGCGTGAGAGATTGCCCCACGAGCAACCGCCGCAGATGCCCACGAAGGGGCAGGGAGGCTGAATGCGATCGGGGCTTGGCTCCAGAATCTCGGTGGTGCGGGCGCGCATGAACGACTTGCCGTCCTGTACGACCTCGGCCTCGACGGTGTCGCCTGCCACGGCGCCCTGCACAAAGACGGCCTTGCCGTTGTCGGCGTGCGCCAGCCCGTCGGCGCCGTAGGTCATCGATTCTATAGTGAGCTTCATATCCCTGCCTGTCATTCGCGTTGTTGTCCGCACCATGGTAGCAGGGAAAAGCGCCCCGCATCCGAGGCTTTCCTCAAATGCGGGGCGCTTCTACAAACTGCTTCTACAAACGACTATTTCGTCTTGCCGGTAATGAGCGTCTTAAGACCCAGGCCGATCAGGCCCAAGCCCATGCGCACGCGGCCGGGGCGATGGCGCTCGATGGCCTTGGTCTTGCCAGCGGGCTTATCGCGACGGGCACTCGTCTCGGGTGCGGGCTTGGTGACCTGCGGCTCGGGCCGAGGTGCAGGTGCAGGCTCGGGCTCAATGACGGTCGCCTGGACCTTCTGAACCTCGGGTGCTACCGGCTGCGGCTCGGGCTCGGGGGCAGGTTTCGCCTCAATGACGGGCTCGGGCGCGGCCTCGGCGTTGCGATAGGCACGCTCCAGCAGGGCTTCCTGCGAGTTGAAGGGTTTCTCACCCTCTGCACGCTCCACGGGGACCCAGGTGCCGTCGCTCGTGAGGCTGCGGGCCTTCACGTTGTCGCGCAGCTGCATGCCCATGTACTCGTGCACTAGGGCGCGGCAGGTGGGGTCGAGCACGGGGAAGGCAATCTCCACGCGGTGCTCGGTGTTGCGCGTCATCATGTCTGCCGAGCTCAGGTAAATCATGTCCGAGTCCACGCCGAAAGCATAGACGCGCGCGTGCTCCAAAAAGCGTCCGACGATGGAGCGGACATGCACGTTCTCGGTCTTGCCCGGAACACCGGGCTTGAGGCACGAGATGCCGCGGATGATCATGTCTACGCGTACGCCGGCACACGATGCCTCGGCGATCTTGTCGATAACCTCGCGGTCGGTCAGCGAGTTGAGCTTAAAGAACACGCGGGCGGGCTCGCCGGCAAGGGCGCGCTGGATCTCGCGGTCAAGCCCGCGCATGATGAGCGGTTTCAGTCCGACGGGCGCCACACCCAGGAAGCGGTAGTCGCCGCGCAGGTTGCCCAGCGACAGATTGCGGAAGAACAGGTTGGCGTCCTCGCCGATGCCGGGATGGGCTGTCATGAGCATAAAGTCGCTGTAGAGTTTGGCCGTCTTCTCGTTAAAGTTGCCGGTGCCCAAAAGCGTGAGGCGCGTTAGCGCCATGCCCTCGCGATAGGTGAGCTGGCAGATCTTTGAGTGGCATTTAAAGCCCTCGGAACCATAGATGACGGTGCAGCCGGCCTCTTCCAGGCGCTCGGCCCACTCGATGTTGTTCTGCTCGTCAAAGCGGGCACGAAGTTCCATGAGCACCGTGACCTCTTTGCCGTTCTCGGCAGCATCGATCAGCGACTCGCACAGGCGGCTCTGCTTGGCCACGCGGTAGAGCGTGATGCGCAGCGAGATGCACTCGGGGTCGTAGGCGGCCTCGTGCACCAGATCCAGGAAGGGGTTCATGGCCTCGTAGGGATAAAAGAGCAGCTTGTCGTGCTGCAGCACCTGCTCGCGGATGGAGCGGGTCATGTCGATGGTGGGATTGGGCTGCGGCCTAAACGGCGTAAAGAGCAGCTCGTTGCGCAGGTGCTCGGGAATCTTGCCCTCAATGCCAAAGACGTAGCCCAGGTCGAGCGGGATATCGCAGGTAAAGACAGAGCGGCGCGAAAGCTCGAGCGCCTTGCGGATGGTCTTGAGCGTTGCCTTCTCGAGCGACCCCGAGACCGCGAGCACTACCGGCTGCAGACGCAGGCGCTTCTTGAGGATGCGCTTCATGTGCTGGCGGTAGTCCTCTTCCTCTTCGACGCCCTCGCCGTCCGGATCGATGTCGGCGTTGCGGGTGACGCGGATCAGCGCACGATCCAGCGGCTTATAGGAGCCAAAGCAGCTGTCCAGGCAGGCGAGGATGACGTCCTCGAGCAAGATGTAGGAGTAGGTGCCGGTGGGCGAGGGGATCTCGACCACGCGGTTCATCGAGGCGGGAATCTCGATAAGGCCCAGCAGGCTCTCCTCGTCGGTGGCGCCGTCCAGACCACAGGCCAGATAGAGCGCGCCATTGCGTAGGTTGGGGAAGGGGTGGCGAGGATCGATGACCAGCGGCGAGATGACCGGCGACACGTAGGCCTGGAAGTAGCGGGTTACAAAGGTGCGCTCCTCGGGCGTAAGCGAATCGATGCGGGCGCGGTGAACGCCCAAGGTGTCGAGCTTGCCCTCGATGCTCTTAAAGATGGACTCCCAACGGGTAAGGAGCCCGGGCATTTCGGCCATGACAGCATCGACCTGTTCGGAGGCGGTCATATTGCTCTTGTTGTCGACAGGTTGCTTTTTGAGCTCTGCCAGATCGGACAGGCCGCCCACGCGCACCATGAGAAACTCGTCGAGGTTAGACTCGAAAATCGACACGAACTTTAGACGCTCGAACAGCGGAACGGTCTCATCGAAGGCTTCGTCAAGCACACGGTTGTCAAAGCGTAGCCAGCTGAGCTCTCGGTTCTGCGTGTACGAGAAGTCGCGAGGCGGTTTGCGCAGCTTTGCGGCGGCTTGCTTTTTTTCGATTTTGCTCGGCATATGCATCTGTCCGTTCAGTCCCCGCAGGGGACGGTAGCCTAACCCTATTCACTATTGTCTCAATTTAGTCGACTTGTGGCACGGACGTATTGTGCGAACGGTATCTTTACCTACTTCATACGCTGACAAGTCATAGGACTGACGCCCTGCTCGTCTGCAAGCGGTCTATATCCTCACTCAACTGGTACGTAAGTGTGAATAAGAATGATGGATAGCTGAATATCATTGAATGCAGGCGGAAACGTAAACAAACATCATTTATATACATAAAACCGATTTAGCTATGCAATTCTGAATCAAAAGTTTAGAGATGCAATTGCAAATAGTTTTTAGGAAAAAAGAGCGTTTACCTTAGAAAAGTTACTTTAGAACGCCGAAGTACATTATGGGGGAATCTCATGCGATATACCGTTCATCGCACTTTGTTGACCGTTCGGGGGCGAGGTGGAATTGCGGGTGGAATTTGGATATAACTAGAGCTGTCAGCAAGCAGCGTCCGCTATGGAAGGGCGCTGAGAGATTCGGCCGAAAGGCCCGAAAGAAAGGTAGGAGGCCATGACGAAAGGTCTGCACGTGCCTTCCGAGATCGGCAAGCTCAGGAAGGTCTGCCTGCACCGTCCCGGCGACGAGCTCCTCAACCTGCCGCCCGACGAGCTCGAGCGACTCCTGTTCGACGACGTCCCGTTCCTGGAGGTCGCGCAGCAGGAGCACGACACCTTCGCCCAGATCCTGAGGGACCAGGGCGTGGAGGTCCTCTATCTCGAGAACCTCGTCGCCGAGGTGTTCGACCAGGTCCCCGGCGCCCGCGCCGAGTTCACCGACCAGTACATCGCCGAGGCCGGCATCCGCGGCCAGCACATGCCGCAGATCGTCCGCGAGAAGCTGGACTCCATCGAGGACAACCTCGAGTTCGTCAAGAAGACCATGGCCGGCATGACCAAGTCCGAGATCGACATGCCCCTCACGGCGTCCACGACCCTCGACTCCCTGGTCAACTCCGAGTCCGAGTCCGACCTGATCATCGACCCGATGCCCAACCTCTATTTCACCCGCGACCCGTTCGCGGTCATCGGCGAGGGCGTCAACCTCAACCGCATGTACTCGGTCACCCGCAACCGCGAGACCCTGTACGGCAAGTACATCTTCAAGTACCACCCCGACTACAAGGACGTCTCGCTGTACTTCCGCCGCGACTGCCAGTTCCACACCGAGGGCGGCGACGTGCTGAACATCAACGAGAAGACCCTCGCCGTCGGCATCTCCCAGCGCACCCAGGCCGCCGCGATCGACGTCATGGCCCAGAACATCTTCTGGAACTCCGACTCCAAGGTCGAGCGCATCCTGGCCTTCGATATCCCGGTCTCGCGCGCCTTCATGCACCTCGACACGGTCTTCACCCAGATCGACGTCGATAAGTTCACGATCCACCCCGCCATCATGGGCACCCTGCGCGTCTACGAGCTGACCGCCGGCAAGAACCCGGGCGACGTGAACATCCGCCTGATCGAGGACACCCTCGAGCACGTCCTGGAGGACGCCACCGGCGTCGACCAGGTCAAGCTGATCCCCTGCGGCGGCGGCGACCCGATCGCGGCCTCCCGCGAGCAGTGGAACGACGGCTCCAACACCCTGTGCGTCGAGCCCGGCAAGATCTGCGTCTACGCCCGCAACACCGTCACCAACGACGTGCTGTACAAGGAGGGCCTGGACCTTCTCGTCGTGCCCTCCGCCGAGCTCTCCCGCGGCCGCGGCGGCCCGCGCTGCATGAGCATGCCCTTCTGGCGCGAGGACCTCTAAGTCTTTCCGTTTCCGGTGCGGTCCCCCTACAACCGCACCGGCTTCGCCCGTTAAACGGGCACCACTAATACTTACGTAATTCATTTCTTCGAAAGGAATCAAACCATGGGTGTTAACCTTTCCGGCCGTAGCTTCCTCAAGCTTCTCGACCTCACCACCGAGGAGATCGAGTACCTGCTGAAGCTCTCCAAGAACTTCAAGGATATGAAGCGCGCTGGCGTTCCGCACCGCTATCTCGAGGGCAAGAACATCGTTCTGCTCTTCCAGAAGACCTCTACTCGTACCCGCTGCGCCTTCGAGGTCGGCGGCATGGATCTGGGCATGGGCGTCACCTACCTCGATCCGGGTTCGTCGCAGATGGGCAAGAAGGAGTCCATCGAGGACACTGCCCGCGTTCTCGGCCGCATGTATGACGGCATCGAGTTCCGTGGCTTTGCCCAGGACGACGTCGAGGAGCTCGCTGCTAAGTCCGGCGTGCCCGTGTGG
>CABUKY010000020.1 GCA_902492185.1 uncultured Collinsella sp.
CTGCCATCTTCTCACGGCTTCCGCGGGAAGCGAAAGGGCAATCGCGGCAGATTTATACCCGTGTCCGAGCTCGAAGAGCCCTATGGCCGCCTTCCTGGCCTCGACATCATGCTTCACCCTCAAATCAACGCGCATAAAGAAAGCCTCCCATTTCTCATGTCCAAGAAATGGAAGGCAGTTCACCACACGGGTGACGGGCTTTTCCACTACCAGCCGCGTGCCTCCTCCGCACGCACGAGCTGACGAGCCTCGATCTGGCGAATCATATCGATGCGGCGCTGGTGACGGCCGCCCTCGAACTCGCCGGTGAGCCAGGCGTCGACGATCATCTTGGCCAGCTCGATGCCTACCACGCGAGCACCAAATGCGAGCATGTTGGTGTTGTTGTGCTCGCGTGACAAGCGAGCGGAATACGGCTCAGAGCAGGTGCAGCAACGGATACCGCGCACCTTGTTCGCGGCAAGCGAAATGCCCACTCCCGTGCCGCAGATCACGATACCGCGATCGACTTCCCCGGCCACGACCGCGTTCGCCACGGCCTCACCCGCGATGGGATAGTCAAAGCGCTCGGTGCTGTCCGTGCCGAAGTTCACGACCTCATAGCCGTACTTCTCCTGGATATACGCCGCAATGGCTTCCTTATACTCAACCGCGACGTGGTCGTTTCCAATACCGATCTTCATAAGAGACCCCTTTCCAAATCCGCTCGCGCGTGTCGCGCGCTCATTCCGTCCTAATTTGCCATTACGCTTCTAATACACCTCGCCGGCGCGCAGGCGACGCAAGCACTCCTCGTAACCGGCGTCCTTGCCAAACAGCGCACTGGTGCCCAGGATGAAGCCATCCGCACCGATGGCGGACAGATCGCGCACGCGCTCAGGCGAGCAGGCGCCATCGATCATGAGCTTGAAGCCGAAGCGTTCCTTCAGCGCGGCAAGACGACGTACCTTATCGTTCGTGAACTCGATGAAGCTCTGACCGGCAAAGCCCGGGTTCACCGTCATGACCATCACGTAGTCGCAAAGGTTCAACATCTCCTCCACCTCGGAAATCGAGGTGTCGGGGTTTACTGCGATGCCTGCGCTCTTGCCGAGGGCCTTGATCGCAGCGAGAGTCTTGACCACGTAGCGCTCGGACTCCGGATGGATGTAGATGATGTCCGCGCCGGCGGAGGCGAAAAGCTCCACCTTGCTGGCGGGGTTCTCGACCATAAGGTGCACGTCAACGAGCTTGTTGGTGGCGGCACGCACGGCCTTAATGTCCTCGAGGCCCATGGCGAAGTTGGGAACGAAACTGCCGTCCATCACGTCGCAATGGAAGATATCAATGCCGGCGGCGTCGAGCTCCTCGACGGTCGCACGCAGGTTGCCGTAGTCGGCGCACATGAGGCTGGGGCAGAGCAACATGGTGAACTCCTTATCTGCTCTTTGGTTATCTACTCGTTGGTAATTAATCGTTTAACCTGTATCTAAAGTCTGGCTGATTAATCGTTTAACCACGTTGTTAACCTACAGGTTTCTCTAGATTCACAACGTTGTCATATTTGTCTATCTAGCTGGCGTCATACGGATTCCGTACGGCGAAAAGCCGTTGTGTTCCCTAGAAAGAGGCCCCGCCATTCAGCTGGCCACCATGGGCCGTGCTCGCACGGGCGTGGGCCTTGAAACCCTACGCCTCCGGCGTGATCAGGCGCGCACGTTGGGCGATCTTCTCGTCATAGGACTCCGCGATAATCGCCACACCATCGAACCCAAACGCGCGAACACTCGAGAACTGATGGAACTTCGAGCTGTCGCACAGCACGTACGTCTTGTTCGAGTTCTCGCGCACAATGCGCTTTTTCGTCGCCTCAACGTAGGAGGGCGTCATGGCGCCGCGGTCCTCGTCAATCGCGTTGATCCCGATAAACGCCTTATCGAAGTACAGGTCGCGCAGGATCGATTCGGTCATAGAACCGCAGAACGAGGAGTTCACATGGTTGAACTCGCCGCCCACTACGATGAGCTGGGCGCGTATCTCGCTCTTAATCAGGCACGCCGAGGCATCCGTCGTGTAAATTGTCACGTCGCGGTCGAGCAACAAGCGCAGCAGGGCCGTACAGGTGGAGCCGGAATCGAGATAGAGCGTATCTCCATCCTCAACGAGACGCAGGGCAACCTGGGCAATCTGGTCCTTCTCGATCCCGTGCAAACCCGAACGCGTCGAGATGCTCACCTCGTGGACAGCCGAGACGAGCTTCACTGCGCCGCCCGAAAGATGCTCAACCTTGCCAAGCGCTTCCAGCTCCTTGAGGTCGCGGCGCAGCGTCGAAATAGAGACGCCCGGCAGCTCCTCCTGCAGCTCGGAAATCCTCGCGAGGCCCGACTTCTGCAGGCACTCTACAATTCGCTCCTGGCGCTCATACGGGATCATATTGGGACCCTCTCCAAACCACTCTGCTTCACGCTCGTTCATTTCTTTTCGAAAAGTGTAACGCATGTGCAGAATAGCGGCCGCCACCTGTTGCGATGACGACCGCTTAATCGATTGACCTACCCTCTCGTTCACAATTTGAACGAAGGTGAGGCACCTCACGCAAGGGTGACGCTCCTCGAGCGAGGATAACGAGCCCCAGGCGAGACGGCGCGCTTCGAGTGAAATGGCGCCCCAGAGGCGACGCACTTCAAGCTCTTAGGCGAGCTTCTGCTCCTTGTCGCAGAAGACAAAGCCCAGCACCGCGGAGACCGCAAAGGCAATGAGCATGCCAACCATGGCCCAGGCGAAGTTCATAGCGTCGGAGCTCACAAACGCCGGGAAGGTGGTAACGGAGCCAAAGGTAAAGGCCGTGGTCACAACACCCATGAGGCCGCAGAACGCGCCGCCAGCGGCACCGCCGATGATCTGGGCGAGCCACAGCTTCTTGTTCTGCACGAGCATACCGAACAGGGTGGGCTCGATGATGGCGGACAGGGCGATGGAGATAACACCGGTCATGGAGAAGGTCCTGAGCTTCTGGTCGCGGGCCTTCAGGAACACGCCCAGGGCGCAGCCGATCACGCCGAAGTTGCAGGCGAAGGTGAACGGGCAGATGTAGTCGTAACCAACCGTGGCGATGTTGTTGATCATGATGGGGTTCACGGCCCAGTGGATACCCATGGACACGAGCACCGACCAACCGCCGCCGACCAGGATGCCGGCAAGCACGGAGCTGCGCTCGATGAGCCAGTTGACCACGAAGCCGATGCCCTCGCCGGCGTACACGCCCAGCGGGCCGATCACGATCATGGTGAGGGGAACCATCACGAGCAGGGACACGGCGGGCAGCACGACGAGCTTGAGCATCTCGGAGACGTGCTCATCGAGCCACTTATACAGGAACGAATAGGCCCAGGAGGCGAGAATCGCCGGGATAACCGTGGAGTTGTAGCTCATAAGCACTACGGGGATGCCGAACAGGTCGGTCATGGCCCCGTTGCCCGTGTCGCCCATAAGAGCGATAAAGTCCGGGTACAGCAGGCAGGCGCAGATGAGTGCCGACAGGTAGGGGCTGGCACCGAAGCGCTTACCGGCCGAGAAGCCAAGAAGCACCGGCAAGAAGTAGAACACGCTCATGGCCAAGGTGTACAGGATGGTGTAGGTGCCCGAGCCCTCGGCAATGATGCCGAGCTGGGCGGCCAGGATGACAAAGCCGCGCAGGATACCGGAGCCGGCCATCGCGGGCAGCAGCGGGGCAAAGATGCCGGAGATCGCGGAGAAGACCTGGCTGACGATGCTCTCGCCCTCGTCCTTGGTAGCAGCGGAGATCTCCGCGCCCGAGCCCTTGACCAGCGGCTCAAACTTCTCGTACAGCTTCGGGACCTCAGTGCCGATGAGAACCTGGTACTGACCAGCCTTGTTCAGCGTGTTCACAACGCCTTCGACTTCCTTGACCGCAGCGTCGTCACAAGCCGCGTCGTCCTTGAGATTGAGGCGCAGGCGCGTCGCGCAGTGCGTCATTCCCGAGATGTTCTCGGGACCACCGACGGCGTCCAGAATCCCCTGAGCCATCGCGTTCCAGTCGCGTTTCATTGGTTACCTCCCCATTGCGCAGAAGAGCTCGCGGACAAGCTCGGCTGCCTTAATCGCGTCGTTTGCATCGATAACGGATTGGATCTTCTCCATGCCTACGGTCTCGATTGCATCGTTGAGCAGATGAATCATCTGGTCGTTCTGCGTAGCCTCGCCGTCAGCGGGTTCGATGACCGGGAACGTGTCGAAGTAGATCGCGCTGTCGTACCCGTGCTTCTTCACGTAGTAGAGGAACTCGAGGGTCTTCACCGGCGTGGACGTACCAATCATAAGGCCATCATCGAAGCGACCGTTGCCGTCGTTTAGGTGAATGCCGTAGAGCTTGCCCTCGCGGCCGAACAGGTCGACGGCCATGGCGGGGTTCTCGTGCTTCATGAGCATGTGGCAGTAGTCCAGCGTGACGCCCAGGTTCGGGCGGTCTGCAGCGTTGAGGATCATGCCGGTCATGCCCATGGAGTCGATGAACGCGTACGCGCGCTCCTCGTAGGGTTTGTACTCGATCGAGATCTTGAGGTCGGGCGCATAATCGCAGACCTTCTGGAATGCGGCTACGAGCTGGTCGAAGACGCGAGCATAGGCGATCTGGAAGCTGTAGTCGAAACCGTCGTGGCCGAGCCAGATGGTCACCGTGTTGCCACCGGCAGTGCGGCAGTAGTCGCACGCCTCGTAGCAGAGCTCAAGGGCTTCCGCGGCAAGGGCATCATCGGCATTGCCCAGGTCACCGTTGAGGAACGCGTTGCGGAAGCGCAGCGCGCAGCCGTTCAGCTGCAGTTCGTGAGCTGCGAGCTTGGCGGCCATGTCCTCCGCCGTGACACCTGTGCAGTGCTCGGGGTAGTTGAGGTCGACGTGCGTGAGGCCCACGCTCTGGAACTCCGCGAACACGCGATCAAGATTCTTGTCGCCATCGCGAAAATAGGAGTTGATACGAGTTGCAAGCTTCATGCTTCTACGTCCTTTACCTTCGTCCTTGATCGTTTCTGCTCGTTCGAGCACCTGATCTATATCCGTAATTCGATAAGGGCCGCAGCCTGCGCGCCGGGGCTTACCCTGTGACATGTAGATTACTGCCACGTAAGTTCATTTTCAATCAGTATTTTTCATTCTTTTTCTCATTGTGTCAGAGTTTTTCACTGCAAATGGCCATCTACCTTGTGGTTTTGCTGTTAATCAAGTTTGACCATTCTTGATGCTATTTGATTTAATCTGAACTTAACTACCGTTTACAGGCGAAAATCAACCGTTCGCCGGCGACGGTGACGCAAAATGAAGAAAGCTTGCATGGGGTTGACACGGTAAATCCCCTCGTCAAAAATACGGGCGGATTGAAACGGGTACAAGGTACCTGGAGCGCACTGCGCCCGGCCTTAAGGAGGTGTGCCATGAAAGGCAGTCATAGTCGAAAAACCTGCATGTCGCCCTCGGCACGCCGCGAGGATTCCCCGTTCGCATAAACGCCAGTAGCCGATCGTTGGCACTCATTCACGAGCACGAGCACCGTAAAACTCACCACAAAGCCGCCCGTCCTCTTTACGGGGATTCGCGAGCATGACGTGAGCGACATCTAGGTTTTTTGAAGCAAATACGACACGTACGCTAACTCCCTTCAACAAGGAGGACCCTATGCTGATGCTCAAAACGGCCACAGTGCTCGAAGCAATCTCCAAGCGCCGCCACACGGCGCGTCCCGCCGCCCACGCCGGCCTTAGCAAAAACACCGTCTTTGCTGTCACGCATGACGCCAAGGACACCCTAACCCTACTCGACGCCACAGCCGACGGCCTCACTGCCGACCAGGCCGAGGAGCGCTTGGACGCATACGGCGCCAACGCCATCGAGGCTCACGCCAAGACATTTTTCCGCCGCCTGGCCGACGCGTTCATCGACCCCTTTGCCGGTATCCTCGCCGCACTCGCCCTGGTCTCGCTCTATATCGACGTCATCGCCGTGCCCGAGCCCCAGCGCGACCCCTCCACGGTCATCGTCATCGGCGTCATGCTGCTGGTATCGGGTGGCATGAAGTTTATCCAGGAAGCACGCAGCGGCAACGCAGCCGAAGCCCTTAAAGACCTGGTCTCCAACACCTGCACCGCCCTGCGCGACAGTGAGCGCATCGAGATCCCCTTTGACGAGCTGGTGCCCGGCGACATGATTCGCCTCTCCGCCGGCGACATGGTCCCGGCCGACGCGCGCATCGTCACCGCACGCGACCTGTTTGTGATCGAGTCCGCCCTGACCGGTGAAAGCGAGGCCGTCGAGAAGACCTCGTCAGTGGCGATCATAGAGGGCGCCGACGGCATGGCGCTGCCCCTCTCCGCCTGCAAGAACATCGTCTTCACCGGCACCTCCGTGCAAAACGGCACCGCGATGGCCGTCGTCGTGGCCACGGGTTCGGACACCTACCTGGGCGGCATCGCCAAGATGCTCGACGGCCGCGGCGAGAAGAGCGCCTTTGACCGCGGCGTCTCGAGCGTCTCGATGCTGCTGGTACGCCTTATGCTCGTCATGGCCCCCGCCGTCTTTATCATCAACGCCGTCACCAAGGGCAGCCCCATCGACGCGCTGCTGTTTGCGACGAGCGTGGCCGTGGGCATCACCCCGCAGATGCTCCCCGTCATCGTCACCACCAGCCTGTCGCAAGGTGCCAAGGACCTCGCGCGCCGCCAGGTCATCGTCAAGGAGCTACCCGCTATCCAAAACCTGGGCGCCATGGACGTACTGTGCTGCGACAAAACTGGCACGCTCACCGAGGACCGCATCGTGCTGGAGCGCTATCTCAACACCGACGGTAGCAAGGACGCGCGCGTGCTGCGCCACGCCTTCCTTAACAGCTATTTCCAGACCGACCTCACGAACCTCATCGATCTGGCCGTCATCGATCGCGCCGACGTCACGTCTGCAAGCGCCACCCCCGACGCCACGCTGGGCCAGGCCCTACGCAGGTGCTACACCAAGGTCGACGAGGTTCCCTTCGATTTTTCGCGCCGCCGCCTGAGCGTGGTGGTCGCCGACGAACAGGGCAAGACGCAGATGGTCACTAAGGGCGCCGCCGAGGAAATGCTCGAGGTCTGCTCTTATGTAGAAGTTGACGGCCATGCCCAGCCGCTCACCGATGAGCGCATGGCAAAGATCCGCAAGCAGGTTTCGTCCTTCAATGCCGAAGGCCTGCGCGTCATCGCCGTGGCGCAAAAGACCAACCCCCGCACCGTAGGCGAGTTTGGCATCGCCGACGAGTGCGACATGGTGCTGATGGGCTTTTTGGCCTTCCTCGATCCGCCCAAAGCAAGTGCCGCGGGCGCCGTCGCCACCCTCGAGGCCAAGGGCGTGGCGGTCAAGATCCTAACCGGCGACAACGACCGCGTCGCCGCCACCGTCTGCGAGCAGATTGGTATCGATGCGAGCAACGTCTTGCTCGGCTCCGAGATCGATGCGCTCGATGACGCCGAACTTGCCGAGCGCGCCGAGAAAACCCACCTCTTCGCCAAGCTCTCGCCGCTGCAGAAGGCGCGCCTGGTACGTGTCATGCGCGAGATGCTCGGCCACACCGTGGGCTTTATGGGCGACGGCATCAACGACGCCGCCGCCATGCGTGCGAGCGATTGCGGCATCTCGGTCGATTCGGCCGTCGATATTGCCAAGGAATCCGCCGATATCATCTTGCTTCAGAAGGACCTGGGCGTGCTCGAGCGCGGCATCATCGAAGGCCGCCGCACCTACGGCAACCTGCTCAAGTACCTCAAGACCACGGTGAGCTCCAACTTTGGCAATGTGCTGTCCGTGACCGTCGCGAGCCTGTTCTTGCCGTTTTTGCCCATGAGCGCCCTGCAGCTGGTGCTGCTGTCGCTGGTCTACGAGATCGTGTGCATCGCACTGCCGTGGGACACCGTCGATGACGCCTGGACTGCCCGCCCGCGTGCCTGGGACGCCGCGTCCATCAAGGGCTTTATGCTCGAGCTGGGCCCCGTGAGCTCGCTGTTTGACATCATGACCTTCGCCGCGCTCTTCTTTGTCGTGTGCCCCGCCGCCGTGGACGCATGCTGGTCCGAGCTTGCCGCCGCGGGCGACGTCGCGGGTATGGCGACCTTTGCTGCGCTCTTCCAGAGCGGCTGGTTTGTCGAGTCCATGTGGTCGCAGACACTCGTGGTCCACATGTTGCGCTCCCCGCATCTGCCGAGCCCGCGCGACCACGCCGCGCCCGCGCTGTGTGCCCTCACCGTGCTGGGTCTGGCGCTCGTCACCTGGCTGCCGGCAAGCCCCGTCGCCGATGCGCTCGGCCTCATGCCGCTGCCGGCGAGCTTCTTCGCGCTGCTCATCGGCATCGTCGCCGCCTACATCGCGCTCACCCAGCTGGCAAAGCGCCGCTACATTGCCCGCCACGGCGAGCTGCTGTAGCAAGCAAGCGGAAAACACCCTGCCAGCTGCCGTTACCGCTACCACAGCTGCCGACGCCGCTGCCGTTGCCTCTGCCGCCGCCGCAGTCTATCCCCCCCCAGCAGTTGCGGTGGAATAGTTCCTGTTTAAAGCCCCGTGACTTTAATTTAGGGACTATTCCACCGCAACTTATTGGAGGATTAGCTAGTCCTTGGGCGTCCAGGACCAGAAGAAGTTGATAAGGGCCACACGCGAGGCGGTATCGGTCTTCTTGTTGATCGAGGAAATGTGACGGTAGAGCGTGGAGCGCGAAAGGAAGAGCGTTGTGGCGATGTCCTGAACGCTCTGGTCCGAAACGACCAAGGCCTCAAGAATATCGCGCTCGCGCTCTGTAAGCCCAAAGGTGGCGACGAAAGCATCGAGGCGTTCATCGGACGTGAGCTCCGCTGCCTCCACGGGCTCGGGGTCGGAGCATGTGGGCGCAAGATCCCCACCAAGATCGTCGGTGGCAAGCGGCAGGCCATCCTGCATCACGGCATCATCGGCTCGTTGCCCCAACTGCCCCAGCAGCGTAATCGCAATGCCCACAAACATCACGAGCGCCGCACCGACCGCAGCCAGCACATTTTGACTCGAGATAATCGCCACCGCCGGCGCCGTCACGAACATCGAGCACACGTTGTTGACGACGCGACCCATGCACGGCCAAAAATATGACCAGCGCGCATAGAGCGAGACGGCGGCATATTTTGTGGTAAAGAACACCACGAAAAAGCCCGAGCCCAGATAAAAGATGATCGTGGCAGCGAGCTCGTTGCCGCCATTGCCGTCGACGATGAGTACAAAGAACGAAAGCGTGGACAACATGGCGGCGCATGTCATGCCGATATTCATATACGAACGGTCGTGCAGGTCAAATAGTGCGCCGGCGACCAACGAGCTCACGACAAGCAGCAGGCGCGGCCAATCGCCCAAATCGACGGCTCCGACAGCATGCAGGGTCGTGAAGCCCGCGTTGAGAGCGGCGAATACGCTGGAAAGATACGCCGTCGCCACGGTCAGGCGAACTACGGCGCGACGGAATGCCGCCTTTGCCTCGGGATCGTCATGCCACTTGGCGCCATATTCCAGAACATCTACCGAAAGCCCGGCAGCACTGGGTTCAAAGTTGGGATCGGACTCGTCGCGCAGCTTGGCGCGTCGGGCACCGTGGAGCAACGCCACCTGCGCGATCGCACAGACGACCAGAACAGCCTGCTGAGGAATGCCGACAGGCATCACCATGTGGTTGATCACCTGTACCAGAACGCCCATGGCATAGGAAAGTGCAGCGGCGCGCGCCAGGCAGGGCGTCTGCGCAAAACGCCGCGCAAGATTGGCATGGGCGGTCGATCCGCAATAGCCCAGGGCGCAGCACGCCACCAGGCCGCCGGCAATTACTACCTCAAACCGCACTGCCGTAATCATCAGCAGCAACGCCGATACCAACAGCACGCCTGTAATATCGCTCGTCGCATCGATCGTCTGGGGAAGGCGATAGTACAGAAATGGGCGCACGAAAAAGCCAATCACGCTCGCGCCGACAACGATGCTCTCGTAGATGACGACCTCACTCGATGGCACGAACTCGGCTATGCGCACATCAAAGAGATACTCGCACGCCAAAAACGTGAAGAAGAACAGCGCCAGGCATATAATCTCCCGAATGCCCCGACGCAAATATGCGGTTGTGTCTCCCATGCCCCTCATGGTTAACCCCCACGCTCAATTGTCTGGAAATCTATTTTAATAAAGAACCAGTCTCAATATCGAAGCCAGGCTCGAAATGCTGCCAATTCGACCCCAGCCGTCCACATCACGCCGCGATTTTGAGCCGCATGGACCAGAAGGGACACGCGCGACCTCTAGCTCGGCCAGGAGTGTCTCCAACTGCCACTCATTTAAGTACGTCCCCAATGAGTGGCCCCAAAATCCGCAGACGGCAAGGTGCCCGGCGAGCATTAACTGCTCGCCGGGCACCTTGGTTAGGAGGCTATGAGGATGAGCACGCGAAATTCACAGCGGTCAGGCCCGCCCCCTAAGGGCCTGAGGTGCTCAAGATTGGGAGCGACAAGCCCGACGAAGCGTACTTAGGGTTGGAGCCCCAAGGTTGAGCGCCTCAGTGCCCTTAGGACAGGTCCTCACCGTTCGTTCCGATGACATGCTTGTACCAGTCGAAGCTCTTCTTCTTGGAGCGCTTGAGGGTACCGTTGCCGGCGTCGTCGCGATCCACATAGATAAAGCCGTAGCGCTTGGACATCTCGCCTGTGCCGGCAGACACCAGGTCGATCGGGCCCCAGGTGGTGTAGCCCAGCAGGTCAACGCCGTCCTCGGTCACCGCATCACGCATCGCGGCGATATGCTGGCGCAGGTAGTCGATGCGGTAGTCGTCGTTGATGGAGCCGTCCTCCTCGACAACATCCTTGGCGCCCAGGCCGTTCTCGACCACAAACAGCGGCTTCTGATAACGGTCGTACAGATCGTTGAGCGTAATACGGAAGCCCAGCGGATCGATGGCCCAGCCCCACTGGCTCTCCTGCAGGTAGGGGTTCTTGGCGCCGGCGAAGGCGTTGCCCTGGGTACGCTCGACATCGGGGTTGTCGGCACCGGCAGAGCAGCGGGTGCTGTAGTAGCTAAAGCTGATGAAGTCGACGGTGTTGGCGGCCAAGATCTCGCGGTCCTCATCGGTCATGCCCACATCGATGCCCAGACGCTCGAGCTTCTTGACGGCATAGGCCGGGTAGTAGCCACGGCTCTGGACGTCGACGAAGAAGTAATTGTCCTGGTTGTCGAGCTGTGCCTGGCGCACATCGCCCGGACGGCAGCTGTAGGGGTAGTAGCTACCTGCGGCAAGCATGCAGCCGATCTTGATCTCGGGGTCGATCTCGTGGGCAATCTTGGTTGCCCAAGCGCTGGCGACGAGCTCGTTGTGGGCGGCCAGGTACTCGACGGCCTCCTTGTTCTCGCCCTCCTCAAAGACCAGACCGGCACCCATAAACGGCAGGTGCAGGATCATATTGATCTCGTTGAAGGTGAGCCAGTACTTCACCATACCCTTGTAGCGGGTGAAGATCGTGGTTGCGAGGTTCTTGTAGAAGTCGATGAGCTTGCGGTTGCGCCAGCCGCCGTACTCCTTGATGAGGTGAATCGGGCAGTCGAAGTGCGTGATGGTCACGAGCGGCTCGATGCCGTGCGCCTGACACTCGCGGAATACGTCCTCGTAGAAGGCCAGGCCAGCCTCATTGGGCTCGGTCTCGTCACCGTTGGGGAAGATGCGGGTCCACGCCAGGCTCATACGGAAGGTCTTAAAGCCCATCTCGGCAAAGAGAGCAATATCCTCCTTGTAGTGGTGATAGAAATCGATGCCGGTCTGCGCAGGATAGTAATAGCCGTCCTCGAAGTCGAGCATTTTACGCTGGCCGGAGACCACCGCATAGCGCTCGGGGCCGTGCGGAGCCACGTCCACGTTGGCCAGGCCGCGGCCGTCCACGTCATAGGCGCCCTCGCACTGATTGGCAGCCGTTGCGCCGCCCCACATAAAGTCATTACGGAAAGCCATGCATCAATCCTTTCGCACGCTGTTGTCATAGGCTCAGTATCCCTGCAAACAACGTGTCGCTCAACGGCAACGACGTAGGCCGATACTTCTTTTCGCGCGCGGGTGCTCGGCAGCCGCCCCGTCTGACACTTTTTGATACCCGCCCGCCCAATCCACCACAAAGGGGACAGGCACCTTTGTGGTGGTTGGGGGCGGTTTGTCTCGATCTGTAACAGGTAGAGACGATTTAGCCCGCTAGATGTTACAGATCGAGACAGAAGATTCTAGTCGCAGGTGATGTCGAGGTTTTGCCGACGAGGCCTACGTAACCGCCTTCGCTCAGCAATTCATTTGACTGAATAGGAAAGAAAGGAAAAAATAGGAAAAAAAGGAAAGGAGACTTATGACTGAAACCATCTTCTCCCCCTCATTTGGAAATCGCCCGTCCTATCTGGTGGGTCGCGGGAACGTGATTTCGACATTCATCTCCGGTCTTGAGCAGGAGCCGGGCAATCGAGACCGAGCCATGCTCATGCTCGGCCAGCGAGGCAGCGGCAAGACGGTTCTTCTGTGGGAACTTGCCGACCGCGCACGCAAGCTCGGTTTTGTTGTCGCCACACCCACCGTAGCCTCCGAAGATATGCTTGAGCGCATTGTTGAAAAAATCCAAGAAGCAGGCGAGCCTTATGTCAGCAAACGTCATCTCCCCAAACTTTCTGGCGGTAGCTTGAGCGTCTTCGGCTTCTCAGCCGGTCTCGAGTTCACACGCGATGTGCAGGAGACCAAGAGTTTCCAGTTCAAACTCACGCAGCTGGCGCGCAAGCTGACCGAGCAGGGGCACGGCATCCTCATCCTTATCGATGAGCTCCAAGCTAATTCACCTGAGATTAGACAGCTCGTCACCGCCTATCAAGAGCTGGTCGGTGAGGGACTCAACGTCGCGCTTGTTATGGCAGGTCTCCCGGGAGCCGTCTGTGCAACGCTCAATGACCGCGTGCTGACATTTCTCAACCGCGCTCGCAAGGTCACGCTCGAACCGCTTTCAGTCGGAGATGTCGATGCCTATTATCAGCGGGCTTTCGAAGAGCTCGACCTTGATATTCCAGGCGATCTTCGCCTCCGTGCCGCTCGCGCAACCCAAGGCTCGCCCTATATGCTGCAGCTCATCGGCTATAACATCGGCAATCGCTGCAAGACAGGAGAACACGTAACGCCAGAGCAAGTCGACGGAGCTATCGAAGCGTCAAAAGCCGATTTCGAAAACGATGTTTGTGAAACGACGCTCGCCGCGCTATCGGACCAAGACGTCGCGTTTCTCGACGCAATGACTGATGACGAAGACGCCGTTTCGCGCATTTCCGATGTAGCGAAACGTATGTCAGTCACACCCGACTATGCGCAAAAGTATCGCCGGCGCCTCATCGACGCCGGCGTAATCGAACAGGCGCGCCGCGGTTACGTGCGTTTCGCCGTTCCATATATGGCTGACTATCTGCGCAGCCAACTCTAGGCAGCCACCGCAATGGGGACAGGCACCTTTGTGGTGGTTTGGGCCCGTTTTGTCTCGATCTGTAACAGCTAGGCCGTCAAAACCGGGCCTGGTGTTACAGATCGAGATCTTTCGGGCAGCCCCTGCAGTTTGTCTAAATCTGTAACAGGTAGAGACGATTTGGCCCGCCAGATGTTACATATCGAGACGGAAGATTCTAGTCGCAGGCGATATCGAGGTTCTTACCGATGAGGCCTACGTAGCCACCTTCGGCAGCCTTGGGGCTGTCAGCATGGCAGAGAACCCACTTGTCGGCCTTCCAATAGCAGTAAGCGTCGCCGGCCGTGGGCATGTCGGCCGCAGCCTCGGGGCGCGGACCGTTGGTGCCGGCGGGCAGCGCCACCATCACCTGGAAGCCCCCATCGTCGACCATGCACGGCGTGTAGTGAAGCGTGGTGTTGAAAACCTCAACAAGCGTGCCAGCCGGCACGCGGAACGCCTTGACGCACGCGGTGTCGAGCTTGCCGTCCTCGATCTCCCAGCGATGCGCCACGAGCAGGATAAAGTCGCGAGCACCCAGGTTGAACTCGCTGGCGCGGTGGTACTCCAGGCAGTTGAGGCGCGTGTTGTGACCGTTGCACCAGCCGAGCTGGAAGGGACGGCCACCAAACATGAGAAAGCCCAACTTATCGGCATCCTTGGCGCCCTCGAGCTCCGGCGCACTTGCTACGTACTTGCTGCCCTCGGGAATGGGCGTGGCAGAGAGCGCCTCGAGCACGGGCGACGTGAGCTCGGACGGAACGTCATCCCAAACGTTGCCATAGGATTTGAACTCGGGATCGTTGACAGAGTAGATATGCATGTTCACTCCTGTTCGTAAATGTGACTATACGAACATTCTAGAACAAACATGAGCGATTTTGAACGCTCGTCCCGACCAATCAACAAAAAGGTGCCCCCGCATAAGCGAAGGCGCCCAATGCGCGCGTTTTGGGCGATAAAACCCCTACGCCTGCTGATAGTGCAGGTGCTTCTCGTCGATATCGGCCAGGTCGCGGTCGAGGTAGCGGCGCGCAAGCCAGTTGGCCATGGGGAGGTTCTGGTCCAGGTAGTTACCGCACTCCTCGGGAGCGGCACCGGGGACATCGCCCTCAAAGCCAGCAACAAACTCGAACAGCTCGCGCACGAGCGGCAGAATCTCCTCGCTCGCCACCTCGCCAAACACGACGAGGTAAAAGCCCGTGCGGCAGCCCATGGGCCCAAAGTAGACAATGCGGCTCGACCACTCGGCATGGTTGCGGAGGAACGTCGCGCCCAGGTGTTCGATGGTGTGGCACTCGGCCGTGTTCATGACCGGCTCCTTATTGGGCGTGGTCAGGCGTAGGTCAAAGGTGGTGACGGCGGCGGCGGTCGCCGGATCGCGGTCGATGCGGCTCACGTACACGCCGGGCTCAAGCAGCAGATGGTCAACGGAAAAGCTCGCGATGCGCTCCATGGCAGATCCTCTCGATAGTCAAATTGGGACGGGGCTTTTTTAGCTGGTTCGAATGGTCGCACCAATCATACCAGTCAAAAAAGCCCGTCCCAAAAAGACAACTTAGCCCAGGACGCGGGCCATGCGCGCCTTGAACTCGGACAGGAAGCGCGGGGCGTCGACGGTCAGTGCCACAAGCGCGCTCTTGTCCGGATCGGATAGGCGGCGCTCGTCGCAAATGGTGCGGCCGCGATACTCGCCCAGCAGATCAACACGCAGGTTACAGCCGAGCGCACCTACGAGCGTGGGGTCGATCGCCACGGCAACGGCCAGCGGATCGTGCAGCGCACAACCACCCAGGTAGGGTGCGTTCATCTCGTACGAGCCAATGTAGTGCTCGACCATGCTCGCAAATGCGCAGCCCGCCATGGTGCCCGAGCCCGTCCAGCCGGCAATGTCGCGGCGTGTGAGCACCACGCGATGCGTCACGTCCAGGCCCACCATGGTGAGCTTACGGCCCGAGCGCAGCACCGCGTCGGCTGCCTCGGGGTCGCTCGCCATATTGTCCTCGGCGCCCGCGCTCACGTTACCGGGCACGGTAAGGGCGCCGCCCATCACGACCACGCGGCCGATGGACATCATCGCCGCCGCATCGCGCTCCAGGGCGAGCGCCAGGTTGGAGAGCGGGCCAGTCGCTACGTAGACCAGATCGGGACCATAGGTGCGCGCGGCATCGATCAGATAATCGACCGCAGCGTTGCCGTCGGCCGAGGTCGCCCCCACCGGCTCGTAGGGCGACGCGGGCACACTCGCGCCGCCGATGCCGTTCTTGCCGTGAATGAGCGCGGTGGACGCCGGCGGCGTATAGGGCTCAGTCGCCTGCAGAGGACGGTCGGCACCCAGGTACACCGGAACCTCGGGGCGACCCAGCAGATCGAGCACCGCCAGGCAGTTGTGCGCCGATTGCTCGACGCGCACGTTGCCAAAGCACGTGGTGATGCCCACGAGCTCCACCTCGGGGCTCGCGATGGCATAGGCCAGCGCCATCGCATCGTCCACACCCATATCCAGATCAAGGATCAGCTTCTTGATTGCCATTGTTCTACTCCGCTTCTCCGTCTTTATCGTTCAACCAAACCAATGTTCAACTTCGGCGCTCGTGGGAATCGATTGCTGAGCGCCCAGGCGCGACACCGTCACTGCCGAGGCGCGAGCACCCGCGGCCATGCACTCAAAGAGCGGCAAGCCCTCTAGGCGAGCCGCCGCCAACGCGCCGATAAACGTATCGCCGGCGGCCGTGGTATCGACTACCGTGCTCGAAAGCGCCGGCATGCGCAGCAGCCCACCGTCATCGCCGAGCGTAACCGAGCCGGCACCGCCCAGCGTGATGACCGCGGCGCCGGCGCCCTTGTCGAGCAGCGCATTGAGCGCGGCGACGCAACTCACATCATCCGTGGGCAGAATGCCCGTCAACACCTGGCACTCGGTCTCGTTGGGGCAGACCAAGTCGACCGCAGGCCAGACCTCCGCAGGCAGCTCGCAGGCGGGCGCTGAATTAAAGACCGTATAGAACCCCAGCTCGTGAGCGCAAACAAGCGCCTCGGCCGTCGCCGCAAGGTCACATTCGCCCTGGGCGATAAAGACGCTTCCGGCAGCCGGGGCAATCTCGCTGGCGTCGCCGTCGAGCTCATGGGCCACCAGACGCCTCAACGCGCAGGCAACGTCCGCGCCCGCAAGCGCATGGTTGGCGCCCGGTGACAGTATGATGCGGTTGTCGCTCTCGCAGCGAATGATGGTCGCCGTTCCCGTCTCCACGTCATCGCGATGCACTACAAAGTCACAGTCCACGCCGGCGTCTTGGAGCCCCACCACGAGCGACGCGCCGAACGCGTCGCGACCGACCGCGCCGATCATGTGCGTGCACGCGCCCATACGCGCGGCAGCTACAGCCTGATTGGCGCCCTTGCCGCCGGCGTTGGTGATAAACCCGCTGCCGTCGACGGTCTCGCCCGCACGCGGTATGCGCTCGCACGCCACCGAAAGGTCCATGTTCATGCTGCCGAACACCGCAACGATGCCGCGATCTGCCACGGAAACCTCCTCATCTGCGGGCCTTATGCCCACCGCCAGCCGTCGATCGTGCACTCTCGCACCCCCTATAACTTTAGTTCACTTTGATGTGGACGCGCGCTTGAGCTTGCGCCAGCAGCAAGCATTCACAGGAGCAGGCAGCTACAATGAAGGCGTGCTGATTATTCTCGTCATTGGATGATGTTTTATGAAACAACTCTCGCAATCGGGCTCGCGCGGTCGACGCCGCACGGGCAACGAGCCGGCGCCGCACGAACGCGTGAAGGGCGAACGCCGTGCCAGCGAACCGCGACGCACCGCAAGCCCTCATCGCGCTTCTGCCAACAACGCGGGCCGCGCCAACACTCCCGCCGCGGGGCAGACGCCTGTTCGCCCTAAGTCCCGCTACATCCCTGCCCTTGACGGCCTGCGCACGCTTGCCGTCGTCGCGGTGGTGCTGTATCACCTTAACCTCACGTGGGCGCAGGGCGGCCTGCTTGGCGTCACGATCTTCTTTGTGCTTTCGGGCTATCTGATCACGCGCTTGCTGCTCAACGAAGTCGCTAAGACCGGACGCATCGACCTCAAGAGCTTCTGGATCCGCCGTATTCGCCGCTTGGTCCCCGCCGTGGTAACCGTCGTGGTGGTGACCTGTGCGCTGTGCACCGTCTTCAACCACGTGATGCTCACCAAGATGCGCCCCGACATCCTGCCGTCGCTGCTGTTCTTCAACAACTGGTGGCAGATTGCCCAAAACGTCTCGTACTTCAATGCTCTGGGCGACCCCTCGCCACTCACGCACTTTTGGTCGCTTGCCATCGAGGAACAGTTCTACCTGATTTGGCCGCCACTGCTGTTTGCCATGGTATCCATGCATGTGAGCAAGCCCAACACGCGCCGCGTGGTTCTGGGCCTAGCTGCTGTCTCCGCCATCGCCATGATGGTGCTCTATAACCCTGCCGCCGACCCCAGCCGCGTGTACTACGGCACCGACACCCGTGTGTTCTCGCTGCTGCTGGGTGCCTGGATGGCCTTTATCCCCGATCGCGACCTGGCGCCGGTGCGTCTCGCTCGTCGTTTGGGGCTCAATCGCCTAGCTGGCGCCGCCAAGCACGGCAAGAACGCCGAGGGCAAGCCTGGCGAGAAGGCCGACGAAGCAGCCGAGACCGCCCCGGCACAGCCGAGCGCCCTCGTGCGTTTTTGGTCCTCGCCCGCATCCATCGATGTGTTGGGCGTCGTGGGTCTGGTTGGCCTTGCCGCCATGGTCGCGCTCACCAACGGCTACACCGCCTTCCAGTATCGCGGAGGCACACTGCTGTGCTCGATCCTCACGCTCATGGTCATCGCGGC